>PMZX01000180.1:0-1381 GCA_003170035.1 Myxococcales bacterium | reverse complement strand
TCGCGTCCAAGTTCAGGATGGCATCGCCCAGACGCACACCCATGACGGTCACCCCGGCAAGGCCGATGGTACCCTCGACCAGGGGGGCCTTGGTGCTGCCCGACAGGCGCAGATCGACGGACAGGCGTCCGACCGCCGGCACATCAACCTGGGCAGCCGCCAGCACCGCGGCCACGGGCAGGTCCGTGATCTTGAGATGCCATTCGATGGGCATGGTCTTGGGGACGAAGCGCATGTGGCCTTCGATCTGGATCTCGCCGCCCCCCTTGCCGCTTGCCTGCAACAGGCGCACCGCCACACCCTCTTTATCCACCTCAAGGTCGATGCCCCCGATCTGCCAACTCTGCCCCAGTACGGAAACGGTCACTCCGGCCGGCATCTTGAAACGAATCTTCGGCCGTCGAAGCGAGCCACTGGCCGTCACCTCGAAGGCGATCTTGCCGGTCACCAGACTGCCCGCGATGAGCGACTCCAAAGCAATCTGCTTGCCTTCCAGCCGGAATTCCAAGCTTGGCGACCGCAGCATGTGCTGCACGGTCTTCTCGAACAGCTTGAGAGTTCCACTGCCCGCCAGAGTGCCGCCGGCCACCTCGGCGCCCAGGGAATCCACGTGCAGCGTACCGTCCTGCAGATGGAACTTTGTCTCGAACGACGACACCTCGGGGACGCCATCCATGCCGCCGATGCCCTTGACGTCGATGTGACCGCTGGCGCGGGGTTGGTCCATGGTGCCAGTCAAATCCACCGCCACGGACGCCTCCCGCGCCAGAGGCTGCACGCCCTGCGAGGCAAGCAGGCGGGGAAGGTTCGTGGTGCCCACGCGCAACCCCAGGGCCAGCAGGCGCTTGGCCAAATCAACCTTGCCCTTCACATCGACGCCGGCGCCTGGCACTTCGATGTGAAGGCCCGATGTGCTGACCTCTGCGGGTGAAGCGGTGGCCTGGCCGCTCAGGCGCAACGAGCGAGGCAAGGACATCCTCTTGCCCGTCCGCTGGAAGGAAAGATCCAAACCGGTCAACGTTCCTCGCTTGACCGCGGACATGGTTTCGTCGAATTCCGCGGTCGCTGATAATCGGCCGTGCAGCTTGCCCGCGGCTAGCTTGCGCAGCCCGGCCGGCAGGTAGCTGTCCACCGTGAAATGGTCGAAGCGAAGCTGGGTGCTGAGCTTGGGGACCATCAACTCCAGCTTGGTCGAGAAGCGCCCGCCGCCCGGGGGCGAGAACGATAGTTCTTCCAACTTGGTATTGGGCGCAGATGCCTTGGAGTTGGGATCAAACTGCATGCCTGCGCGCAGTACCAGGTTATGCGCGGCGTACTGATCGTAGGCGGCATCCAAGCCGGAAATGTCGGTGTTGATGGCGATGCTCACGTAGGGCCCCAT
>PMZX01000138.1 GCA_003170035.1 Myxococcales bacterium | reverse complement strand
GAACTGCACTGCACCTGGGATCCGGCCTCGCGCGGGGGCGACGCGCCCGACGGCCGACGAGTCAAGGGCACTTCCCACTGGGTTTCGGCCGCGCATGCCAAGCCGGCGACCGTTCGCCTCTACGATCGCTTGTTCACCAAGGCGAATCCGGGCGAGGGTGGCGCCGATTTTCGTACCTGCCTCAATCCCAATTCATTGCAGGTGCTCTCCGATGCCCAGATCGAGCCAGCCCTGGTCGAGGCCACGCCTGGTAGCCGCTTCCAGTTCGAGCGACTGGGCTACTTCTGCGTGGACGCGGTCGATTCCAGGCCAGGTCAGCCCGTGTTCAACCGCATCGTCCCTCTGCGCGACTCATGGGCGAAACTGGCGGAGGGTGCAAAGTAACCCTAGCCTGTGTTCTCAGCCAAGCTCCTACGCCTACTTGCCGCCGCAAGTACCACCAGAACCATCAAAGACACCACCGTCAGGAACCCACCAACCCGCAGGCCGGGCGTCCTGAACTCCATCGCAATCCTGTGGGTGCCGGGCCCGACGGCCACCGCGCGCATGATGAGATTTGCCCTGACAATGGGCACAGGTCGGCCATCAACAGTGGCGCTCCATCCCTTCTCGTACTGCTCCACGAACACCGCCAGCGCCGATCGCTGAACCTGACAGGTCGCCTGCAGGCGGTTGTTGGAATAGGAGTCGAGGGCGCAGGTACCTGGTGGTGAATCGGCCGGACCGACAAGGGACCGAGCACCCAAGTCCGGGGCGAGCCAGGCGGTGCGGCCGGCGATGACGGCTGGATCCAGAATCCGGCGCAACGCTGTTGCATCGTCCGCCACCTGCGCCTGCCCNNCAGGGCATAGCGCGCCCCGAGCAAGCGCAGCACCGATTGTCCTTCGGCCAGCCCGGATTCCCAGATGCTGTCCAGCGCCGCCGGAATCGCCGCATCGTACCCGGGCAAAGTGGCAATGCCCCAGATATTGGCGGTATTGGTAATGAAGGTCTGCAACAGCCACAACTCGCCCAATTCGCGCGGAGGCGTCGGCGCAAAGCGGCTCGCGTATTGCAACACATTGTTGGCTCGGTAAAGCCGCGGCGGCTCCCCGTGCCCAGGGCTGTCCGCCAGCACCACGCGCGCGGCCGGAGCCGACACCGCTGCAATCTGGCGGGGAGCAAAAACCTGCAACGGCCAGGTTTGCGCCGCCAGGTCGAGGCCCACGACTGCGATGACCAGGATCGGGCCAAGCTGCAGCCGCTTGGCCACAAGAAACTGCACAGTCAGCACGCCGGCCACCGCGAGGCCGCCGGCAAGAGCGCCCCGGGTCACCTGCGCGGCCCAATGCCCTGGAAAGAAGAATCGCGCCAACAGGGCGAGCATGAGCAGAAGACCGAGCAGAACCGCCACCCGCCGCCAGGGCTGGCGCTCGGCCGCAAGGGTCCGCGCCGTGCCCGCGGCGGCCAGCAAGGCCAGGCAGCCGACCAACACGACTGTGTACTTCTCCGGGTGGCGCATATGCGCGAAGGGAAACACCACGCGCCGGAAGACAGCGTGTACCGGCAGATATCTGCCCAGCGCCAGCAAAAGCGCGCCACTNNCCCATGTACAGGTTGTTCGACAGGGGGATGTTCTCGAGGCCCGGCTCCGCGATCCATCGCGCCGCGGGCTGGAACCCCTCGCTGTTACCCATGCTGTCAGGAGCAACGAACTCGACCAGTCGAACCGGGTGAAGCGAGTTGGCCTCGGCATCGGCCCGCGAAAGCGCACCGGCACGCGCCGTCGAGCCCTTGAGTGCGTACGCCGGCACCAGAGTGATCGCGCCCACCCCTGCGGCCAGAGCAGGAGCGAGTGCAAACACGCCCAGCCAGCGAGCGCGAAAGCGCGCACGCGCCAGATCGCGACCGCGCTCAAGCACTTCGGCAGTAGCAGCCGTGGCCAGCGCAAAGCCCACGCCCATCATGGTCACGAAGACTTCCCCGACCAACAAGCCGCAGGCGGTAGGCAGTGCCGCCTTGACCGCGCCCATCAGCCAACCGCGACCGCCCCGCCGCAGGCTATCGAGCAACGCCAGATGACCGGCTGCTGCCCAGGGCACCCACGCACCCCCGACCATGCGCATGCCCGCAGTCCACTGACTGGTGTTGTAGCCAGCCAGCGACCAGGCCAAGGCCGCCACGCAGGCCGCGACCGGCGAGCCGACCAGTCGTCGCGCCACGAAGAACATCCCCACGCCGCCCCACACAAGATGGGCAAAGTCCTGCCAGGTCACCAGGCTTGCCAGCCAGTCCGGCGGCACAATCAGGTAAAGCCAGTTGGGCGGATAGAAGACGCCATAGAGCGGATCAGCAAGGATGGCAAACCCAATTCCCTGAAAGGGGTTCCAGCCAGGCCATTCCCCGCGCAACAGCGAATCGCGCACCAACCAGCGCGCCGGTAACGTCCAGTGGGCGACGTCACTACGAAAGACAATGCGGCCCAGCCAGATGGGGAAATAGACAACACACAAGATGGCTACAGTCACCAGCAGCAGGCGCCATACCGTGACAGGGCTGCTGTTCGATGGTTTGTCTGAATTGTCCATGGCCGCCATTTGAGACGCCGATATCACGCTCGCCTTTGCCCGCGCCCATGGGCGAAGGCCAATCCCAGCAAGGCCAACATGGACAAGAGAGTGACAACCGCACCGGCAGGAAAGCCCGGCGGGCTGTATTTCATCACGATGTGATGCGCACCCGGCGTGAGCAAGAGTGCGCGCATGTTGAGGTTCGCGCGCAGGACCGACGCTGACTGGCTGTCAACCATTGCGCTCCATCCCCGGTCGTACTGTTCGTTGAAGACTGCCAGTCCCGGCTGCTCGGCATCGCAGTGGGCTTCCAGACGTCGATTGGAAAAGAACTCCATCCGACACGTCCCGGCCCGACCCGGTGGCGCAAGCAGCGAACCAGCATTGGCCTCGGGCGCCAGCCAGACACTCTCGCCCGCGACCATGGCCGGCTCGTACAGGCGGGACAGCGCGATCGGGTCGGGCAGAACCTCGGCGTGGGCAGCCAAGAACACGCGCGGCAGGGTGTCGGTCACGCGATAGAGGCGCGCGCCTGGCAAGAGGTCAGAAAGCGGCTGCACGCCGGTGCGCTGGTCGGTCTGCACGCGCGGATCGCGTACCGGCAACACCGCGTAGTCCACCCCGAAGAGCTGCAACGCCGCCAGTCGACTGGCCTCGCCCGCGGCCCACGCGCTCACCAGAGGACTGGGAATGGCGGCGTCGTAGCCCGGCATCATGGCGATGCCCCATGCGTTGGCCGTGCTGGTGACCAGCGTCTGCTGCAGGCGGGCCTCGCCCTGCGCGTGGGTCGACGCCCGGGTCCACGCGATCACCGTGCCGGTCACCGCCTCCGAGCGGAACACCCGGGGCGGCTCGGTGTGGCCTGCCCGACCAGCCAGAACCATCCGCGCGGCCCGTGGCTGGTCGACAGCCAGTGCACGTGGCGCAAAGCCCTGCAAGGGCCAGCAGGCCAGCGCGAGATCGAAGCCCACCGTGACCACGAGCAACCCAGGCGCCAGGCGCGAACTGCGCGCTGCCAGGACCTGTATTCCCAGCACCGCGAGCACCGCCACGGCCCCGTGGCGCAGACCGTGTACCATGAACCCGGACCAGGGAAACGGAAAAATGAAAGGCGACGCGATCCCAAATCCGACGATCAGCGCGAGAAGGATCGCGGTCCGGCGCCAGGGTTGTGCTTCGGACGACAGAACGCGAGCCGCGCCCAAACCCGCCAGCAAGGCCAACCCCGCCACTAGAATGACGGTGTACTTATCAGGGAAACGCATGTACGCGAGGGGAAAGACCAGAATGCGAAACACGCCGTGCACCGGCAGGTGCCGGCCCATGGCAATCAGCAGCGCCGCCCCCGCGATCGCACCCAGCGCCACGACGAACCTCCGGCGGCGACGGAACGCGGCCAGCGCCAGTGCGATCACGCTGGCGCCCATGTACATGCTGTAGGAAAGCGGCAGCCCGTCCAGGTGCGGCTCGCCGATCCACTGGGCCGCAGGATAGGTACCGTAGGGATCGCCCATGCTCCCGGGCGCGATGAACTCGATGAGGCGCAAGGGGTGCAACGAACACATCTCTGCCTCGGCCTTGGACAGCGGCGCAGCCCGCGCAGTCGAGGCCATCGCGGCGCGAGCCGGCTGCACAACGATGGCGCCCACGCCGGCTGCCAGCACCAGGGCCAGCGCGACCGCGGCCGGCCAGCCGCGCGAAGAGACTGACACCTCCGGCCGCGCTCGCCGCTCGCTGACCTGCACACCAATCGCCAGGACCAGCCCGAAGCAGACACCGATCACAGCCACGAACACCTCGCCCAGCAGAATGGCAAAGGCCGTGGGCAAGGCCGCCTTGACCACGCCCATCATCCAGCGACGATGACCGGCACGCACACTGTCCACCAGCGCGATTTGCCCCACCGCAGCCCAGGGCACCCAGGCATCGGCCAGCAGCAAGAGCCCCGACGTCCATTGCGCGGTGGTGTAGCCAGACAGAGCCCACACCAGCGCCGCAAGTGAGGCCGTCATTGGCGACGCCTGGAGGCGCCTGGCCAGCCAGAACACGCCTGCGCTGCCCCACAGAAGATGCGCGAAGTCCTGCCAGGTGATCATCGAAGCGACCCAGTCGGGACCAACCAGTAGGAACAGCCAGTTGGGAGGATAGAAGACGCCGTAGAGCGGATTGGACAGGGCGGCGAAGCCCAGGCCCTGCAAGGGATTCCACGCCGGCAGCTCCCCACGCAGCAGGGAATCGCGCACGAACATGCGAGCTGGGAAAATCCAGTGCGCGACGTCGCGAAAGAAGATGATCTGCCCGAGGAAGATCGGCAGGTAGACCACGGCCAGCGCCAGCGCGACCCAGAGAAAGGCTCGCCACGCCGAGCGCGAAGCCGTGGCTGGTTGATCGGATGATGGATCCGCGTTCACGATGGTCTCGCCACCGCCATCATACAACGGTGGCTCGACGGTCGGGGATCTCCGCATTCCTGCCTGACGCCGCCGCAGCCTTGCTTCGCCGACTGTGCCGGAAGTGGTAGTATCTTTGCGTGACCGTCGAGGAGCTGACAGGCTGTCTGACCACTGCGCTGCAAGGTCGGCCCGAGGTGCGCCTTGCATTTCTCTTCGGCTCGGCGGCCAC
>PMZX01000386.1 GCA_003170035.1 Myxococcales bacterium | reverse complement strand
AAGCCGCGCACCCAGTTGACGAACTGCAAACGCCAGACGGGCATGGGGTTGGCAGAGCGGCGACGCATTGGCCGCTCACGTTGCACGAAGGCGCGACGGTCAGGGAACCCGCCGCACACGACGAGCTGCCACACTTGGCTCCTGTCGTTATCTTGCAGCCACTCACGCCGTCGCAAGTTCCGTCCTGGCAAGTGGCGGGCGTGGTCCCACAAGCCGAATCAACCAGACCCGAGTTCTTTTGCGTGCATCCGGACCCGTCGCTCTTGCAGGCCTGGCATGCGTTCGAGCAGGCGCTCGAACAACAGATCTTCGCCGTTCCAGCCGCATTGTATACGCAAGATCCAGCGGTGCAGTCGCTGCCAGCCAAGCACGGCGCGCCGGGGGCCAGGAGAGGTCGCACATCGGGGGGCGCCAACGGGACATCGGGAGGGGCGTCGGGTCCGCCGTCACTCCCAACGGCGCCAGCGGAGCCGTCGAGTCCGGGGTTCGGGGCTACCTGGGCGTCGGGTGGCGCGGGCCCCGGCGAAACCGGCGCATCCACCGCGGTCACGGGGCCGCCGGCACCGTCGGATCCAGCTGCGGCGTCGGTGAACGCGGGTCCCGGCGAACCCGATGCATCCGCTGCAGTCGTGGGGCCACCGGCGCCGTCGGCCCCGCCAGACGTGGGGCCGTCGAGCGCCCCCCCAGGCCCGTCGGTCCCAGATGACTTGGGACCGTCCACGCCACCCACAGTCCCGTCTGTCGGGCCTTGGCCGTCGACGCTGACAAGGCCGTCAGTGCCGCCGTCGCCAGCCGGCACGCAGCGGAGATCGGCGGTGCACACGAACCCCGGAAGGCACGGCTGCTTGTCCTCGGGTGCGCAGATGTTCCAGTCCCGCTTCAGGCCGCAAGCAAGACCCATCGTCACCGGCAGAACAAGTGCCAGTACCCCCGTATGTACGATACGTTGTCTTCTCATGTTTGGAGTTGTCGGCTACGAGTTGAGTAAGTTGCGTCGACGATTGACAGAAGAAGGGGCTGGTGTCAATCGCCGGTGGATCGGTCGCGTCATGGGTTCTGTCCAGGGCAAGCTCGCTCTGCTGGTCACCGACGGTGACCCAGGCGCGGTTTGCAGTCACCCAACCCCGCGCTAACCCAGCGATATCACCCGACTAATTCACCACGCCTGCGGAGACCTCGCTAATTGAGCAAATACGCCGCGAGCCCGATGCCCTGATCCTTGAGCGCTTTGGCAATCACCTGGGCGATCTGCTTGGCGCCGGCTAGCTCGAAGTGCGTGTGGTCTTGGCAGAAGAACTGGCCCACTTTGCTTGTCGTCGAGGTGTAGTCAGCACTGTTCGGGCAGAGGCCCAGGCTGTTGTACAGGGCCACGCTGAGCGCGCCCAAATCAATGACCGGCACATTATTNNCCAACTGGAGGCATGAGGATGGGTTCCACTCCCAGATCCTTGGCGGCCTTTACCATCAGGTTGAGGTAGCCAAGATATTTGGCTTGGCCAACGTGCTTCGGACATGAACTGTCGCCGTCATTGATTCCAAAGGAAATGAACAGGTAGTCGCCGGCCTTCATCGCAGATGTCCCACTGAGCATGTTGGTCCAGCGCGAGTTGAAGGCAGTGTTGGTTACGGCACACTCGCCGTTAGCATCCGGGGTCGAGCTGACGCCCTGATAGAGCCAGGTCTGAATGGTCAGACCGCCGACCGCATTGTTCACGACGGTCACGTTGCTATTGAACAGAGGATCGAACTGACTTCCGTAGCCGCAGGGGCAGGCGGCACAGGCGGTTGTGGCCCCGCCCGCCATGGTGGAGTCGCCCGCCATCCACACCTTGATGGGGGTCGTGCCGTCGCTGCTGCCCAGGCTGCCACCGACTGGGGGCGCTGTCGTGCCGCCCGTTGCAGTCCCGCCAGAGGCGGTTCCACCAGTTGTGGTTCTGCCCGCCGTCGCGCCGCCAGTCGTACCGGTGGTGCCCCCGGTTGCGGTCCTCCCGCCAGCGGTGGCGCCGCCGGTTGAGGTTCTGCCGCCAGTTGCGCCGCCGGCCGATGTCCCGCCGGTGGTCGTGCCGCCGACGATTGTTCCACCCGTCGCGCCGCCCCCCGTTGCGCTGCCGCCTGTCGCGCTGCCGCCTGTCGCGCTACCGCCCGCCACGCTGCCACCCGTGGCGCTACCGCCCGTCGCGCTGCCGCCTGTCACGCTGCCGCCTGTCGCACTTCCGCCGCTGGCAGATCCGCCGGTGGTCCTGCCGCCCGTGGCGCTGCCGCCAGTCTGGCCGGCCGCACTGGTCACGGTTCCGCCGGCAGCCGAACCGCCCTGAGCGGTCGAACTGCTTTGCGTCTGAGTCTGCCCACCAGATGCGGGGGTGCCGCCGTTGCTCGTGGTACCTCCGGAACTGATCGCGGTCGTCGAGACGCCCCCAGCGCCACCGGCACTCGTGCCGCCGGAAGGCGTGACCGCGCCGCCTGAGCTTCCCGCCGAACCAGTGCCGGGCGGGGAGCCACCGTTTCCGGAGCTACAGCCCAGCAGTGACAAAGCAGTGAGAGCGAAAGCGCCGGCGAGAGTTCGGGTGAAAGACGTTTTCATGGCGAAGATGTCTCCATGCTAGCTCGCAGTTGCGGCCGTGTCCTAGTTGGCGACGTAGGCTCCCAGCCCAATACCCTGGTCCTTCAGGGCTTTGCCGACCATTTGCGCGATCTGAAGGGCGCCGGCTTTCTCGAAGTGCGTGGTGTCGTTGCAGAAGAAGGCGCCTGACGCGCCCGAGGTCACGCCGCTGCTCGGACACAGGCCGAGGCTGGTGTACAGCGCTGCCGAGAGCACGGTCGCATCAATGACCGGTACGTTGTCGGCTGCTCCCGCGGCCTTGGTTTCAGGCCCGAAGGCACGGTTGGGCTGGGCCGTGCTGCCGGAACACTGCAGGCCGCTCATTGAAGTCAGGAAAATGGGTTGCGCACCTCGATCTTTGGCTGCCTGAGCCATGGTGGTCAGGTAGGTCTGGAAAAGGGCGGAGCCGACATGGCGAGTCTTTCCGGCCTCGCAAGTGGTTGTGGCGTCGTTGATACCAAACTCGATGAACAGGTAGTCGCCGGGCTTCATCCCTGTGTTCGGGTCGGTCATGGNNGTCCAGCGCGGGTTGTAGGTCTTGGGATTGACAATGCACTCGCCGTTGGCGTCCATCGTCGAGGTCACGTTGGGATCATAGAGCCAGGTCTGGATGCTTCGACCGGCTACCGAACTGTTCACGACAGTCACCTTGCTGTTGAACACAGAAGCGAACTGGCTTCCCCAGCCGCCACCGTCGCAGCCTGAGCCCGACATGGTGGAGTCCCCTGCCATCCAAACCTTGATCGGGGTCGTGCCATCGCTGCTGCCCAGGCTGCCACCGATTGGCGGCGCTGTCGTGCCGCCGGTTGCAGTCCCACCCGAGGCGGTTCCGCCGGTTGCGGTCTTGCCACCTGCGGCTGTGCCACCCGTCGGACCCGTGGCCCCTCCACTCGATGTTCTGCCGCCCGTGCGGGTGCCGGTGGCGTTGCCACCAGTCACGCTCGTGGTGCCGCCGATTGGATATGTCGGATCAATGTGCGGACCCCCGCCCGTCGCGCTGGTCGTCGTGCCGCCGAGGGCGGTCGTTCCCCCCGTCACACTGCCGCCGGTTTCGGTTCCGCCGGTCACGCTGCCGCCCGTTGTTGTCCCGCCGGTGGCTGCGCCGCCAACGGCGCTGCTGCCAGTTGCTGTCTGGCCGGCCGCACTGGTCACGGTTCCGCCGGCAGCCGAACCGCCTTGAGCGGTCGAACTGCTTTGCGTCTGAGTCTTCCCACCAGATGCGGGGGAGCTGCCGTTGCTGGTGGTACCTCCAAAACTGATCGCGGTCGTCGAGACGCCCGCAGCACCACCGGCGCTCACGCCGCCGGAAGGAGTGACCGCGCCGCCCTGGTTTCCTGCCGAACCAGTACCAGGCGGGGAGCCACCGTTTCCTGAGCTGCAGCCCAGCAGTGAGAAAGCGGTGACAGCGAGAGCGGCGGCGAAGGTTCGGGTGAAAGAGGTTTTCATGGCGGAGAGATCTCCATGGTGGCCGTGCAACCGAGACCCTGTCCTAGAGGAGGTAGGCCGCGAGCCCGATCCCTTGGTCCTTGAGCGCCTTGGCGGCGGTCTGGGCGATCTGCAGGGCGCCGGCTGCCTCGAAATGTGTGTGATCGTTGCAGAAGAACAGGCCCACCTTGCTTGTCGTCGAGGTGTAGTCGCTGCTGTTCGGGCAGAGGCCAACGCTGGTGTACAGGGCGGCCGTGAGCACGGTCATATCGATGACTGGCACATTGTCGGCGGTTCCTGCGGCCTTGGTCTGGGGCCCGAACCCACGGTTGGCCTGGGCCGTGCTGCCGTTGCAGGCGATGGCGCTGGTTGATGTCAAGAAGATGGCTTGCGCACCTCGATCGCTGGCAGCCTTCGCCATGGTGGTGAGGTAGGTCTGGAACAGGGTCGTGCCGACGTGTCGCGGACAGGTGCCATCGCCGTCATTGATGCCGAACTCGACGAACAGCCAATCGCCCGCCTTCATCCCCGTGAGCATTGCGTTCCAGTTTGCCGAGTAGGTGGTGCCGGTCAGGGTGCACTCACCGTTGGCGCCCATGGTGCTGCTCACGGCCCCTTCATAGAGCCAGGTCTGAATGCTCCGGCCGGCCACTGACTTGTTCTGAACAGTCACGTTCTTGTTGAACACCGAAGCGAACTGGTCTCCCCAGCCGCCGCCGGTGCAGCCTGAGCCCGACATGGTGGAATCCCCTGCCATCCAGACTGTGATGGGGGTCGTGCCGTCACTGCTGCCCTTGCTGCCCCCGACCGGGGGCGCGCCGCCGGTCGCGGTCGTGCCGCCCGTCGCAGTCCCACCAGAGGCGGTTCCGCCGGTCGTCGTGTTGCCGCCCCTGGCTGTACCGCCAGAGCCACCGGTGGCGCCGCCGGTTGAGGTTCTGCCGCCAGCCGATGTTCCGCCGGTGATCGTGCCGCCGGTAGCTCTTCCGCCTGTCGCGCTGCTGCCTGCCACGCTCCCGCCTGCTGTGCTGCCGCCTACTGTGCTGCCGCCTGCCACGGTCCCACCTGCCACGCTCCCGCCTGCAGCACTGCCGCCTGCCACG
>PMZX01000255.1 GCA_003170035.1 Myxococcales bacterium | reverse complement strand
ACCAAGCACATGGAGCGACGAACCGCGGCCGGCTTCAAAGGACCGCTCGACGAGGCCCTGTGGTTGGACGTGATCGCCGCCTACCAGAAGCAGCTGCGCAAGGCACGTGAAGAGTACGCGGGCCTGGGCGAGCGGGGAGCAGAGCACTTGCCCCAGATCGACTTCGAGATCGAATTCTGTGGGCGGTTTCTGCCCAAGGCCGCCGGTGACGACGAAGTGCGCGCCGTGGTCAAAGAAACCATCGCACGTCTGCCGGTCAAGGACCCCAAGCTGGCGGGCAAGGTCATGGGCGAGATCATGAAGGCGCACAAGGGCCACTTCGAGCCGCCCACGGTCAAACGAATCGTCGAGGAAGAACTGAAGTAGCCCGCCCGGCGGTCACAGCCGCGCTTTGAGCACGGTCAGAATCATGCGCGTCGCGGGCGACTGGTTCAGCGTATAGAAGTGCACCCCGGGTGCGCCGCCCAGAAGCAAATCCACGCACTGGGCGGTCGCCTGGGCCACACCCAGCTGGGTCACCGCCACTTTGTCGGTGCGGCGTCTTTCCAGCTCGGCCCGCAGGACAGCCGGGACACTGGCACCGCACATCTGAGTCATGCGCTGGATCTGCGCCACGTCGGTGATGGGCATGATGCCAGGGATGATGGGCACGGTGATGCCGGCTGCGCGGGCGCGCGCCACGAAGTCGAAATAGAAGCGGTTGTCGAAAAAGAGCTGGGTGATGATGAAATCCACGCCGGCGCGCACCTTGGTCACAAGGTGCTGCATGTCGAGCGCCAGGTCGCGACACTCGGGATGGCCCTCGGGATAGCCTGCACCGGCCAGGCACAGGCGCTGGCCGTAGCGCTGCCGGATGAAAGTCACCATCTCCGAGGCATGTGCGAAGGAGTCGGCCGGCGGCACAAAGTTGTTCACACCGGCGGGCGGATCGCCGCGCAGGGGGATCAGGTTCTCGATTCCCGCGTCGACCAGACGGTCAATCAGTGCCGCGACTCCGGCCCGTCCAGACGCGTTCCCGGTCAGGTGGGCCATGGCGACAAAGCCGTGCTCGTGCTGGACGCGGGTCACCAGCTCGACCGTGCGATCGATGGTCGAACCGCCAGCGCCGTAGGTGACCGAGACGAAGGCCGGGGCAAGGTCGGTCAGCTCGGCAAGGGTGTGTTGCAACGTCGCGGCGCCCGCCTGGGTCTTGGGCGGATAGACCTCGAACGAAAAAAGCGGCTGGCCCTTGCCGAAGAGATCACTGATCTTCATGAGGATTCTGCAGTTCTAGCCAATCCGGACTAGTCGCGCGCGCCAGCGCCCTCGCCCAGCCGTGCCAGCCGGGCACAGGCTGTCTCGGCGTCAATCACGATGGTTTCGCCCCGTCGTTCGGGCGCTTCGAACATCACTTCGTGACAGATTTCCTCGACCAGGGCGCGCAGGGTGCGCGCGCCAGTCTTGCGCCGCAAGGAGAACTGCACCACCTCGTGCAGCGCTTTGTCCTCGAAGCGCAGGTCCACGCCGTCGGTCTTGAGCAAGGCCTGATACTCGCGCACCACGGAATCCGACGGCACGGTCAGGATCTGGAAGAGATCGTCTTCTGACAGGGGGTCGAGTTCGACCCGCACGGGAAGCCGGCCGAGAAACTCGGCGAGAAGACCATAGTCGAGCAACTCCTTCTCGGTAATCGGCGGCAGGCGACGGCCGTCCGCATTCGCCTGGCCGAATCCGACTGCGCGGCTTTCCTGGTACAGGCGCAAGTCGGTGAAGGTTCCCGAGGCAATGAACAGGATGTCCTGCGTGTCGACCACCGTGAAATCGTGCTTGTTCCAGTGCTGGGTCAGATTCTGCGGAACGAAGACCTCACGGCCCTCCAACAGCTTGAGCAATCCCTGCTGGACCCCCTCGCCGCCGATGTCGCGCGCCCCCGCGCCGGTGCGCGCGCTGTGCGTGCGGCGGGCGATCTTGTCGACCTCGTCGATGAACACGATTCCTCGCTGAGCTTCCTGCACGTCCTGCCCACACTTGTGCAGCAGCTCGGCGATCATCACCTCCACGTCCTTGCCGTAGTAACCGGCCTCGGTGTACTCAGTCGCGTCGGCGATGGCAAAGGGCACGTCGAGGAACTCGGCCAGGGTGCGGGCGACGTGGGTCTTGCCGCAGCCGGTGGGGCCGATGAGCAGGAGATTCGACTTCTTGATGAGACGCTTGCCGGCCGCGGTCTTCTGCTCGCAGCGCTTGAGGTGGTTGTAGGCTGCGATGGCCACCGTGCGCTTGGCACGTTCCTGGCCGATCACATGGCGATCCAGGTACGCGACGATCTCTCGTGGCGTGGGCAGCGACTTCTCGGCAACTCGGGGCGACGTCTTCATCGCGCCGGAGCATCGCACGGCTGCGCAGNNGGCGGATTCACTTGAAGTTAGTCTCAGTAGTACTCGAGCTGCCCGGCGTCGTTGACTCGAATGTTGCGATGGCGGTGAGCCCCAGTGAAGCGCTCGACTTCACGCACCCACTCGGAATCGGGGTAGTGGTTCACCATCTGCTCGGCTTCGCCGCGCGCCTCGGAACGCTGCTCGGCGTTGGCGAGGGCATGGATGAGAATCGAATGGCGCTCGGGCGCGTCCGCGCTGTCAGGGAAGCGGCGATTTCCATCGCGCGCGAGATCGATGGCCGCAGCGGGATTGCTGTCCTTGATGCTGCGAAGCCGCACCATGAGCTGGGCTTCATTGAGCGGCCCGGAGGGTGCTGACGAAGGTCCGGGCGCGGCCGTGGGAGCTGGCGGCGGAGGGCGAAGTTTGGGTACTGCGGCCGGCGCAACGGGCGGATTCGCCGGTGCGGAAGACGCAGGCGCGTTCTCTTGCACCGTCTCGTGCTGCCTGGGCTCGTCACACCGGCGAGCGGCCATCACCAGGGCAACGGCCGCAACGCCGCCAACGATCAGGGCTCGAACCGCCATTTTTCTAGACCTGCCGTTCATCAGGGACAACTGTCAATTGTCGCCTTCTGCGCGGTGTAGAGGTTCTGCATCGGCGTCTGCATCGCGGGCCACCTCCAGTCTGCGTCGTACGACCATGCCCACGCGCCGCTGTAGCCGGTGCTGTAGATTTTTGTGTACAAGTCTGCCAGCGCGGTGCCGTCGGTTGCCGCGGCCGCGAACTCGCCCATCACGAGTTTCTTGTCAAGGCCCCAGTACGATGCCGGGTGCGTGAAGCACGAGTTTGAGGTGCCGTTGGATGCGTAGTAATGGACTTCGTAATAATCGAGGGTTCCGTTCTGCTTGCCACCCACGTTCCTGAGGGCCGTGTCTGAATAGTAGTTGTTCTTGCCACTCACGCCTGAACAGTAGTCGAAGGTCTGGGCGCCATTGGTGACGAGTGCCGTCGAATCAGCCGAGTGGATCGCCGCCGCCAACCAGTTCACGGTCTTTTGAATGAACGCTTCCGTGGTCCTGGTTCCCGAGGTTGTCCAACCGCTCTGACTCATGCCCTCCGGCTCATTGAAAATCTCATAGGAGTACAAGCCGGGAGTGCCTTTGAGCGCGGTGACCAGCGGAGTCAGATAGTTGTCGATGTAGGCTTGGCGGTTGGTGTCGTTCGACAGCAGGGCGGCGTTGTTTGCCAAGGTCGTTGCCGAAATACTCTCGCCGCCCTGAAGCATGTCGAACGACCAGAGGCTGATGTTGATGGCGACTTTGTTGGTGGCCGCGGCGTTGAGGATGGCCTTCACGCCGTCGATGTGAGTTTGCGGAATCTTCTGGGCCTTGCCGCTCGAATCGTAACCAGGGGTCACGGTTCCGTTGGTGTGGAACCACCAGCGGATCACGCGCCCACCAGCATTGTAGGTGTTCTTGAAGATGGTATTGAACGTGGTGAGGTTCGGGTTGGGGACGTCGCCGGCGAACTGAACCCAGGCCACGTTCAGGCCGCTGGCGAAGGTGCAGACGCCGGGACTGCTGGCCGAGCCTCCTGCGCTCGTGGAACCGCCCGCGACCGTGGTTCCCCCACTGCTCGTGCTACCGCCAGCCCTGCCCCCGCTGCTCGTGCTACCGCCAGCCCTGCCCCCGGTTGCCGTCGTTCCCCCGCTGCTCGTGCTACCGCCAGCCCTGCCCCCGCTGGCTGTGGTTCCCCCGCTGCTCGTCGAACCGCCAGGGCTTGTTGCCCCGGCCGTGGCCGTCGCACCTGCTGAGCCGCTGGTTCCGGCCGAGTTGGTCGACCCACCTGTGGCTGTCGTGCCTCCCGAGGTGGTAGTTCCGCCCGCGCCCGTCGTGCCCCCCGACCGAGTGGTCCCGCCCGAGCTGGTCGAGGCCGCTGAGCTGNNCTAGTCGAGGCCGCTGAGCTGGTGGTGCCGCCCGATCTGGTCGAGCCGCCTGTGACGGTCACACCCCCAGAGCTCGGCGTGCCGCCGCTGGCGCGCGAACCGCCTGAGCCCGTGGTCCCGCCGCCGGGCCCGCCGGTGTTGCCGGCCGACCCGGTGCTACCGCCGGCGGCGTCGGCCTTGGCGGCCTCATCCTGACCGGCGGCACAAGCGCCAACGCTCAGACTCAAGATCGCGACGAACAGTAGGTGCTTCTTCATGGCTCGTCCAGAAGGATAAAACTCGAGAGACTTTGAAAGTGAAGTAGACCACAGAATTTGGCCAGAAGGCACGCACCCCTTAGAAAAGGGGAAGTTCATCGCCGGACAGCCAGCCCGCCGCGCGGCGGTGCCGCGTCAGACAGGCTCGGCGACGAGACGCGGATGTGAGTTGCTTCACGTCGCCGGTGAGCTATAGGAGCATGCGTCTTTGACACAGCAGACTAGGAAGCCGTCGTGAAATCGGGTAGCCATCTGGAAGAAGTACTGGAGAGCGGTCATCTCGCCGTGACAGCCGAAGCCGGCCCTCCCAAGGGGAGTTCTCCCGACGGCATGCGCAATAAGGGGGAGCTGCTCAAGTCGTGGTGCGACGCCATCAATGTGACAGACAACCAGGCCGCTGTGGTGCGCATGTCGAGCTTGGCCGGATGTCTCCTGCTCAAGGAGACAGGTGCAGAGCCCGTGCTGCAAGTGGTGGTACGAGACCGAAACCGCCTGGCTTTGCAGAGCGATATTTTGGGCGCCGCTGCACTCGGCATTCGCAACGTCCTCTGCCTGGCCGGCGACCACCAGCGCCTGGGCAACCATCCGGCTGCCGCGGGCGCCTACGACATCGACCCGATCCAGTTGATTCAGATGCTCAAGGCGTTGCGGGACGAGCACCGGGTCGAAAGTGGCGAGACGATCTCGGGGGACGTGCCGCTCTACATCGGCGCTGTGGCCCACCCGTTCGCTGACCCCTTGGAACTCCACATGATCACCTTGGCCAAGAAGATCCGGGCTGGCGCCGACTTCATCCAGACCCAGGCGATCTACGAACTGCCGCGATTCATCGCGTGGATGGACAAGGTCAGGGAGCAGGGGCTGCATGGCAAAGCGCACATCCTGGCCAGCGTGCTGCCCATCAAGTCGGTCCAGATGGCACGACGGATGCGGAGCGACGTTCCGGGTATGCGACTTCCAGACGAGCTGGTGGAACGGATCGAGCGGGCCGCGGATGCGAAGACGGAAGGCATCAAGATCTGCATCGAGATGATCGAGCAGCTCAAACGCGTGCCTGGGGTGCATGGCCTTCACATCATGGCTGTGGCTAGTGAAGACGTCGTTCCGGGCATCGTGAAGGCCGCTGGCCTTTCGCCGCGGCCGGAGCAGCCAAGATAGCCGGCCTCCCCGGTCCCAGCACGGGCGTGCCCAGAGCTAGATAGTGCTCGACTTGAAATCTGCGATCGTGCAGTCTGGCCGACGTCGTTCCTTCCGCTCGCAATGCCGCCAGCACCCCTCCGGTCCATGACGGCACAGCCGTTCCAGCGCGAGCCCAAGGCCACTTTCCGAATCCGACTCAAGCTGAGGGACTTGCCCCACGATGCCCCGTGAACACGTGCCTGAGAACTTCGCACCAGTTCGGCGAGACGCTGGCTGGTTGAATTTCCCCAAGCGCAACACGCGCCCTGCGGCCTTCGTCGCGCTCTCAGTCCTCACGCTCGCTGGTCCGCTGATCGGACTCTGCCTCAAGCATAGGGCTTGGTTTTCCGAGCCTCAGCCAACGTCCGAACGCGAGGTGGCGCAAATATGCCAACACCTCGGGAGGGGAAAAGAGATCTTCACTCTGATTGCCGAGTCCGCCATTCCGATGCCAGACGGCTACCAAACGTTCGACGAAGCAATTGCCCGCATTTCCTTCGAAACAACCCGGTTGCAGCGAGAGCTTAAGGGGCTCGCATTTCTCTCGAAAACACTTCGCCCGACCGAAACACCCACGCAATTCACGACGGCTCTCAGCGCCACCTCGACACGACTTCTCGGTCGAATGACAGTCGAAGATGACCTTGAAAAACTCCGATGTCTTCTGTGCAGCACCGTTCGCGAGGATGAGCCGCCTTTGTCCAACTCGCCAACCAACGCTCCCCCCTCTTCTCGCCCACCAGGCCAGAATGCCCCCCAGCCATCTCCCTCATCTCAGGCCTCCTTCTGTTCTCGCCAAAGCTGCGCCCCACTACCATTCACTCTGTCACAAGACATCGCGGTCACGAAGCTTCTGACGGAAGCGAGGCAGGCATTCATCAACGAAGTCCCAGAACCGACGCAACCGAACATCCCAATTTCCAATGCCGATTCTCGTGCACCGGCGTCCTCAACGCATTCAGCGAGCAATACCATTGCTGACCACTACCGCCATCTTGTCTGGAAGCGCGGCGACATCCTGCAACTCATTCACGACACGCTTCACCCAAGTGGCGACACCTTGACTCAGAATGATGACTCTACCGAGGCGGGTAGGGATCCCAAGCTAAGGAGCCTTGTCGCGCATGCTGTCGCGCTGCAAAGAGTCGCCTTTGGTTTGAGCTGTTGGTCTGTTTGGGTAAGTCTGATACTCGCTGGCCTGGTAATCCTGTTCTGGTACCGAATGTGGGTAGGGAGACAATATGCGCTTGGTCGCGGCCGCTGGCGGGCACAACTAGTCGTATACGTATTCGTAGTTCTTCAAATATACAACATCGTCCTAGCAAGCGCCTATCAACCTGAAGGGCTAGCCGACGATGAGGCGCTTACGGAAAAATCCGAGCATCTTCGGGACGCTTACAAGACCGCCACGCAGGAAATCCACCACCGTCTCGAGCAAGAGCAGCACTTCTATATTCTGAAGTTCACGATGATCGGCGCTTTGCTTGCGGTGTTCTTCAGATTCTTGCTCAGCACGGATGACGAGAAGAAGGGCACAAAGAGTCGCCGAAGGTTCGAGCCGGGCATCAAGGACGCGATCGACAAACTGCGAGCTTCCAAGATCGCTGCCTTCTTCTTCTGGGCGGCCGTGATCATCAATTGTATTATCGACACCCGGCTTCGATACAATGCCGTTATCTGCATCGCTCTGGGGAGGTGGATTCGAACTCTTGAGACCTCTATTGAGGAGCATGGCCTGTCGGGTTGGGAGACGTTTTTCGATCAGCAAGCCTTGATCTCATCATCACCGCTAATGCAAATCGCCCCTACGCTCCTGACGACGATAGTCTTCGTATTGACGGTCGTCCTCTTCATTGCCAAAGAACGAGAGAACGTGACGCTCCGCGGGAATGTATCCGACAATCTGAAACAGGTTAACCTGGTTTTCGGAGGCATCGCGTTTCTGGTGATCGCCTTCAGCGCTTTGGGGCAGCCGGGAATGGTATGGGAGTGGTCTGGGCCGGTGCTGTTCTGGGTAGCTACTGGTATGGTCGTGCTTCTATTGGGACCAAAGGCGCTCCAAAATCGGGTCTTTCGTTGGGACGAGATTACAGACCCGGTAATCGGCTATTCGTTTCCCTTTCACTATATTGATCTTTACAATACCCCGCCGCGGTTGAGTCGTGTCAACTATGGCTGGCTGGTGCGAATCCTCTGCTACATCCCGATTCCAGGAGTTAGACACCGACTTGTTGCCTGGGTAATGAGGAAGTTGCAGGTTCAGCTTATCTACCTTGAGCTGAGCGCCGATCCATTTTTGAGTCAGACCGTAAGGGTTGCTCCAGACGGGTCAGTGCATGCAGATCCAAATGTGTCGATTTGGAGCCTGCTGTACATGGAGGCTGGTCCGCTTGGGGTTACTCGAGTCAAGAGGGGCATTTCGAGGAATCTCTCGGAGGGCACGCTAAGTGCTGAGCTGATAGTGCATTGGCTCGAATCGCGGACAAGTCTCATTAGGAGGGCCCATCACGAAGGTGGGAAACCGACTTTTGAGATTAGGGATCCTGGTGAATTTCGTGCAAGTGTTTCCTCGGCAAGGGATTCGGTCCACTACGTCTCTTGCTCGGAGGTGCGTTACTGTCGAGTTTTCGACTATTACGACGAGCACAATCCCTGGACGCTTCTTGTATGCGAGCTGCAGCATGAGGGGAAGGACGGTGCCCCAATCGTGCTCTTTTCTTTCAAGGACATCGAGAGTCACGTGAGAGGCATTGTCAAGGCGAGCTTCATGTCCCGAAGGGGCAGCGGCGCTGGGTTTGATGCCGTGAACTGAGCGGTGAAAGGGCAAGGCCTTCCACGTCGCGACACGGCCCGACGACAAAGGTTCGAGGGAGAGTATCCATTGTTCGACTGGACTCGAGAACCTTCTCGAAGTCCCCAAGCATACGCTATGCCCCCTCGGAGTACCGTTGCCGGGATGTTTCGTCTCCGGGTGGAGGGCGTGGTGATTTCGAGGGATTCGCGCGCGGAGTGCGAACCCATGGATGCCAAGCGGTTACTCATGGTAATGAGAGAGTAACGTGGCAGAGTTCCCCGGCACCTGACACAGGCCGAGAGTTCGCATGCCCAAGCGGAAGCCCCAACCCCGAAGGCCGAGCAAGACGGACTCATCTTCCGTCCGCGCACGGGCGCGCAAGGCGCCGCCTGTCCCGGCCACAGCCGTCGCTCCCACGCCAGAAGGGTTCGGGGCGGTTGGCCTCGCAGAAGCGAATGTAGATCTGCAAGCGGAAGATCTGGCCCGCCGCAGCCTATGCGAGGTCCTGGATCTCCTCAATCACACGGCGATGGTGGCGTACTCCGGCGACGAGGGCCTAGAGAAGAGTCGCGCGCTTCGGCCGGACGTGGTTCTTTGCGACATCGGNNTACGCCTCCCCAGAGGACCTCGCCAAGTCGCAGGAGGCGGGCTTCGACTTCCACCTGGCCAAGCCCCCGAGCATCGAGGCGATCGAGCAGGTGCTCGCGCAAGCGATGCACAGAGCCGGAAACCCCCAGTTGCAGGAGT
>PMZX01000281.1:3784-8320 GCA_003170035.1 Myxococcales bacterium | reverse complement strand
TACAAGAAGCTGGCCGGCATGACCGGTACCGCCGACACCGAGGCCGAGGAGTTCGCCAAGATCTACAAGCTGGAAGTCTCGGTCATCCCCACCAACAAGGCCATGATCCGCAAGGATCACCACGACGTCGTGTACAAGAACGAGCGGGGCAAGTTCCGCGCGGTGCTGGCCGAGATCGAGGATTGCCACCAGCGCGGCCAGCCGGTGCTGGTCGGCACCATCAGCGTGGAGAAGTCCGAGGTGGTGGCATCGCTTCTGCGCAAGAAGGGCATTCCGCACAGCGTGCTCAATGCCAAGCAGCACGAGCGCGAAGCGCATGTGGTCGCGCAGGCCGGCCGCAAGGGCTCGGTGACCATCTCGACCAACATGGCCGGCCGAGGCACCGACATCATCCTGGGCGGCAACGCCGAGTTCATGGCGCGCGCCGAAGTCGATCCCGAGGCCGCGGGCCAGCCTGGCGCCGAGGTCGACGCCGAAAAATTCGCGGTCGCCTTCGCCAAGTTCAAGCCCCAGTGCGACGCCGAGCGCGTTGAGGTTCTGGCCGCGGGCGGCCTTCACATCCTGGGCACCGAACGCCACGAATCACGGCGCATCGACAACCAGTTGCGCGGACGCGCTGGCCGCCAGGGCGATCCGGGCAGCTCGCGCTTCTTCCTCTCGCTCGAAGACGATCTCATGCGCATCTTCGGGGCCGAGCGCATCAGCGGCCTCATGGAGCGCCTGGGGATGGAAGAGGATGTCCCCATCGAGCACCCCATCATCAACCGCGCCATCGAGAACGCGCAGAAGAAGGTCGAGGGTCACAACTTCGACATCCGCAAGAGCCTGCTCGAATACGACGACGTCATGAACCAGCAGCGCAAGACCATCTATGCGCTGCGACGGCAGGTGCTGGAGGGTTCGTACATCCCGCTCTTGTCCGAGGCGGAGCAGAAGGCCGGCAAGCAGGCGCCTGTCCCCGAGTCGTCGGGCCAGAACACGGTGGACAAGCTGTCGGTCACCTTGCGCCCGTTGCTGGCGCGCATGGCGGACGCCCTGACCCACGAAACCGCGCCTCCATCTGCCGACGGCACTCCGGCTGCGGCCAGCCCAGTCACGGTTCCCCTCGACCCGGCCAAATTCCGCTCAGCGCTGTACCGGCAGTTCGGCGCCTACCCCGACGTGACCGGCATCGCAGAAGACCGCACTGCGACGCTGGATGGCCTGGCACGCGATGTGGCCTCGTCGCTGATTCAGCAGCGCGAGCGTCTCCTGGACCTGTCCGAGGAGGTTCTGCAGGAGCTGCTCGACGCGACCTGTCCCGAACACGCCCACGCCGAGGACTGGGACCTGGAAGCCCTGGCAGCGGGCATGAAGGACCGGTTTGCGTTCGAGCCCACCATCCAGACCAAGGGCCTTCTGGAACGTGACAAGCTGGCGGCGCTGACCTGGGAACAGCTCGAGAAGGTTTTCGAGGCGCGCGAGGAGGAGTTCTCCCTGCCCTACTTCCTGTATTTCTTCCGCTACTTCATCTTGGAGGAGATAGACCAGCGCTGGATCGAGCACCTGAAAAACATGGAGGCCCTGCGTGAGGGCATCGGTCTGCGAGGCTACGGGCAGAAGGATCCCAAACAGGAATACAAGAAGGAAGGCTTCGTCATCTTTGGCGAGATGATGGCGAGCATCAGCCGCAATCTGTGCCAGAAGCTGTTCCACATTCAGATCCGGCGCGAGGAAAGCGAGTCAGCGGCCCAGCAGATGGCCGACAAGCAAGCGCGGCGCCGGCCGCGCCCTACCATCGAATCAGGCGGCGGTGCGGCGCTGGCGACCGGGGCACAGGCGTCGTCGGAGCCGCAGCCCATGCGCAGGACGCAACCCAAGGTGGGCCGCAACGATCCTTGTCCCTGTGGCAGCGGCAAGAAATACAAGAAGTGCCACGGCATCGCGGCTTAGCAGACCGGAGGCGACAGGCTGTAGACTGGAGGCTGTAGGTCGGAATGGGGAGGCAGACCTGGCACCTGTAGCCTGCAGTGCACGGCCTATAAGACTCCCATTTTCGCAACCCGGTGTAGAATCCGTCCATGACGCCAATGACCCGTGCTTTCGCTTGCTCTGTCGCTGTGCTCACTTCATTGTCGTGGGCCGGCTGCGGATCGGATCAGCCGCTCGGTGCCCAGGTCGGCCAGCAGGTTCCGCTTGGCGATTCGCCCCTGGCGCTCACCCGGGACGCGGTGCTGGTGCGTGCGGGCGATGGTTTCGTGTTGGCAGGGCTCGACGGGACGATGGTGCGATGGGGCCAGCTGAGTAGCACCGGCGCTCTGAGCACCGAATCGGCCTTCGCTCTGCCCGAGCAGCCTGCAACAACAGTCGGCGGGCAGTCACTGGGCCCGCTTTTCGCCGTCAGCAGCAAGACCGCGCCGGGCGATCAACTCGTCGTGGCGATGGCCGTGCTCCAGGCCGGCAGCACGGATCACTACGAGGTGCATGCCTGGGTCCACGATCTCGGCTCGCTGCTGCCGCCCACCCTGCAAGTCCTGGGCACACAAGCAGCGGCTCCCACCTCAGGCACAGTCCGGCTGCTCGCGGGCAGTTCGCCCAACGGTACGCGGGCCTTGGTGGTATGGGGCGTGGAGGGCCAGCTTGCGCCGATCCAGTACCGGATGCTCGGCGCGGATGGGGCACTGGTAGGTGCCCCAGGGAAGATCTACGACGATGCCAACCCCAACAGCCTCGCACTCTGGAACTCCCTCGATACCACCCAGAATGCTCCCGATCTGGCCATCACCTTGGTTGAACCGCCCAAACAAAAGGATGAGCAGTACCTCTGGCGTCGTTTTCAGGTGAACGACGACGGCTCCATCGGCGGAGAAGCTGACATTGGCCTCGACGTCCTTGAAGTGAGCGATGGCCGCATCGTCTCGACACCCACTTCCGACGGCTATCTCTTGGCCTGGCAGAACAATGCGAGCAACGGCGGCACGTTCTTCGCCAATCTCACTCCGCCTCCCCCCGACGCGGGCTCGGAGCCACTCAACAACGTGAGCACCCACCAGGTGCTCGCCTCCTCGCTCTACGGCGGCTATCCGAGTATGCCCAAGCTGGCCTGGATCGCTCCCGCTGGGTACGAGTTCACCATCGGGCTGGCCCGGCCACGGGGGCTTGAGGTCCTGCGCTTCGACATCTTCGCAGACCCCAGGGGAAGGGCGCTCTACTTGCCCAGTGTGTCTGGAAACACAGGTCCAGTGTCTGCCTGGGTTGGCAGTGACGCGGTCTACGTCACATACCTGGACATGCCGGGCGCGTCTTCTCAGGCGGACGCCGCCGTCCCGACGGGAAGCCATCGCTTCTTGGTCACCGTGGTGAGTCCAGACGAGCTGCGTTAGTCACAGGGGGTGGCTGCCCTGGAAATAATCCTGGGCTAGGATCTGTTTAGAAATCGCAAGCCGACCATGCTGTTTCGCGCTGCTCCATCCAAAGCCGATTTCGAACACGAGGTGATGCCGCATCTCCGCCTGCTCTACGGCGTGGCCCTGCGCATGACCCGGGCCGAGGGTGACGCCGAGGACTTGGTGCAGGAGACAGTACTGCGTGCCTACCGGTTCTGGGACAGCTTCGAGGCTGGGACCAACTGCAAGGCGTGGCTTCTGCGCATCCTCACCAATGCCTTCCGCAACCGCTACCGGGAATGGGAGCGCGAACAGGAAATCCTGAGCGAGGCGGAATCCTGCGACGTGCATCTCGGGCAGTTTCAGGGTCAGAACCCGCGCGACGCCGAAAGCGCGCTCTTCGGCCGCATGCTTTCCCGCGACGTGGAGAAGGCCCTGTCCGCTTTGCCTGCTGAGTTCCGTCTGCCGGTCATTCTGGCCGACCTGGAAGACCTGTCCTACAAGGAAATTGCCGATGTCATGGAGTGCCCGGCCGGGACGGTCATGAGCCGGCTCTATCGCGGGCGAAAGCTGCTGCAGAAGCGGCTGCATGACTACGCGGTCGAGTCGGGAATCATCCGCGGTCGGCAGGGTGGCCACGAAGCAGAGGCGGCCGGGAAAACCGAGGCGCAGGTGCTCGATCTGGATGGTTTTCGCAAGACGAAACAGGAGGGCGGGTGATGGGGATGAAGTGCTCGGAAGCGGACGCCACCTTGTACGCCTTCGTTGACGGCGAACTGTCCGGCTCCGATCGGGCAGCCTACGAGGCCCACCTGGTGAGCTGTGATGCCTGCGCGCGCGCCACGCGTTTGCAGGCGCGTTTCAAGGCGGCCCTGCGCGGGCATCTGCCGCGCCCGGAAGTTCCAGAGGGGCTGCGCCAGCGCCTGCACGGTGCGCTGGAGGCCGAGCCCCCGGTGCGACGTCAGTGGCCCTGGCAGGCCTACCCGCGCATCTTCACCNNCTCGTCCCCCGTGCTCGAACAGGCCCTGTCCACCTTCCATCACGACGTGCCGCTCGATGTGCTCTCGCAGAGTTGCGCTGCGGTCACCGACTGGTTTCGCGGGAAGCTCGACTTCACCATGCCACCTCCAGCCGGCACCGACCGGGCACGCTGCCAGGGCGGCCGGCTGGT
>PMZX01000281.1:0-3757 GCA_003170035.1 Myxococcales bacterium | reverse complement strand
GCGTACCATGGACCGGACGGGTTGACCTATGTGTTCACGGCGGACCTCGACGAGGACTCTCTGGCCCACTGGGTCGAGACGGTGTATCTGGAACGGCGCTAGTTCAGTGCGTTGCATCTGAGCGGCTCTGGCTTGGTACTGCAGGCCCATCCGTAGTAACGTCATCTATCCTCATGGCGACGAGAACGCTTCTGTGCGTAGAGCCGGATAAGGCCGCCTTGCAAGTGCTGTCGGCAACGCTGGCGCCCCACGGCTTTGAAATCACGAACATCACCAACGGCGACGAGGCAGTGGAATGGGGCCGGAAGAACCTTCCTGCGCTCATCATCGTCTCGGTAGAGCCAAAGAAGGTGGGCTATGCCATCTGCAACAAGCTCAAGCGCAGCGCGGATCTGAAGAACATTCCGCTCATCCTGACCTCATCGGACGAGGTGCCGGCCAAGTTCGAGCAGCACAAGACGTTCAAGCTGCGTGCCGACGAGTACATCTTCAAGCCCTTCGATACCGAGGAGCTCTGCCGCAAGGTGGACAAGCTGGTGGGATTGGGCGTTCCGGTCCAATCCACGACGGACGAGATATTCCTGAGCTCCGACCTGCTGTCGTCGGAGATCGCCATCGAGGCGGATGACATCGTCGATGAGTCTCGTATTCCCACCCCGCCGCCGGTCTCGCCCCGTTCGCCTGCCAGTGGCGCGGTCGTGGAGATGGAGGCAGAGTCAAGTGACTCGTCCGCAATCGGATCTGGCCTGGACGTAATATTCGACAAGGAAGCCCAGGCGGCTTTTGACGCTCTCGAGATTCACGAGCAACCAACCGTGAACGCGCAGGCGCCTGCCGCCCTCGACGAGAAAGCCGACCCCTGGGACGAACAGGCGGCCACGTCTGTGGCGCCGTCGAGTCTCGTGTCCGATCTGCTGGCGCCGTCCAGCGAGCCGGAGCCGTCCAGCGATTTGGGCACCGTGCGGATGATGCCGGGCATGGCGCCGCCGTTCGGATTGACGGAGGACGCGCCACAAGCCTTCTCTCCTGAGACGCAGCTCGAAATTCCGCCCGGCGTGCTGCGCGAGCCAGCCGACCAGGCCGCTCCGCCCGAACCCGACGCGGTGAACGCCACATCGGTGGAGTCTCTTGCCTTGGGTGACGCCCCTGAGGGCTTGCTGACCGAACTGCAAGAGCGCATCCACGCGCTGGAGAACGACAAGCGCCGCTTGCAGACTGAGCTGGAGGAGTTGAACGGGCGCCTGCAAGCGCAACCTTTCCACAAGGAAAAGGATCTGCTCGGTCTGCGCGAAACCATCAACCGCAAGGAAAAGGATCTGCTTGACCTGCGGGACGCGCTCGACGCCAGAGAGCGCCAGATGCTCGACCACAAGGACCGCATTCGCGAGCACGAGCGTGCCCGGCGCGATCTCGAGGAGAAGATGCTCGCCATGGAGAAAAGCTTGGTTTACGCCAGCGAGCGCGTGACCGCCCTGGGCCAAGACAAGGATCGAACCGTGGAGCGCGAGCGAGCACTCAAGGTGCGGCTCGACGACAGCCACCTCGAGTTGGCCAAGGCGCAGGACGAGCTCGAATCCCTGCGCAAACGGCTCGCGACCGCCGAGGATCGCTCGCGTGCCGAGGTCGAGAAGATCCGGCAGGATCTGGAGACCCACGTCTCGGACATGGAGCAGGTTCACCGGGCCGAGATCGCGCAGATGACCAACGAGCGCCAGGCGGCCGAGGCGGCGCGCGAGGAGCAAATACGGACGGAAAAGGCGCGCATGGAGATGGACCGAGCGGCCGAGCTGGAGGCACAGCAGCGACGCGCGGCCGATGAGCTTGCCGCCCTGGAGGACCGCCACGACGTCGAGCTGACCCGGATGCGGCGCGAGCAAGAAAAGGCTATCGCCTCGCTCAAGGAAGAGTCGTCGGCCCAGCTCGTGGCCGAGCGCCAGGCCCACGAAGCGGCTCTGGAGGCCAAGGAGCGCGACCACAAGAACGAGATCCAGGCCCTGCGCCGCCGGCTGGAAGATGAGCTGGCGGGCGCGGAAGCGCGGCGCCAGCGCGAGATGGAAGAAGCGGCTACGCGCCAGTCAGCCGAGCTGACCGCGGCCGACGAACGGCGCCGTGCCGAGTTGCAGGCGCGCGATGAGGAGCACCACAACGCGGTCGCNNGAGATGTCCGAGCGCCACCGTGCGGAATCGGATCAGACCTCCGCCCGGGCTGCGCGGGCCGAGGGTGAGCTGGCGGCCCGCGCCCAGGAACTGGGCGAGCTGAGCCGGCGCGTGCTGCGCGTGGAGGGCGAACTGGACACGATGCGCGCGGACCTGCGCGACCGCGAGGTCAAGCTGGCCCAGGCGCGTGATCGCATCAGCGAGTTGGAAACCAAGCTGGCTGACTTCGAGGACCAGATCCTGCGCGCCTACCAGAAACTGCGCAGCGACGACAAGATCGTAGACAAGGCGAAGCGGGCCTTGGCTGTGGCGCTCACCCTGCTTGACGATCGGGGTGCGGCGGCGCCTTTGGCAGCGGCCGGCTCACCCACGCGGTCGCCCGACGAGGGCTCGACGTAGGCCACGGCTACGGCCACAGCCCGTCCGTGGGAGTCGCATGCGCGAGGTGACGGGAAACCTGGGTGGCCTCAAGCCCAGTGAGCTGAAGGCCCTGGAACGCGTGTATCGACGCCGTGTAGCGCCGCATGAGCTGGTGTCAGCCGAACTGGCCACGTTCATGTGCGGGCTGTCGCGCGATATGGCGCGCCAGGTGGGCGTGTTGATCTCGCGCCGGGGCGACATCGAGCACGTGGTGGTCGGCGATGCCTCGCGCATCATGCTGCCCCCGGTGGGGCGCGTGCGCGCCGGTCACGGGCGCTTCCGCGGGCTGCGCCTGGTGCACACCCATCTGCGCAACGAGCCCATCTCGCGCGACGATCTGGTCGACCTGGCCCTGTTGCGCCTGGACCTGGTGGCGGCGGTGGGCGTGACCCAGGACGGACGGCCGAGCGATCTGCATGTGGCCCACCTGATGCCCCCACGCGAGAAACTGTCGCCGTGGACCGCGCTGGCGCCGGTGCCCTTCCACCGCGCCTCGGTCGATGTCGAGGAACTGGTGGGCGCGCTGGAGGAGGAATTTGACCGCGCCTTGCCCACCACCCGCGCAACCCTGGGCGCCGAGCGTGCCGTGCTGGTGGTGATGGAGTCGCGCCAGACGCGCGCCTCGGGAACCACCGAGAGTCGGGTACACGAGCTGCGCGAACTGTGCCGGACCGCGGGGATCGCAGTCACCGATGTGGCCATTCAGCGCCGACCCGAGCCCGACCCCAAGTACCTCATCGGTCGCGGCAAGCTGGAGGACGTCCTGGTGCGGGCCATGCAGTACGACGCCGGCCTGCTCATCTTCGACCCCGATCTGACGCCCGGACAGGCCCACGCGATTTCTGATTTCACCGATCTCAAGGTCATCGACCGCACCATCCTCATCCTGGACATCTTCGCCCAGCGGGCGCGCAGCCGCGACGCCAAGCTGCAGGTCGAGCTGGCGCAACTGCGCTACCGGCTGCCGCGCCTGCAGGAAGAGAACACCATGATGAGCCGCCTGGTCGGCGGCATNNGGCCCGGGCGAAACCAAGTTGGAGATCGGCCGACGCCGCGCCCGCGAGCGCGTGCATCGGCTGGAGCAAGAAATCGGCCAGACCCGCCGCCAGCGCGCCGGCCGCCGCGCCGAGCGCACCCGGCGAGAAGTGCCCATCGTCGGCATCGTGGGTTACACCAACGC
>PMZX01000354.1:1861-4478 GCA_003170035.1 Myxococcales bacterium | reverse complement strand
CGCAAGCGCAAGATCCGCGAGGCACGCAAGCGACGACGCCGCGAAGCCAAGCGGCGCGTCGTGCGCTAGCCGCCTCGACCGACTACCGGCCCTGCTTGCATTCCCGCGCGTGCTGACCCGTGACTGCGCGGGTGGTGGTGTGATGAATGCAAAGATGGATCGAGGTCCAGATCGAGACCCAGGCCGACGCGGCTGATCTCGTAGCTGCTGCCGTGGCACCCATCACCGGCGGCGTCGAGCTCCGCGACACAGAAACCCTGTTGTCGGCAGCGGCAGGGCGCACCTGCGTGGTGGCCTTGTGTCAACCCGGCCAAGCCCGTTCGCTGCTCGACGCTGTGGACGAAGCCCTGATCACCGCACGTGCGGCCGGAACCGCGGTCGACCCGGTGGCCATTCGCACGCGTGAAGCGCACGAAGACGAGTGGCGAGACGTCTGGAAGCAATTCTTCCGCGCCACGCGTGTCGGCCGGCGGTTCACGGTTCGGCCGAGCTGGGACGCGGGTGAGGCGCCCGCGGGTGAGTTCGTCATCGACCTGGACCCTGGGATGGCCTTTGGCACCGGGGCGCACCCGTCGACTCGGCTGGTGATCGCTCTGGCCGAGGAGCTGGGTGAAAAGCGCCCGGGCATGAACCGCATGCTCGACCTTGGGTGCGGATCCGGGATTCTATCCATCGTGGCAGCACGCCTTTGGCCGGAGGTATCCGGCCTTGCGTTGGACAGCGATCCCCAGGCGAGCATCTGCGCGAGGGAGAACCTGGAGCGCAACCACGTCACCACTTTTGAGGTACAAACTGACACGCTCGCCGGGGTGGCAGGCCGGTTCGACCTGGTAATGGCCAACATCCAGGCCGACGTCCTGATCGAGCTTGCGCCCGAACTGCCCACCCGCCTGACCGAAAACGGCCTGGTCATCCTCTCGGGCTTGCTGCTGGAACAGGTGGAGCCAGTGCTCGCGGTTTTCCGCGATGCCGGCTTCACACTGGATGCGCGTGCCGATGAGGGTGAGTGGGGCGCCCTGCGCCTGCGTTTGTGACCAATCTGTGGTGAAATCGTCACGCCATGCCACGCGTGTTCATTCCGGCGAAGTTTCTCGACAGCGAGCGGGTGACGTTAGACCGGGCCGCATCAAGACACCTGGTCAAGGTCCTGCGGTTGCAGGCCGGGGCCGAGGTTCGCGTCTTCGACGGCTGCGGCACGGAGGTCGAGGGGCGCATAGTGCGCGCGCACGCGGCCGGCGTGGAGTTGGCGCTTGGACAACGCCATCGGGTGCCTTCGCCGCCGGTGACCATCACCCTGCTGCAGTCGGTGCCACGCGGCGACCGGATGGATGTCATCGTGCAGAAGACGACCGAGCTGGGGATCACGCGAATCGTTCCGGTGCTGAGCACCCGCGGCATGGTGAAGCCACCACCAGGTAAGACCCGCCGCTGGCGGACCATCTCACAGGAAGCGGCCCGCCAGTCGGGGCGCGCAGACGTGCCCGAGGTGGAGGACGCAGTTGCTCTCGACGTGGCGTTGGCCGATGCGGCTGCAGCCGGCGGCACGCGCCTGGCTCTCTGGGAGGAGGAGCGTGCCCTGCCCTTGCGCCAGGTTCTCGTCCAGGTGCCTCCCCTGCCCGTGATCCTTCTGGTCGGGCCCGAGGGCGGCCTTTCTGAGGCAGAGGTCGAGAGCGCCCGGGGGCAGGGTTTTCGTGCGGTGGGTCTCGGTCCGCGCATCCTGCGGGTGGAGACCGCCGCTCTGGTCGCCGTGGCACTGACGCAAGCTGCCCTCGGTGGCCTGGACTAGGACTCTCCCTCTCGATGGCCCCTAGCATCCGGCCGACAAGGCCCTTCGGGCACTCGGACCTGCCCACCCCGCCACCTGACCCCGCGGCTTCGCCGCGCCTTCGCCGGGCTGGTGGCAAGGAGGGCCGACTAGCGCCTCCACACCTGCCACCCCTGCCCGCGGCTGCGCCGCGCGCGTCACCGGACCGGAATGTACTCATGTACTTGAGGACCGGAAGCGCAGGCCCGACGCCGCCAGCGGCCCGGATCGTCGGCCGTCGTCGCCTCGGGAGCTTGAGGGGCTTTTCCTAGGAAACTTGCAAGGCGACGCGACTGTTCACACAATGGTCTGGTGACCACTTACGCGGCCGTGTGCAACGCCATGGCGACTCTTGACGAGTCGGCGCCCTCGCAGCCGACCGACTCCAGCGAAGTGAACCGCCATCTCCCGTCTGAGGCGGCGGCTGCACCTCCGACTATGGCGCGCAGCCAGCGGGTGCTTCGCGTGCGTGCGGCGGGCGTGGGGCGGCGCTTGCTCGCGGCTATCATCGATGCCGTGCTGGTCACCGCGGTCGCTCTCGGTGCCACCCTGGTTGCAGCTCTCGCACTCGGTGCATCGCTGCCCGGTTCCAAGGAACTGGGCCCGGACTTCGTGCTGGCCGGCTTGCTCGACCGNNGGCAAGCGCCTCCTCCACCTGCGGGTGATCTCATCCCGTGGTAACGCTCCTGGACCCCTTCTGGGCTGCGTGCGTTTCGTGGCGCTGCTGCTCAGCCTTCTGCCGGTCGGCCTGGGCTGGCTGTGGTGTCTGTTCGACCGCGAGCACCGCTCGCTGCACGATCACCTGTCCGGAAC
>PMZX01000354.1:0-1840 GCA_003170035.1 Myxococcales bacterium | reverse complement strand
GGCCTCGACACCGTGCTGCTGGAGATGGGCCTGGTCGACGAGAGAACCCTGGTCACACACCTGGCCGACTTCACGGGGATCCCAGCGGCGCCTCTCGAACGTCTGGCCAGGCCTGACCCGGACGCCGGCGCGTGGCTCGATGCGGGCGCAGCGGCCCGCCTGGGTGCGGTTCCCATCGGCCGGCGCGAAGACGCGCTAGAATTGGCCGTTCACCCTGAAGCCAAACACGATGCCCTGGTGGCCTGGGCTGACGAGCGCCGCGTTCTTCTGAAACCGTATCTGGTCACCGAGGCTCGCTTTCGCGGCCTGCTTGGCGTGGTGTACCGCATCCCGGTTCCGCCGCGATTCGTGTCCCTTCTCGCCAAGCTCATGGGCGCGGCACCGGCGCGTCGCTGGTTGGCGCTTGCGCAGCCTCTTCCTCAGGCCGGACGCGCGCCAGCCACAGCACCTACCGTCGACGAGGTCGAGACTCTGATAGAGACCGCGCGGTTGGGCGACGAAGCCGCACGCCGTTCGGCCTGGCGCGCACTGGGCCGGAGCCTGCACGACCCGCGGGCTGCGGCCGCCGCGCGCTCGCTACAGGCCAAACTGTCCAGCCCCGACCCCGCGGTCGTTGGCGCCGCGTTGGTCGCCCTGGCCGAACTGCGCGACCCTTCCTCCATGCCCGCGATCATCGAGCGCTTGGAGAGTGACGACCAGCAGATTGCCTTGACTGCGCGTTCGACTCTGCTGGCCCTGGCTGGTGACGATCTCGGCCCCAAGCGGCGACGCTGGCTGGATTGGTGGGAGAAGATGCGGCGCCGGCCGCGCCTGGAGTGGCTGATGGAAGCGCTTGCCCACCGCGATCCAGAGATTCGCCTGGCGGCCTCACAAGAACTGCAGGAGATCACGGGCGAGTACTTCGGCTACCACTATGACCTTCCCGAACGCGACCGCGAAGAAGCCCGCCGCCGTTGGCTGGAGTGGTGGCAAACCACCGGCAAGCGTCGGTTCTCCTAGCCAAGCCCCGCCGTCACCTCCGTGGCTTGAAGGTGGCTTCGCTGTGCTAGATTGCGAGCCCTATGTTCGAGACACTCACGCAAGGGTTCCGCACCGCCAAGCAGAAGTTCCAGGGCCTGGCCGAGCTTAACGAAAGCACGGTCGACGCCGCGCTGGTGGACGTGCGCACCTCCCTGCTCGAGGCCGACGTCGGCTTCGAGGTAGTGCAGGACTTCTGCAAACGGGTCAAGGAGAAGGCGCTCGGCGTTATCGTCAAGGTGCGGGCAAGCAGCAACGAAAAGGTCCGCCGCGTGACCCCGGAGGACCACTTCGTCAAGCTCTGCCACGACGAACTGGTCGAGCTGATGGGGCCGGTCGACGCGACCATCCGGTTCGCCAAGAAGGGTCCCACCGGCATCATGGTGGTGGGTCTGCAAGGGAGCGGCAAGACCACCACCGTCGGCAAACTGGCACGTTTGCTGGAGAAACGTGGTCGTCGGCCCTTGCTAGTTGCCGCGGACGTGTACCGCCCCGCCGCCATCGAGCAGCTCCGCATCCTGGGTGAGCAACTGCACATGCCGGTCTTTTCCGAGCCCGGAGGCAGCCCGCCGCTCATCTGTGAGAAGGCCCAGCGGGTCGCCGCCGAATCGGGCCGCGACACCGTGATCTTCGACACCGCCGGCCGGCTCGCCATCGACGAGCCGCTGATGAATGAGCTGAGGGAGATCAAGCGGCGCTGCAACCCAGCCAACGTCCTCTTCGTGGTCGACGCGATGATCGGCCAGGACGCGGTGGCCACGGCCAAGACCTTCCACGACTGGCTGGCCTACGACGGCGTCATCCTGACCAAGCTGGACGGCGA
>PMZX01000161.1 GCA_003170035.1 Myxococcales bacterium | reverse complement strand
GGCACCGGGGCGCTCTGGCTGCGCAAGGGCGCGCGCGTGGCGCCGCTGTGGGACGGCGGCCGGCAGGAAGGCGGCCTGCGCTCGGGAACCGAGAACCTGCCGGGCTGGGTCGGTCTGGGCCGCGCGGCGGTGCTCTGCCAGCAGGACCCGCAAGCCGGTGAGAAAGTGGCCGCCCTGCGCGACCGTCTGGAGTCGCTGGTCATGCAGGCGATTCCCATTGCCACGATCACGGTGCCTGCGGCCACGCCGCGCGCGCCGCATATCGCGAGCCTGCGGTTACCGGGCTTGCCGGCCGAACCTTTGTTGCACGCCCTGGAAGCACGGGGCGTGTACGCGTCAGCCGGGGCGGCTTGTTCCACCCGCACGCGCGGGCCCAGCCACGTGCTAGCGGCGATCGGGGTTCGCGACGAGGACGCGGTGCTGCGCTTCTCGCTGTCGCGCCTGACCACGGAATCCGATGTCGAAGCAGCGGCGCGGGCCCTGCGCGAAGCCGCGGACGAGATCGCATCTGTGGTAGAGGTTCGGCCGCGAGGCACGCGAGCATGACCACCATCCTTTGCCGCTACGGCGAGCTGTTCCTCAAGGGCGGCAACCGCCACATCTTTCTCCAGGCGCTGGCCAACAACGTGCGGGCCGCGGTGCGCGGGCTGCCCGAGGCCAAGGTTACTGTCCCGCATGGCCGTGTGGTGGTGTGCGTGGCTGACCAGGCGCGCGTCGAGGCCTGCACCTGCCTGGAACGCGTGTTCGGCCTGGTGTCCATCTCGCCGGTCGCCAGCCCTGCACCCGACATGGATGCGATCTGCGCCGCAGCCGTGGCCGAGGCGCAAGCCGCGATCGAGCGCAACCCGGACCTGCGCCGCAGCTTCAAGATCGAGCCGCATCGATCCAACAAGCAGTTTCCCTTGCAGTCGCACGAGATCGCCTGCCGGGCGGGCGACGCCGTGTCAGCGGCCACGGGAATTCCGGTCGACGTGCACAACCCTGCCTTGCGCGTGGGCATCGAGATCGCGACCCAGGCGACGCATGTGTTTGCCGAGCGCCGGCCGGCACCCGGCGGCTTGCCAGTGGGGGTTTCGGGCCGCGCCTTGCTCTTGCTCTCAGGCGGGATCGATTCGCCNNTTTACCGGCGAAAAGGCGAAAGACAAGGTCATTGCTCTGGCCCGCCAGCTGGCGCGCTGGCAAGCAGTGTCGACGCTGTGGATTGCAGGTTTTACCGAGGCACAGAAGCGTCTGCGCGCAGTCGGTAGGCCCGAACTGGCAGTGGTGCTGTACCGGCGCATGATGGTCCGGGTGGCGGATCTTCTGTGCGAACGCGCGGGCTGCAACGCCATCGTGACCGGCGAGAACCTGGGACAGGTCGCCAGTCAGACCTTGACCAACATGCGCAACATCGAGGCCGTGAGCCAGCACCTCATCCTGCGGCCGCTGCTCACCTACGACAAAGTGGAGACCACGGCCCTGGCGCGACGGATCGGAACCTACGACATCTCCGCCCTGCCCTACGAGGACTGCTGTTCCCTCTTCGTGCCTGCCCACCCGGCCACCGCCGCCAGGCTGGCTGACGTCGAACGCGCAGAGGCGACGCTGGACGTGGCCAAGGAAGCAGCGGACATCGCGGGGCAGGCCGAACGGATCGTCCTGTGAGCGCCTGACGAGCCGGCGCCGCTGTTCTCTCGACTACTCGCAGATCGCGGGCGAGGATGGGAAGGTGCAGGTTGTCGTTCCCGCGTATCCCGCGGAGCACTTGAGATCGCCCAGACACCCGACGGTAGTGCACGGTTCACCCACACGTCCCAGTGCCACGCACTTGCCGGTCGAATCGCAGGTTGCGTAGTCAACGCAGTTGTAACCCGTACATGACCCACCCACCGGGATCTTGCGCACACATTTCCCGGTCACCTCGTCGCAATAGTCGAGGCTGGAATCGCACTCCGGATAGTTGCCCGTTACGCAAGCCTGTCCTTCGGCGGGAGTCTTGATACAGGTGCCTAGAGTACAGGTCGCCCCGTCCACGCAGGACGAGCCTACTAGCGCCGAGCTGGCGCAGGGCTGGCCCAGGGCAACCTTCGGCCGACAGGTCGGCAGGCCTGCCATGCTCGAGTCGCAGAATGCTCCATCGATGCACACATCAACACAGCCCATCGAGGTATACAAACACCCGGGACGTGGCCTGGCGGCCAAGGGGCTGATCGCGCGCTATAGTTGGGTTCGATGACGCTCTCACAGAAATACCAGAAACTGCGCGACCTGATCGCCGCCCATGAATCGGCGCTGGTGTGCTTCTCGGGCGGGGTGGATTCGACCCTGCTTCTGCGCGTGGCCCATGACGTGCTCGGGGACCGGTGCACGGCGCTCATCGCGCTTTCGGCCACCATGGCCCAAAGCGAGCAGCGGGCCGCGCTGGACCTGGCGCGCGGCATGGGCGTGCGCTGTGAGATCGTCGACTCACACGAACTCTCGCGTCCCGAGTTCCAGACCAACCCCAAGGATCGCTGCTACTACTGCAAGTCGGAATTGCTCACCATCGCGGCCCCGGTGGCCGAGAGGCTGGGCTGCAAGGCCATCCTGCTCGGCACCAACGTGGACGATCTGGGCGACTACCGGCCCGGGCTGCAGGCCGCCAAGGATCATGGCGCCGCTCACCCGCTGCTCGATGCCGGGCTGAACAAGCAGGAGATCCGCGAATTGTCGAAAGAGCTGGGGCTCTCCACCTGGGACAAGCCACAACTCGCCTGTCTATCGTCGCGCTTCCCCTACGGCACCACGATCACAACCGAGCGCCTGCATCAGGTCGACGCCTTCGAAGAGGGTCTGCGCGCGTTGGGCTTCCGGCAATTGCGCGTGCGCTTTCACAATGAGGTCGCGCGCATAGAGGTCGAGCCGGACGCCATGCCGCGCGCCCTGGAACTGCGCGAAACCATCGTGAAGCTGGGCCGCAAGCTCGGATTCACCTTCGTGTCTCTCGACCTGGCCGGATTCGCCTCTGGCTCGCTCAACCAGCTCATCGGCATCCGCCCGCGCGCCAGCGCCGTGAAGTAGTCTCGTCAACGGTGACGAGAAGCCGTGAACGACCTTCTGGGTCTAGCGGCGCCAGGATCTACTTCGCGATCAGGCGCGCCATGATGACGCCATCGATCTTGCGCAGCTTCTCGACCTGCGCCTCGGCCACGTTGCCGTCGATGTCGATGATGTTGTAGGCCAGCTCGCCCGCGCTCTTGTTCATCATGTCGGCGATGTTGATCCTGTCGGCTGCCAGCACCGTCGTGATCTGGCCCACCATGTTGGGCACNNGGGAAGTTGACCGAGTTCTTGACGTTGCCGTTCTCCAAGAAGTCGCGCACCTGCTCCACCGCCATGACCGCGCAGTTGTCCTCGGCCTCCGGCGTGGACGCACCCAGGTGGGGAATCGGGATCACGCTGGGCAGTGCCAGCAGATCGTCGTCGGGAAAGTCGGTCACGTAGCAGGCCACTGTCCCGGCCTTCATCGCCTCGATCAGGTCGGCATTCTTGACCAGAGCCCCGCGGGCCAGATTGATGATGCGCACGCCTTTCTTCATCACCGCGAACTTGTCGCGATTGAGCATGCCCTTGGTCTGGTCCATGAGCGGGACGTGCAGGGTGATGTAGTCCGATTGGGCCAGCAACATGTCCAGGCTGGTGGCACGACGAACCGTGCGCGAAAGCCCCCAGGCCGCCTCGACCGAGATGTACGGGTCGTAGCCCGCCACCTCCATGCCCAGCGCCACCGCATCGTTGGCCACCATCACGCCGATGGCGCCCAGCCCGACCACCCCCAGTTTCTTGCCTTTGATCTCGGGCCCCACGAAGTCGTTCTTGCCCTTCTCCACCAGCGGCCCCACCTCCTTGCCCTTGCCCTTGAGTGTCTTGACCCACTCGATGCCCGGCACGATCCGGCGCGAAGAGAGCAGCAGGCCGGCCAGCACCAGCTCCTTGACCCCGTTGGCGTTGGCCCCTGGCGTGTTGAACACCACGATGCCGCGCTTGGAACATTGNNCGACCGATGGCCTTCACCGAGGCGGGCAACTGCATGCTATGCATGTCGGCGCTCCGCACCAGGATGCCGTCAGGATTGACGATCTCCGACGCGATCTCGTAGTGCTCGCGCGGGAAGCCCTCTAGGCCAATCATGGCAATCTTGTTCAGGGTCTGGATCTTGAACATGGTCACTGTGCACTCCCTCTGTGGCCGACGATCTTCGCGCCACCGGACAGGCATCCTGTCTGATATCGCCGCGTGCGTCTAGCCCCTCAATGCTGTGCGCCGATGCGATTGCCGCGCTACGCTATTCGCGCGCTTCCATTCACATTACTGGCGGCGCGCGGCCGCGCCCGCTACCCTATCTAGGTATGGCTCTCTGGGTGGGGCTCTTCCTGGGCACGCTGTTCCCCGCTGCGCCGACGATGGATCCCGCGGCACGGCCGGATCATGCTATCGAGGCATTTCCGGCCGAGGCGTTGGTCCCGGTTGCAGATGAGCGGGCCCTACATCTGGTGCCGCCCTTGCGCGAGCGGAGCAAGAAGGAACTCTGGCTGGCTGAAAAGGCCCATCGCCCCGACGTGCACGTGACCGACGAGCAACTGCGCCCGCCGCGCACCTGTCGCGCTAGCAAAAAGCCGCCCGCACGCCAACCCTGCGCGCAGGCCGCCGAGAGGCTGGCGGGCCCCAAACCACCGGTGGGCGCGCGCGTGCAACCGCTGGCCACCCTGCACAACCAGTGGACGCGCGAGTTGATGAGCTTCATTCCCGGCCAGCCGTACCTTCACCGCTTCCGCGTGTTCCTGCGCGACCACTTCACCAACCAGGCGACCAGCGTGGACCCGGAGCTGGCAGATGTGCTGGTCTCGGCCGCCCTGCACTTCCACGCCCAGCGCGTGGACGTGGTGTCGGGCTATCGTTCGCCCAAGTACAATCTGATCCTGCGCAAGAAGGGCCACCAGGTGGCACGCGAAAGCCAACACACCCAGGGAAACGCAGTCGATTTCCGCATCCGCGGGGTGCCCACGGAAAAACTCCTCGGCTTCGTGCGCTCGCTGCGCCTGGGCGGGGTCGGCTTCTATCCGCACGCGCACTTCGTTCACAGCGATACCGGCCCGATCAGGTACTGGCAAGGATCGTAGCGCCAGCCGGACCAGAAACGGCGTCACGGCATGGCGCCAGAAATGCCAGAACAGTCCTGATTTCTAGTGCCGCGCTAAGAAGCCCGTGATCTCGGCGGTCGCGGTCAGGACCAGCAGCGCAACGGACCAGAAGGTGAAACTTTCCCATCTTTCGGGCCGCAGCGCCCGGCCGCCGCGTGCGCAGCAGATTCGCCAGGCGGCCAAAGGCACGATCAAGGCTGCGGTTCCTGCCACGGCCAGAGGCAGACCAGCCGCAACCAGGACGGGCAGCGCCGCGAAGGCCAGCGCAACGGCCGTCACATGCCAGCGCGCCGCTCGCAGACCGCCCAGGCGCACCACCAGGGTCTGCTTGCCCACCGCCGAATCCGCAATGGCGTCCGGCACCCCCACAGCCAACAGCATGGCAAATTGCAGACAGCAAACGGGGACGATGGCAAGCAGCAAGGTCCGCAAGCCGACTAGATCCGACGCCTGCAAGTAAAACGCAAAGAACGGCACCAGCGCGGTCACCACCAGGACGGCGTCAAGCTCGCCCAGCCCGGTCGAATGCAAGCGCAGCGGCGGAGCGCTATAGAGCCACGACAGCACAAGGATCGCCAGGGCAACCGGAATCACCATGCCGCCAGGGTGACGGCTCGCCAGCACGATCGCCGTGACGATCCCCACGGTCGCCGCGCCCAGTGCTCCGGCCAGGGCAGCCGGCCGCGGCACATCACCACGTGTCAACACGCGGCTTCCACCTGACCAGCGCGTGGGCGTGGCATTCGCGCGATCTGCTTCGTAGTCGAAGTAGTCGTTCGCATAGTGGGTCATCAATTGAAAGGCCGTGATGACAGCCTGCCCGAGCAAGTACACCGATGGGTCGATGATCCGGCCTTGCGCCATTGCAACGGCTGCGCCCAGGCCGTACAGGACGAACCCGCCCAACAGAAACAAGGGACGCCCGAGCCGGACAAAGGCAAACAGATTCCGCACTGCCACTGACAGCGGCCGCGGAATGAAGCGCGGCTTGTCAGCCATCACTGCCTGGTAGCTGGAATGGCCGAGAAGCACGGCCTCCTCGCTACGCACGCGATGGCGTAGCACCCAGACGTGGGCAGCCGACCCGAGCGCGGCGGTGAGCCAGGCCGCGTGCACCAGGGGCAACGCCAGCAATTCTAGAAAGACCGCCACGTAGTTGGGATGGCGGATCCACCGGAACGGGCCGCCAGAGACTGCGGCCAAACCGTCGGAGCGGCCCTGCCCTTCGGCAATGGAATCCATGACGGCCACGTTCCAGTGGGGGCCGAGGGTGGCGATCACCCACCAGCGCAGGGCACTCGCTGCCAGCAACAGCGCCAGCATGGCCCAGGCGAGCGCCGGCACAGGCGAGCGCCGGGTGACCCAAGCCTCGACGCCCGCTCCAACCAGGATGCCGATGTGCAACAGCACCATGGCGCGAAAGTGTGGCTCGGCTACCGCGGGCGCCCCGTGGGCGCGCAGCAAGCGCCGGTTCCGTCGCGACAGTGACAGCTCCGCCAGTCGGATCAGCCCGACCAGCACCAACAGGGCCGTGTACAGCGGAAGTGTGTGGGCTAGTTCCATTGTAGGAGGCACAGTTCAGTGGACAGGCCCGGCCCGAAAGCGCCCAGCAATCCGTAGGCGCCGGGACGCGGGCGATACTGTTTCATCCAGCGCTCGAGCACGAACAGAACCGCTGCGCTCGACTGGTTGCCATACTCGCGCAGCACGTCCCAGGAGGGCTGGGTTTTCGCACGGTCGAGGCCCAGGGCTTCCTCGATCGCGAGCAGGATGCGCTTGCCGCCCGGGTGAAAGGCGCAGCACTCCACATCCGCACGTCCGATTCCCGCCCGGTCGAGCAGACGATCGACCACGGCGCCGAAGGTGGCACGCAGGGTTTCCGGCAACTCTTTGGCCAGCACGACATGCAGTCCGTCGTCGCGCAGGTCAAAACCCAGCAGGTCCAGGCTGTTGGGGAACAGATGGGTCTCGGCGTCGAGCACGGCAACCCCGGGCGCCGATGGCTGCCCGGTCAGCAGCACCGCAGCCGCGCCGTCGCCAAAGAGAGCGGTCGACACCAGTTGCGCCGTGCTGGCGTCGCTGCGCTGGAAACTGAGGGTCGGCAGCTCGACCGCGACGATGAGCACATGGGCCTCCGGGTGCCCGGCCAAAAAATCGTGCGCCCGGGCTAGCGCGGCCGCGCCTGCCACGCAGCCGAGCTCGGTGATGGGCAACCGGCGAACATCGGGCCGAAAGCCCAGGTCCTGCGCCAGGTGGGCATCGAGCGACGGGATCATGAAGCCGGTGCAGGAAAGCGTGATGACCAGGTCCACTGCCCGCGCCGACACCCCCGCGCCCGCCAGGCAGTCCGCGGCCGCCATACGGCCCAGACGAACCGCGCTGCTGCAATAGAGCGCCATGGTGTCGGACAGTGAGCGAGGCACACTCAACTGATCGAGCGGCAACACGCTGAACCGCCGTTGCACCAGCGCATTGTCGAACAGGGCCATCACCGCGTCGAGCCGGTGGGCGGGAACCGGCAACAGCGGGCGCAGCGTGCTCTTCACGCTGTCTTGCTCCAGGCAGTGTTCGGGCACCGCAGTCGCAATCCCCAGGATCGTGCTGTTCCTCGTTTGCGGGCGTCTGTCCGAGTCTGCCGACATTTGGGTCCTTTCGCGACTACCGCGCTATTGCGCCACCCGCGGCCGCACCGCGCGCTGGGCGACGCCGGCACAGTGGCCGCACTCCTCGCATCCAGTGGCGTGGCAGCCCCCGGGCAGAATCACATCGTCAAGCGCGTGGTTGTCGATCGACCACGGCACTTCCAGCTTCATGAACTGGCGCGCCCCCTGCAGCAGCGCCAGAGCCCTTCGTACGCCCAGATGGCGAAGTGAATCCACCACGGGCAGCCGGCGGCGCCGGGGCGGCGATCCGCGCGGGCCGATGAGTTGCAAGAGATCGCCATCCCAGCGTCGGGTGTGGTACGCGCGCACGCGCTCGACCAGCGCCTCGGTCGAGCAGGCACGGTCCACGATCTTGAAGCTCGACGCGCCCAATTCCCGGTAGCGGTCCAGATCCTCGGGCCGGATGAAATCAGAACGGATCAGGTTGACCGGATCCCGCCGCTTCTCCTCGGTACACCAGCGCACGCAGGGATCCATGGGCTGGCTTCCGCGCCGGGACGAATGCGAGAGCCGGGCGACGTGGGTGCGCGCCAGCGGGCAGCGCAGGATGCAGCCGATATTGACCGGCACCTCGATCTCGGCGCGCGTGGCCTCGGCGATGCGCTTGATGCCGTTCAGATCGCGACACAGCACGTGGGTGTCCAGAGCGATGATGTGCGCGCCCAGGGTCTCCCAGTAGTGAGCCTGCTCGACGGTGGCGACCCCCACGAAGACACCCACCCGCACCCGCAGCGGCGTCTCGCGCGCCAGCGAAACCAGCCACGGATGCGCCACCGTTACCGCGTTCACACCCATGTCCACCGCCCGCGCCATCGCCCGCCGCAGCCGGCGCTCCAGGCGGATGTTCTCCTCGAATCCTCCCAGGCACGCCGGGTTGAGCAGCAGGTTGAATCCCAGCCCAGCCGTCCGGCAGCGAGCCACGTGCCGTTCAAGGGTGCGCCACGAGGTGGGCGGGATCATGGCGCGCGGCCGCCCGTGTCCAACCGGGGCGTCGTCGCAAGATCCGAACAACTCGTCCACCTCCATCCCGGCCATCCGGCCCGGAAGCTCGTCGTCGAAATTGCTCGCCACCGAAAACATCCAGTCCTCCTGCTTGCGTGTTGGCTGTCAGACTGACATGCCAGACACTCCGATGCACAGCCTATGGCGTCGTGGCGGCCGGTCCACCGGCAGGCCGCCTGCCGAGAACCCGCAGGACCGTCATCAGCACCAGCGGAACCACACCGGCCACGATGAAGATCGAGTCGGCGCCGATGCGCAGCCATTCCAGCACGTGAAACGTTCCCGTCATCAGGAAGGTCAACCGCCGGGCGTGCCAGTACCCGTTGGCAAGCGAGTCGGCAAGCTGGAGCACGCCGCCCGGGAAAAGATCGACGGCCATCATCAACCCCAGACCCAGGTTGAGCCCCCAGAAGCTGATCTTCACCAGCCGCTCGGTTCGCTTCCACCCGGCGTTGTCGGACAGACATCGCAAGCAGAATACCAGCACGGCCAGTGCCAGCAACCCGAACACCCCGAACATGGCCCCGTGGCCGTGATTGGCCGTGAGCAGCGTGCCCACTTCAAAATACGAGACGATGGGCAGATTGATCAGGAAGCCGAACACGCCAGCCCCGACGAAGTTCCAGAAGCCCACTGCCATCAAGAAGTAGATGGTCCACTTGTGGTCCGCGGCGACCGCACGCACAGAGGGCTCGGCGCGCAGGTGGCGCAGACGAATGAAGTCCCAAGCGTCGAGCGTCAGCAGGGTGAGCGGGACCACCTCCATGGCGGAAAAGCACGCCGCCAGACCCATGTTCAGCGTGCCCTGCCCGGTGAAATACCAGTGGTGGCCGGTGCCGATGATTCCTGCAGCAAGGAAGAGAATGGCGTCCAGGTACACCATCCGCGTAGCGGTGCGCACCGACACCAGGCCAAGCTGGCGGAACATCACGGCCACCAGCACCGTGGCGAAGAGCTCGAAGAAGCCCTCGACCCAGAGATGAATAATCCAGAAGCGCCAGTTGTCGATGACTGCGAAATTGGTGCGCGGGCCAAAGAACAGCGCGGGCAAGTAGAAGAGAGGAATCGCCACAGCAGCATAGAGGAACAGCGAGGCCAGTTGTCCGCGTTCCGGCAATCGCATCGCGGGCCGCAACGCCCGGAACATCAGCACCAGCCAGCCCGCCAGCCCTGCGGCCAGCAGGAATTGCCAGAATCGGCCCAGGTCCAGGTACTCCGAGCCCTGGTGCCCCAGCCAGAACCAGAGATCGCCCAGCTTGTTGTTGATGCCGAGGAATTCACCTCCCAGACTGCCCAGCACCACGACGGTCAGCGCGCCCAGCAACACAAGCACGCCCACGCGCTGGCCCTTGGGCTCGCCGCCACCCACCAATGGCGCCATGAAAAGGCCCCCGGCCACCCATGCGGTCGCGATCCAGAAGATGGCCAGCTGCAGGTGGTAGGTGCGCAGCAGGTTGTAGGGCAGAAGAGCTGAAATATCGATCCCATAGAAGGATCCCGGCTCCACCCGNNAGGCCCGCCGCGCGCTGGCTGGGGGTGATCTTCCAGTCGAGCAAGGGACTGTCGTACACATGCTGGGCCTGGCGCTCCCCGTGCCAGCCGAGATAATCGAAACGACCGACCAAGAACAGCACGGCGCCCAGGCCGGCCAGCAAGGTGATCAGACTCAACGCGCTCCACAGATAGGTCGAGGCGGTCGGGTGGTTTCCTGCCGCCGGGTCATACGGAAAGTTGTTGGTGTACGAGTAGTCCTTGCCCGGGCGCTGGGCAGTGGCAGCCCATGCCGCCCACGCGAAGTACGAGGTCAGTGCCGCCAGCTCCTTGGGGTCGCTGATGTATCCGCGCGCCAGCCCCGG
>PMZX01000242.1 GCA_003170035.1 Myxococcales bacterium | reverse complement strand
GCCGGCGATGAATTTCCGTACACCACGCAGTCGCACGGGAGAGCGGAACAGAACCATGGCCGGCCGAAAGAACATCTCGCGAAGACCGTCGAGCTCGCGCTCTCCCGTGTCCGGGCTTGCATCGTGGTGTATACGCGACGTGACGGGACGCGCGGTGGCTCCCACCGTTGTGACGTGAAGATCCGCTGCCGTCTCGTCGATGACACGAAAGAAGCTGGTCAGGCGTTTCTGGCTGTCGGCTTCGGAGGGGGCGCATTCCTCAAAGGGCATGCACGCAACGGCGCGGCCGAGGGTGCGCTCGACAAAGGGACGCCCCTCGGTGAAGACCCGGTACTCAGGTTGGGTCAGGCGAACGACCGAGGCGGCGTCAGTGCGCTCTCCTAGCGGTTGGTTGGGGTCTTTGTGGTCGTTCACGGTTCTTTGGCTCTTTCGCCCGCGGTCTTTCGCGTTAGCCGGGATGCTCGATGATGAGCGGTCCCTCGGGGACGAAGATCCGCCCGTAGTAGGGCTTCTTGCCGAGGCCTCGCAGTTGAGGGAACTTCAGTCGCTCACCAGTTGGTATCTGGCGCAGGGAGGTCACCTCCCAGAAGATGGCCCAGTGGCCCTGGTTGTCCGTCGGGTACTTGAATGTCGATGGAGGACGGTACGTCATGCCGTCGGGGTGCGCTCCACGTTTGGCCTGGACGTGGCCGAGGTAGGTAGCCCGCCATGAGGCAGCCAAGATCGGGGCCGCCCCGGTGGGGCGGTGGGATGCATAGATCCAGACATCGACCGGGTCGCCGTGACGCAGGCGATCAACCTTGCGGAATACCTCCCAGGCGCGGCTTCCGAAGGCGACCTTGCCCTGCTTTTCACACACCGACACCCCATCGACGAGATGTTCCTCCGGGACCGGTGCCAGGATTGCGAAGTCCTTCGTGGCCTTCACTGGCTCCGCCATGTCGGCATTATAGCGCCGTCGGCTTCCGGGATGATCGTAACGTGCGGTTCGGAGTTGACCATGCCCTATGGTACCCCCGCCCTCTGACACGATTGCCAGATCTGTTTGTTGGAAATGCCCGCACGCCGGCTGGTTCTGCGGAATGTTCCGCCGAGCAGCGTACCGTCCCCCCAGTGGCGGGGGCGTTCCCACGGGATTGATTCCCGTGGATGCCATCCCCGCCACAGATCCGCGGTTTCTCAGGCCCGTCGTGCCAGGCAGGGGTCGATCCTGTGGTCACGGGATGGGCTTTCCAGCGGAGGATCCACGGGACACGACGCACGCGCGGGCTGCGGGCGTCGGCGACCAGGACCTACTTATCACGCTGCTCGCCGTGCCACCGGCATGATAGACGATGTCCATGCTCGTCGTTGATCCCTGGCACTGGCTGAACGCGAATGGGGACATTCCCACATACAACCTCCACCTGCGACGGCAGATGCTCCGGATCGCGCGTTTCATCGAGTACGGGGGACCGCTCAAGAAGCTTGAGTGCCGGGAGACGCTGATGGAGTGCCGGAAGCGCCCATGCGGCAAGCCATGCACGGGCCTGATGTGGGTGGCGAAGACCGAGCGGGACGAGATCCAGGCGTTCTGCCGGGTCTGCGGCAACGACGAGGCCGCGATTCACAACTGGCACGAAACCGAGTGGGCCAACGGCATGATGGAAGCCGTGCCCATCAACTTCGACTGTCCTGACGACGATCGCGACCCGCCGCCGGCCGGCAGGCCGCCCCAGTCATCGACCGCGAATTGACGGCACCTGGTGCCACGCCGCCGGACCGCAACGCGCGCATCACAGTCAGCTCGGGGTGGCCACGGCCACCCGCGATTCTCCGGTCAAGAGCCATAGACGAGGGATCGAGCTATCTGCGCTCCCCGCGCGCGATCCTGTTCTGCGACTATCCTGGCGATGGCACTCAGGTCGAAGGGTCGCAGCGCGATCTAGGCATGAGGACCACCGGCCTCGAGGTCAGCGATCTCGATGACAGCCTCGCTCGCGCCAGCAGCATGGCTCGGCTAGTGGCACTTCGGCCGCGAGACACCTACAAAAGTGTGACCCTCATGATGGTTACCGCAAGCAGGCGATCGACGAGCTTGCGCGACGCCTCGGGACGCGATTTGGACGCGGCTTCTCGACCACGAATCTGCGCTACTTCCGCTCGTTCTTCTTGGCCTACGCGACTCGGCGGCCGGAGATTCGCCACATCGGAAGTGACGAATCTGATGCGCGCCGCCAGATTCGTCACAAGGCTGGTGACGTTTCTGCGGCCCTGGTCAACGCCGTGGAGCCGCAGGCGGGGCTTCTCGCCGCAGAACCTTTGGCGGATGCCGCAGTTCTTCGATGCGTACCGGGGCGCGCCGGATCTCTCAACAATGGTGAGAGAACTTCCCTGGCCGGCGAATCTGCTCATCCTGAGCGGCGCCAAGCGGCTGGAGCTACCTTGCCTGGCACCGCACCGAAAAGTTCAAGGCATGAGAGCTGCGGTGATGTGCCTATTCCCCACCATTTCGCCCCCATCGCTCCTCCACGGCCTTTGAGCCGGCGGCCACGTCGCCCGGTTTGAGCGGTCTCGGCTTGCCGGTGATGGGGTCGACGATCTCTCCCAGGTCGTTGGCATCGGCAAAGCCGGCGTCGTAGCCGCGCTGGTATTCTCGGCTGAAACGCTCGCCGAGATCCGCGACCAGCGAGACCAGCTGGGCCTCGTCGCGGATCGGCGTGCGGAGCGCCTGCGCCATGTGCGCGACCGACACGGGCGTGATGGTCAGGCTGGCGGCCATGACGTCGTACTCGGAACGCAGGCTGCGCACCAGGGCAGGGGGCTGTTTCAGCGCGATGACGACCTCGGGGAGTTTCTTCTCGGCCTGAAAGAGCTCGAATGCGGCTGCGCAGACAGCGCCAGTGGGCTCGGCGCCGGAATCGCCTACTACGAGGCCGCGCAGTACGGCGGCGACTTCCTCGGGCGGGTAGCGCCAGCTTCCGTCCGCGCCCTTGGTCGGGTGGAAGGCCTCGTTGTCTCGCGCCTTGACCTCTGTCTCGGACACGCCGAGGAGCGCAGCCACTTGTCGTCGGGTCAGCAGTGTTGGAGTGCTTGCCATGGGATTTCTCCGGTTCGGGTTGCCCCGGGGCTGCGGTGGGGGCCGCAACCCCGTGATGTTCAAGGCCGTGTGTCCTGCGGACCACCGGTTCCGGTGGCCGCTGGATGGCCTCTCCCCTGGAGGATCCACTGGATCGGGACGCGAAGTGGACAGGTCTGGCGCCCGTGCGTGTCCACTCGTGCCTTGTAGGCGTGCCCAAGATTCCTTGGGCCGAAGAACTCTAGACAAGGAGAGAATCATGATAGGTCAGGGCAACTGTACGCAGAGAATCGACCGTTGGATGACAGGTGTGGTGCTTGGACCCAGCACGCCAGCCGGTGGTTTGCGGCTTAGGCTGTATCACGTGCCGATTGGCGCGGGACAGCGGCTGCTACGCACGTGGGAACTGGAGAGTATTCCGGACCAGCAGGTGTTTCGGGAACTGGTTGAAGAGACCGACAGCACCGCGGCGGAGGAGGCCAAGGAACTCGGCTGGGGTACGCAACGATTTACCCTCAGCGCCGAGACCGTCAATGGCGCGCCTCTCGGCAGCGTCGCGCTCCAATATGCGGCGACCACGTTGGCGGTTGGTGAGGGTTCCTTCTTGGACTCCGAGCCCGCCACCAGGGACGGCCTGGTTGCAATGTGCATGCGGAACACCAACACGGCCTACCAACTCGTCGGGGACGCCTACAGGACCTTCCTGGATGTTGTGAACCGTCGGTTTGCGGAGTACGACAAGCAGCAGGCGAGGACGCAAGCCACGCAGGACAGATCCTACGAAATGCTGGGCGAGCTAGCCGAGAAACGCTTTGAGCGCGAGGTCTTTGCGGAGAGCAAGAAGAAGGAGCTCGAAATCGAACTCCACAAGGAGGTCGCGCAACTCGATCGGAGCCAGATGCTGACGAAGCTGGCCATGGAGCGTTTGGCTCCGTTGATCCCAGCCCTGATGAACCGCGTTCTCGGCCAGGGCACCGTGCCGGCCGCGACGACACCGCGAGAGGAGGTGATGGCAGGCATCCTCGAAACCCTGACCGAGGAGCAACTCGCGAGCATCCAGGGCGTGCTCAATCCGTCGCAGATGGCGAATCTCGCCATGCTCTTCCAGGATCTGCAGGCCGCGCGTGCGGGCGGCAAGCCCGGCGCTGCCGGACCCGAGGCGCCCGCACAGAATGGCAGACCATCGGAGGAGACTGCCTACCTGGCGATCGAGCATATCAAGAAGGAACTCTTGCCTTGGGCGATCGAGCGCATCAAGGAGGGCCAGCCCTTGGAGCCGCCGACCACCCTGGCCAAGCCGACCAAGATCTTCCATCTGTTCGTCGGCGCGCTCTCCCGGCAGCAGTACGACGAACTTGTGAACGGGGATGTCGCTTTCAACCCGGCGGAGAAGCAGGCCTTCGTCAAGCTGGCCGAGACCTTCAAGCTCGTGCCGTCGGCCAGCAAGGATGCAACGACAAAGACCAACAAGGAGCCGGGGACAGGTTCCGGCCAAGCGCAGAAGTAGATGACAGCCACAAGTTCCGGGCGTGGTCGGCCACCGGGGCCGCGGCTGACACGCCCGGATTTAGCTGGACGCGAGGGCGTCCGAGGTCGTCTCGACATATAATTCCGCCCCGATGCCTCGGCGCCCTCATGTTGTCACCTCGGTCACTCAACCTGTCTTGACCGGGCAGCACGTGCTGCTGGACCTGTCGAGGATTCCCATGGGGCACTTCACGCACATCTGTGGCGAGTAGGCATGCCACGCACCGCCCGCTTCGACGACCGCGATCTCACGCACCAGCAGGCGCTGCGGATGGTCACTGCGTGGCTGAGAGAACAGATGAACTCGCCAGCTACGCCGCCAATGAAGTTGGCTGAGAAGCACATAAGCCAGCACGGGGAGCCCGCACACAGGAAGTGCAAACTGTGTGGGGCGGCATGGGCGATCCTGCACTGTGAGCTGGCCCTGAAGGAAGAGAGCGGGCATCGGTTGCTTGAGGCGCTGGTGGCGAGTCGAAGAAAGCTCAGCCTTTCGTGGTCATGCCTGTTCGGTGCCGCCGCCAAGTATGTTGATGCCAAGCGGAATCGGAAGCACAAGACGATGGATGAATCGCCGCCAGAGGCGCCCGGTGCGACGAAGATTTCGAAGGAGGACTTTCCCCTCCTGTTCCTTGAGATCAGGACGGTGCTTCGAGGTCTCCAACAACTCGCGCACATGATGGTCGACGCCGAGAAGCAGCTCGCCGAGCGCTTCACGACACCGGCCTTGGCTGAGAACCCAGGCCGGCGACCGAGCGACTACCTGAGGACGACCATCGACTGCTACTTGTTCCGGCACGGGTGGACGGTGCCCGAGGTGTTCTCGCTCTACCATCCGGATTGGGTCGTTGTCGCAACTGGCTGTCGAAATATCTACGACCGGGTCGAGCGGGCCCGGAAGAGTGGGCGTCCGCCGCTTATCGGGGGTTGGGCGCCGCAGAAGAAACGAGCAGCCAAGAAGTAGCGCGCCGCGTTTTCCGCATAATTGGCGCTCCCTATCTGCGGAAAATTCGCCAGCGGAGCTGCGGTAAGATCGGAGGCTGTGGGGCACGAAATCGTCAAACAGCCAAATGCGAGCAGCCTGGAGCATCGTAGCTCCGACAGGCTTGACCGCATCTTCGAGCTCTTGATCGATGAGGTCGCCGAGAGGCTCGCCCAGCGTGGTATCATCTCGGTTGCTGACGAATCGCCGCGTCCGACGAAGGAGAAAGAATCATGGCGCGACGAAGAGAAGGGGACCGAGTCCTCGGCCCCTACCAGGAACGAGACAAATGGAGAATCGTCATTGCTGAAAAAGGAGGTGCGCGGGTTAGTAGTTTCTTTGCGACAGAAGGCGAGGCGCGCGCGGCAAAGCGCATCGCCAAGCGTGATCTCGAAAGGATCACGGGAATAACCATCAAGGAGGCGATGGAGAAGTACGAGATGCACCAGCGGGAAGACAAGAACAACAAGCTTCGGTCGGTGGCTGACACAGCCTACCGCTTGGGGCTGCTCTTCCCCGATGAGAACGCGTTGCTATTGGGGCTGACGTCGACGAGGTGTGAAGCCTTGTTCGATGACCTGAAAAAGCGCATCACGAAGTACGGCAAGCCGTTCTCGGTGGACTCGCAGAAGAACATTTTGGCCGAGTCCAAGACCTTCATGAACTGGTGCGTTTCGGACCAGAAGTGGCTGAAGAAGAACCCGCTGGTTAACATCAAGGTCGAGGGGAAGCGGCGGCACCGCAAGCTACAGCTTCGGGTGGATGAGGCAAGAAGATGGACCGACAGGGCACTCGAACTGGGTAGGGCGGGCGATCCTGGGGCGGTGGCGGCGTTGGTCGCCTACTTGATGGGCTTCAGGGCCAGCGAGGTGGTCAACCGGGTGGTGCGCGATCTAGATGATGAGGGCAAGATTCTGGTGATAGAGAACGCCAAGACGGAGGCCGGGAATCGGGGAGTGGAGGTGCCGAAGGTGTTGCGGCCGCTCTTGAAGAACCTGGCCGCGGGGAAGGGTCCCACGGAGCGTCTTTTCGGCAATCACTGGCGGGATTGGGTCCGCAAGTCGGTCGGGAGGATCTGCCGGGAGGTTGGTGTGCCGGTGGTGGGTGCTCATTCCATGCGCGGGCTTCACTCCTCCGTGGCCATGGTAGAGGGCCAGTCGTCGGAGGCGGTGGCCCGTGCCATGGGGCACGAGTCAGCAAGGACGACGCTGGAGAGCTACGCGACCAAGGAAGCGGTAGAGGCGGGGCGCCAGAGGCGTGTGGTGGAGAGGATGCTCAGTGGGGCGCCGAGGGCGCAGAGCCGCAGGAATATCGTTCCGCAATCGTTCCGCAGCGACATTAGCGCCGCCTCGCGGCGCCGAAAAACCCGGTAATTTCGTGGAGCTGAACGGGATCGAACCGTCGGCCTCCTGAATGCCATTCAGGCGCTCTCCCAGCTGAGCTACAGCCCCATGGGTCCCCTTGCGGG
>PMZX01000196.1 GCA_003170035.1 Myxococcales bacterium | reverse complement strand
TTGCCCAACCGTTCGACCAGCTTGTAACTGATGTTGCCCGCATCGAGGTCCGGGAAGATGAGCACGTTGGCTTTGCCGGCCACGGGCGAGCCCTTGGCCTTGCGTTCGCCGATCGCCGGAATGAGCGCGGCGTCGCCCTGCAACTCGCCGTCGATGGTCAAGTCGGGCCGCTTCTGTTTCACGGCGGCGGTGGCAGCGGTCACCTTGTCGATGTCGGCATGCTTGGCACTGCCCTTGGTGGAAAACGACAGCATGGCGACGCGTGGGGTGTCGCCGGTCAGGCTGGCGTAGCTGTCGGCGGTGGCAATCGCGATGTCGGCCAGTTGGTTCACGTCAGGCGCGATGACCACCGCGCAGTCGGCGAAGAAGACGATGCCGTCTTTGCCAAACGACTTGTCGGGCACGACCATGGCGAAAAAGCTGGACAGGGTCTTGAGGCCCGGCTGCATGCCGATGATCTGGATCCCGGCGCGGCACACGTCGCCCGTGGTGTAAAGCGCGCCGCCCACAAAGCTGTCCACCAGGCCCTTGCGCACCATCATGGCGCCGTACCACAAGGGATCCTTCATCTGCAGGACGGCCTGATCCAGGGTCAGTCCCTTGGCCTTGCGCAACTCGTAGTAGGTCTTGGCGTAGTCGTCGAAATTCGGCGGCTTGGTCATGTCCACGATGTTGATCTTGTCGAGCGACAGAGACGCCGACGCGGCCGTCGCTTTGATCTTGTCAGGCGCACCCAGAAGGGTGATCTCCGCGATGCCTTGCTTGGTCGCCAGCGCCGCAGCCTCGATGATGCGAACGTCCTCGCCTTCTTGCAGGACGACTCTACGGGGACTGGTCTTGGCCTTGGCGTGAATTTGTTCGATGAAGGTGGGCATGATGACAATCTCCTCGGGAGGCTTCAGCCTGCGCGGTTTGCCCGGGCCGACCTGGCAGGCCCGGGTGCGTCCGGATGGGGGGCGCCGTGCAGCAGGTCGATTCCGGCAGAAAACTCGGTGGGCCGGACGGCCAGCACCGGCAAGCGATGGGGCGACACAACGCCGGCAGAGTAGACCCGCCGGCGGGCCCGATCAACAGGCTTCGACTGGATTCTTGCTATCCCGGACGCTGCGCCACCAGGGCCTCTGCGTCGGCGAGGTCTTTCTCTCGTTCCGTGGCCCGCTTGGCGGCGATCAGGTCGTCCCGGCCGATGATGGACACGCTGACCGCGTCCACCTTGGTCGTCGTCCGGCGCGACCATGCATCGGCAAAGTCCAGGCCGCGCATGCCCTTGACCAGATCGATGCGGTCAGGGGGAACCCCGATCCACACCACCTTGAGCGGGGACGCCGCACTCAGGTGTTCAACCGCCAGGGCGGGAGCGCCGAAACAGGCCAACGCCCGGTAGACGGATTCTAGATTTTCAGGCGCGTCGTCCAGCCAGATGTCCATGTGCCGGGTCGTGCGTGCCTGGCCGTAGAAATCTACGGCGTGCGCTCCCACGAGCAGGTAACGCGCGTCAACATCGGCGAGCGCCCGCAGGAGCCTGACGAAGTCTTTGTTCAGTTCCAACTTGGCCTCCTCTGGTTGTAGGGATGGCATAGGATCGCACGGAAACGGCCATCATGGCAGAGAGAGTGTGTGCGGTTTGATGATGCAGGCCGAAGGGTGGCGAGCGTGGGCTGCCGGCGCAAGAGGGGACGTGTCAGAGTGCGTGAAGCGGTGGGTGGCTTGCCGGACGTGCCTATTCCGCACTCTCTAGCGCGCGGCGGATCGCATGGGCCAGCTCTTCGGGCGTGAAGGGTTCGTGCAAAAGACGAGCGCCACTTTCAAAAACCCGACGCTCAGCCAGTGAACCGTAGCGCTGACTCGAAACGAACAGGGACTTCAGTCCAGGTCGAATCGCCTTCATCGAGCGCACGAACTCGCGTCCGCGTACGCGCGGCGTCGCAAGGTCGGCGACCAGAAGGTCGATGGTGCCCTTGTGAACGCGAGCGAACCCTTCCGCATCGGCTGGGCTCATGGCCTCGAGCACAGCGTAGCCCAAGCGGCGCATGATGTTGCACGCCAGGGTGCTCAGCGCGCGATCGTCAAGTGCGACCAGAATGGTTTCACCGCGCCCGCCGGCTCTTTCGATCAGGTCAGAGCTCGGGATCTCGCTAAACGGATCGGGCTCGCCCTGGCCCCCTTGATCGGCGACCTGCACGAGATGGCCGTCCAGCTGGATGGCGGGCAACTCGACGGTCCGATTGAGAGGACTCGGGCTCACGTCGGATGCTTCAACCACGAGCAAGGGCTGGTCATTGGAACCTGCCGCCGCACGCGCCAGCGCCTCAAAACTTCGCCAGTCGCCATCGGTTTGGCGCAGGCGCATTTGGATCCGCGTGGGTTCCTCCGCCGCCACCGTCACGGCGCCCAGCAGGGATAGTAAGGCCTGTACCTCATCGGAGTGAAGGATCTCCAGGACACTGGTGCCCAGAAGTCGACCGCGCCTATGGCCAAGAAGCCGAGTCACGGACGGGCTGATCTCGCGGATGCAGCCCGCGCCGTCGATCACCAGCAGCAGATCAGTCGAACTGTCAGCCGGGCTGTTGCGCAGAGGCGTCCATCCTGCTTGCGGCGCGCGTGCGGTTGCCTCTCGCGCGATTGGTTGATTGCCACTAGAGCTCACGGCCAGATCCCCTATGTCATCGCGCGGTCCCCGAGGGCCGACTTCACAACGCGACCCAGGTTCTGGACCAACGCGCTCTTGGTGACGAAGTCGATGGCACCGGCCCGCCGTGCCAGCGTCGCATAGGGCGACTCGGGCAACGAACTGACGATGATGACGGGCAGAAGTGGCTTGATGGCCCGCAGCTCTTTCAGGATCTCGATGCCGCTCCGGCCTGGCAGGCGCAGGTCAAGCAGCACCAGGTCGAAGGGCTGAGTCCACGCCAGGCTCAGACCCTCTTCGCCGGACACCGCCGACACCATCTCTGCGCCAGGCACCGCGCCGGCCAGAAGCTCGCCGATGCGCTGGCTGACAGCGGGGTGATCATCCACCAGGAGAATTCGCGTAGGACGTCCAGAGCTGGCTGTCATGCCTCCAGCGTCCCATGTTGGCCGCGTCACCTCTGCCGGGAGCTGTCCGATTCGCGTGTAGGCCTGCGTCCTACAAGCGCGGCAGCAAGAGAAGGGTTACTCGACCAAGCCCTCGCGCAGGGCGTACTGAATCAGCTCGGCGTTGGAATGCATCTGCATCTTCTCGAGCAGGCGCGTGCGATAGGTGCTGACGGTCTTCTCGCTCAGCGACAACCCGGCGCTGATTTCCTTGACGGTCTTGCCCGCCGCAATGCCGCGCATGACTTCAAGCTCACGATCCGAAAGCCGCTCATGCGCGGGCCGTGATGAGCCGCTGCTCAAACTCTTGGCCAGGGTTTCGGCCAGACGTGCACTGACATGAGTCCCGCCCATCAGCACCTTCCGTACCGCCCCTGCCAGCTCCTCGGCTGCACCCTCCTTGTTCACGTAGCCGGCCGCCCCCGCACGCAGCGCGCGCAGGGCGTAGTGCTCCTCGGCGTGCATGCTCAGCACCAAGACGGGCACCGTGGGGCGGAGCCGCTTCATGTCCCGCAGGGCATCGACGCCTCCGCGCCCAGGCAGCGAAATGTCGAGCACCACGACGTCCCAGGTCTCNNGCTTCGCTGGGTTTACCCGCTTCTCCGAACGACACTTTTCCCAGCGCCTCGGTGAGGATATCCCGCACGCCTCGCCGAACCACCGCATGGTCATCCACCAACAGTACCCTTGTCATCGCTCAGATCCTCGGCACCCAGGCCCCATATCTAAAGGGATGGCGCGCCTTGATGTCATTCTACGCCACGACGACCCGTAGAAACCCGTCAGACATGACGCCTCGTTCTTCTGCATAGCCCCCAGCACACCCTCCATTATACGTGAACCTCACTGGTTTCAAGGCGGAAGCCACCGCTGCGGCCTCCGCCTCTTGCCTCCCACGAAAGCGGCAGGTATCCCGCGTGCGAGATCCTGCCGCTGATTCATCAGAAGAACGT
>PMZX01000438.1 GCA_003170035.1 Myxococcales bacterium | reverse complement strand
TACTGGTGGACTTCGAAGGCGTTGCCGTCGGGATCCTTGAGCCAGATCTGCCAGGTGTCGTCGCAGCCGAGTTTCTTCTCACTGCATGCGATACCGCGCGCCCGCAAGTCGACCATGAGGCCGTCGAGATCCTCGGTTTCCAGGCAGAAGTGAACCAGGCCAGTGTTCACCGGGATCTCCAGCTTCGGATCCTCGAAGATCTCGATGAAGCTCGATTCGGCCAGCCTCAGGTAGACCCCGAAGAGTCCGCCTTGGCGGGTGAAGCGAAACACAGGCTCAAGTCCCAGCCGCGTATAGAAGTCCAGCGACCGCTGCAGATTTCGAACATTCAGACAGACGTGCGCGATACGTTTGAACATGAACTCCTCGATGGATTCCACCCTACCATGCCGAGCGTTGCTTGGTTTCGTGAGCGACGGCAAAGGGCGCGTGACTCGGCGAAGGCCCAGCGGGAAACTCTCGCTTCGGCCGGGCGGCTCTCAGTCCGGCCACGAAGGTGACAGGGCGCCGCGATAGCCGCCGCGCGACGCCTTCATCCGGCACACTTTGGGAGGAACGCCGCATATGCCGGGCTGGTTCAGACGCCTCCCGGTAGTGTGGCGGGCGGATGGATCATTCCCGGCGGCGCCTTGTTAGCGACGCAATCGACGATGGTCGCTGCGGCATCCAGAAAACCTGCGACGATTCATTGTCACGCTTGCAGCAGCCAGGACGCGATCTTCGGGCTCGAGAGCGCAGCCGCGAGCAGCGCCCTGGCATCGGCGCCGTCGTTTGACGGCACGCCCAGCAGGTGATAGGTCGTTTGACCAAACAAGATTCACCGGAAGGAAGGTGTCGACCATGGCGTGTTCAAGATTTGGTCTATTCGCGAGTTGCTTTACCCTCTCCGCCGTCGTTCTTGCGTCTGCCGGATGCGGTGGTGCACGAGAAAACGACGCCGCGGTCGGCGAGGTATCGATTGCACTCGGCGTCGTTCCGACGGGCATTGCCTGTGTGCGGATCACGGCCGCCGGCTCGATCAACATCACGAAAACCGTTTCCACCGCCGCCGGCAGCACGGTGACGCTGCAGATGACCGGGCTCCCGCTCGGCCCGGTGGTCTTCTCAGCGCAGGCATTCTCTCAGGCGTGCAGCAGCGTCACATCGAGTTCGGTGCCCCTTTGGCTAAGCGATTCGGTGACTGTCACGCTGCTACCCGGATCCAAGCCAGCCATTACTCTTGTCATGAAAACCGCTCCCACCGCGGCCATCACGGTGGATTTCAATCCGGATGCAGGTCCGGACGTATGCACGCCTGGGACCACCGTGTGCGTCGGGACGTCGGTCCAAACGTGCAGCCCGTCCGGGGCATGGGTGATCTCAGCTTGCCCCTTCTCCTGCGTCGCGGGGGCGTGCATCGGCATCTGCGTTCCAGGAGCGACTCAATGCTCCGGCAACACGCCGCAGGTGTGCACGACGAGCGGCGCGTGGCAGAACGCCGGGAGCGCGTGTTCCGGGTGTTACACCTGCTCGGCGGCGACGGGCACTTGTGTCGCGAACACGGGCGCGAGTTGCGACGATGGCAACGCGTGCACCTCCGGTGAGACTTGCCACGCGGGCGTATGCACGGGGGGAACGACAGTGACCTGTCCGGCTCCCGCCACGTGCCGGGGCGCCGGCACATGCAATCCGAGCACTGGCGCGTGCACATACCCGTGGCTTCCGGACAACAGTTCGTGCAGCGACGGGGACGTCTGCACGCTGAACGACTACTGTCTGAGCGGGACTTGCAGGGCCGGGGCACCCTTGATGTGTGCCGCCACCCCCTGCCACGTGGCCGGAACCTGTTCGGCTGGGAGCTGTTCACAAGGCGCCCCGGTAGCCGACGGAACGACGGACCTCACCTGCCCCGCGTCGACACCTCGGTGTTACTCGGGAAGCTGCGTGGCGTGCGTGGGCGACAACGGGTGCCCAAGCAATACTCCGAGCTGCAACCTCTCCACTCACAAGTGTGCGTGCCGCATCCCCAGCACTGGAAACCTCGTGCAGAATCCCGGGTTCGATACGAACCTAGCGGGTTGGACTACCAGCAGTTCTAGTTGGACCTCCGCCGATGCCGACGGCTGTTCTGGGTCGGGTTCAGTGTCGGGCTCCAATACCGACGGAGATCCCAAGCAGTGTGTACAGCTCCCGGGAGGCAGTGGGACCTACTACTTCGGAGCCAAGTTCAGTTTTACCAATAACTACAACGGAAGCTTCTGCACCGTGTCCTTCTATTCGGACACGAGCTGTGCTACTCCGGTCACGTCCGACTTCGTCCACATGGGGCCAGATGGTTCCTACGGGCAGGGGGCCCAGGGGGGGGCGTGGCAAACCTTCTTCATAACGGAGTTAGCCCCTACAGGGTCCAGGAGTGCCTTGATTGTGTGCGCCTTGGATTCCACGACGACAAAGCTGGACGAGTTCTACCTAAACAGATCTTCCAACAGTTTTTGAGCGACTCCCTATGCCGCAGGATCCTTCTCGATCACTGACGGTGGCTCTTGGTCCTGCGAAACGTGCGTAGGAGGAACAAGCGGGTTTTCTCCCTGTCGCATCTCGGCTCCGAATGTCCGACAATACCCATTCGACTCCTCGCGCATTCTTTTCCCTCTCCTCCTCCCTGCGGTCTCCAGCCTGCCTCCTGCAACCCACCCTGGCCGCCGGGCCAGCAGCCTGTGTGCGTGGTAAGCTCAATACAAGAGTTCGTGGCGTCGCCGGCAGCCAGGCCGGCAAGGAGACTTGATGAGTACCCCTGATCCTTCCACCCTCATCGGCAAGATCGCAGGCCTGCAGAATCCGAAGGAGTTCGCCGAGATCAACTGGATGGGCAGCTTCGCGGACTACCTGGAGGTGGTCCGCCAGAATCCCGCCGTGACCCGGAGCGCGTACCAGCGGGTCTACGACATGATCCTGTCTTACGGCCAGGAGGAATATCTCGACAACAAGAAGCGCCTCACCCGCTTCACCTTCTTCAAGGATGAGCAACACGGCGGCCAGGACGCGATCTTCGGGCTCGACATCCCGCTCATGCGTCTGGTCAGCGTGTTCAAGAGCGCGGCCGAGCGCTACGGCACCGAGCGACGGGTGATCCTGCTGCACGGCCCGGTGGGCAGTTCCAAATCCACCATCGCGCGTTTGCTCAAGCGCGGCCTGGAGGACTATTCGCGCGTACCCGAGGGCGCCCTGTACACCTTCGAGTGGACGTTGCCGGCGGGCTTGGAATCCATCGCCGGCGGGCAGAGCACCTTTCGCTGCCCGATGCACGAGGAGCCGCTGCGCCTCATCCCGCCCGACTGGCGCAGCCGGGCGCTGGTCGAGATGGGCCTGAACGCACCCGGACAGGAAAAGGTGCATGTCGACGGCGATTTGGATCCCGCCTGCCGCATGGTCTTCCGCGAGCTGATGGCCCATTACAAGGGCGACTGGTCCAAGGTGGTACAGCACGTGCGCGTGCGCCGGCTGGTCCTGTCGGAACAGGACCGAGTGGGCATCGGGACATTCCAGCCCAAGGACGAGAAGAACCAGGACTCGACCGAGCTGACCGGCGACATCAACTACCGCAAGATCGCCGAGTTCGGCTCGGACAGCGATCCGCGCGCGTTCAACTTCGACGGTGAGTTCAACATCGCCAACCGCGGGATCATCGAGTTCATCGAGGTGCTCAAGCTGGACGTGGCCTTCCTCTACGACCTGTTGGGCGCCTCGCAAGAGCACAAGATCAAGCCCAAGAAGTTCGCCCAGACCGACGTCGACGAGGTCATTTTGGGCCATACCAACGAGGCCGAGTACAAGAAACTGCTCTCCAACGAATACATGGAGGCGCTGCGCGACCGCACCGTCAAGATCGACATCCCCTACATCACGCGCGTGTCCGAGGAGCGCAAGATCTACGGCAAGGACTACAACGCGGCCAAGATCCGCGGCAAGCACATCGCGCCGCACACGTTGGAGGTGGCGTCCATGTGGGCGGTGATGACCCGCCTGGAAGATCCCAAGAAGCACCAGTTGACCCTGGTGCAGAAGATGAAACTGTACGACGGCAAGACGCTGCCCGGCTTCACCCAGGACAACATCAAGGAACTGCGCAAGGAATCGCAGCGCGAGGGCATGGACGGCATCTCGCCCCGCTACATCCAGGACAAGATCTCCAACGCCCTGGTCAGCGATCGCGGCGAGGGTTGTGTCAATCCCTTCATGGTGATGAACGAGCTGGAGTCAGGCCTGCGCCACCACTCGCTCATCACCAGCGACGAGCAGCGCAAGTACTACACCATGCTGCTCGGCCTGGTGAAACAGGAGTACGAGGACATCGTGAAGAACGAGGTCCAGCGCGCCATCAGCGCCGACGAGGAAGCCATCTCCAAGCTGTGCGCCAACTACATCGACAACATCAAGGCNNGAATTCCGGCGCGAGATCATGAACTACATCGGCGCCCTGGCGGTGGAGGGGCGGCACTTCGACTTCCGCACCAACGAACGCCTGCAGAAGGCGCTGGAGCTGAAGCTGTTCGAGGACCAGAAGGACTCCATCAAGTTGACCAGCCTGGTGTCAGCGGTCATCGACCGCGAGACGCAGGAAAAGATCGATGTGGTGAAGAACCGGCTCATCCGCAACCACGCCTACTGCGAGATCTGCGCCACCGACGTGCTGAATTTCGTGGCGTCGATCTTCGCAAGGGGTGACACCAAGGACTAGTCGACGTATGGCCCTGCGAATCGACCCCGATCACCGCCGCTTTCGCGACATCGTGCGCGGGAAGATTCGTCAGAATCTGCGCCAGTACATCTCCAGCGGCGAGCTGATCGGCCGCAAGGGGAAAAACTTGGTCTCCATCCCGGTGCCACAGATCGATGTGCCGCGTTTCCACTTCGGCAACCAGGGACAGGGCGGCGTGGCGCAGGGGCCGGGCAAGGTGGGCGACGTGATTGCTCCGGGCCAGCCGGACGAGGGCGGCGCGGGCAAGGCCGGCTCCGAGCCAGGCGAGCATGTGCTGGAGGTCGAGCTTTCCCTGGAGGAGCTGGCAGAGATCCTGGGGCAAGAGCTGGAGTTGCCGCGCATCGAGGCCAAGGGAAAGGAACGGCTCATCACCCAGAAGGATCGCTACGTGGGCATCCGCCGCGCCGGTCCCGAGTCGTTGCGCCACTTCAAGCGTACCTTCCGCCAGGCCCTGCGGCGCCAGATCATGATGGGCCAGTACGACCCCAAGCGGCCCATGGTGGTGCCGGTGCGAGAGGATCGGCGCTACCGCTCGTGGAAGACCGTGCCCATGCGCCATTCCAACGCGCTCATGATCTTCGTCATGGACGTGTCGGGCTCGATGGGCGACGAGCAGAAGGAGATCGTGCGCATCGAGTCCTTCTGGATCGATACCTGGCTGCGCACCCAGTACGATGGGCTGGAATCCCGCTACATCGTGCACGACGCCACCGCGCGCGAGGTGGACCGCGATACCTTTTTCCGCACGCGCGAGTCGGGCGGCACCATGATCTCCAGCGCCTACCGCCTGTGCGCCAAGATGATCGCCGAGGATTTCCCGGCCTCGGAATGGAACATCTACCCGTTCCAGTTCTCCGACGGCGACAACTGGTCTTCTGACGACACCTCGACCTGCATGGAGATCCTCAAGCGCGACATCCTGCCCTCGGTCAACCTGTTCTGCTACGGCCAGGTGGAAAGCCCCTATGGGACCGGGCAGTTCATCAAGGATCTAGATGACGTGTTCAAGGGCGACGAACTGCTCGTCACCTCCGAGATCAAGAGCAAGGACGCCATCGCGGACTCCATCCGCACGTTCTTGGGGAAGGGGAAGTGACGGGTGCAACACCGCAAGTCCCGCCTGCCCGCCTACCTGCTCGACATCCAGCGCGAGATCGAAGAGCACGCGCGCGGCTATGGCCTGGACTTCTGGGACGTCAGCTTCGAGATTCTGGACTACAAGCGCATGCAAGAGGTGGCGGCCTACGGCGGGTTTCCGGTGCGCTATCCCCACTGGCGCTTCGGCATGGATTTCGACCGTCTGAGCAAGAGCCACGTGTACGGGCTGTCGCAGATCTACGAGATGGTGATCAACAACAACCCNNTTCTTCAAGAACAACTACTTCTTCTCGCGAACCAACCGCCACATGATCGACGAGATGGCCAATCACGCCACCCGCGTGCGGCGCCACGTCGAACGCCTGGGTCTGGAGAAGGTGGAGACCTTCATCGATTCCTGCCTGTGTCTGGAAAATCTCATCGATCCCATGTCGCCCTTCATCGTGCGCCACGGGGCCGAGCCGCCCGCGCCGGGAGAAGCGCCCCCAGCGGAGTTGCCGCGCCTGCGCGCCAAGGGCTACATGGAGCACTTCATCAATCCGCCCGAGTTCCTGGAAAAGCAGCGCAAGAAGCTGGACGACGAGCGGGACAAGCCGCGCAAGACTCCGCGCGAACCCGAGCGGGACGTGTTGCAGTTCCTGCTCGACCATGCCCCGCTGGAACCCTGGGAGCGCGATCTACTTTCGACGGTGCGCGAGGAGGCCTACTACTTCGCGCCCCAGCGCCAGACCAAGGTGCTCAACGAAGGCTGGGCCGCCTACTGGCACAGCAAACTGATGACCGAGAAGGTGCTCAAGCCCTCAGAAGTCATCGACTACGCCGACCACAACGCGGGCGTGCTGGCCGCGGCGCCCGGACAGTTCAATCCCTACAAGGTGGGGCTGGCGCTGTTGCGCCACATCGAGGAACGGTGGGACAAGGGGCGCTTCGGCAAGGAATGGAACGAATGCGACGACTACGACGCGCGCCGGACCTGGGACAAGCGCCTGGGATTGGGACGGCAGAAGATCTTCGAGGTGCGGCGCTTGTGTGACGACGTCACCTTCCTCGACGAGTACTTCACCGCCGACTTCTGCGCCGAGCACCAGTTCTTCTCGTTTGCCCGTGACGAGCGCAGCGGCAACTACGAGATCGACTCGCGCGAGTTCCGCAAAATCAAGGACAAGCTTCTGTTCCAACTGACCAACTTTGGCGAGCCCTTCATCTACGTGGAGGACGCCAACCACGCAAACCGCGGCGAGTTGCTTCTCGCGCACCGGCACGAAGGGGCGGACCTGCATCAAGACCACGCGCGGGCCACCCTGGAGGCGCTGGCGCGTATCTGGCGCCGACCGGTCAACCTGCGAACCATGATTCACGACAAGTCCCGTCTGCTCCGCTACGACGGATCCGCTCACAGCGACGAGGCGGGGTAGCTCGCGTGGCTCGCCGCGGACCATCACGATAAACCAACCCGCCACGCCTAACCCTGGCGTAGAATCAAAAAGATATGGTCGCGAGAGACAACCTGGCTCCGG
>PMZX01000345.1 GCA_003170035.1 Myxococcales bacterium | reverse complement strand
AGGTCGAAGTGGAAGGGATCGAGTGCGGCACGCACGATCTGGGCGTCAGCCACGATGATGGCGAAGCTCTCCTTGCGTTGGGCGCGGAAGAGCTTCAGGTAGAGGTCCACATCGGCCTTCTGGCCCACACTTTCGAGAAAGCGTTGGATGATTTCTGGTTCCATCGTTGAATGATCCGCTGGATGCCAACATGACCCCAGCATGGCGGCGCCGTCAATCGTGGATGTGCCCGTGGCTTGCGGCAGTGGTACGCTGACTGCCGCGAACATGAGCGACCGAGGCATGGCCCCCACCGAGATGGCGGATGCTGCGCGCGATCCGCGCGTGGGCACCGTGGTGGGCGATCGCTACCGGGTGCTCGGGTGCATCGGCGAGGGCGGCATGGGCGCGGTCTTCCGAGCTGAGCACATCTTGATGAAGAAGCCGGTGGCGCTGAAGCTTCTGCACGCCGAGATGGGGCAGGTGGAAGAGGCGGCACGGCGCTTCGAGCGCGAGGCCCAGTCGGCTTCGCGCCTGAATCATCCCAACATCGTGTCGGTCACCGATTTCGGCCGCAACCACACCGGCGAGCTGTTCCTGGTCATGGAGTTCGTGGCGGGCGAATCGCTCGCCGAGCTGCTAGCGCGCGAGGGTCGGCTGCCGGTGGCGCGGGCGTGCCGGCTGGCGGGCCAGATCCTGAGCGCGCTCGAGCACGCGCACGGGCAGAAGGTCATTCATCGCGATCTGAAACCGGGCAACGTGATGCTGGTGCAGAGCCCGGATCCGCGTCTGGGTGAGACGGCCAAGATCCTGGATTTCGGAATCGCCAAGATCACGGAGAGCAGCGAGGGCGAGCAGCCGCTGACCAAGGGCGTGATGATCTTCGGCACGCCCAGTTACATGTCGCCCGAGCAGGCTACCGGGCAAGAGGTTGATACGCGATCCGATCTCTATTCGTGCGGGATCATCCTTTACGAGATGTTGACCGGCAAGAAGCCCTTCGAGGCCGAAGACGTGGTCAAGCTGATGGCCATGCAGGTGACAACGCAGCCTCCGCCGTTCGTTCGCGTGGCGCCCGGTGCAGATATTCCGGCGGGCGTGGAGGCGGTTGTCGTGCACGCCCTTGAGAAGGAGCGCGAGCGTCGGTTTGGTGCGGCGGCCGAGTTCCGCGAGGCCCTGGAAAAGGCCGAGGCAGAAGTGGATGGAGCGGGGGCACGCCTGGCCGCGGCGTCCGCGCGTTTGGGCAAGCACGCCGGCGCGCTGTGGGCCAGACGGTGGGTGGCGTGGGCAGCCCTGGGCAAGTTGTGGCGCGCGTTGGGTTGGGTGGGACGCCAGTCGGTCACAGGGGCACGCCTGCTGCTCGCCCGCCTGCCACCGGCCGCGCGGCCTTGGGTCAAGGCGGCGGCGGCTCTCGTGGCCGTAGCACTGATCGGGATTCTGCTCTTCGGCCACCGACACGGTGCCGCTCCGCGCTTGCTGCCGCCAAGGCCCAGGCCAGTCGCGCAGGAAATGAAATCGCCCATCAAGCAGATCGAGGACGGGATGGCCAAAGCGCGCTTTGCCGAAACCCGCATGCTCATCATGCAACAGATTTCAGAGCATCCCGAGGTGGCGCGCGTGCGCTACCTGCTGGGAAACTTGGAGTTCGCCGACAAGAATCCAGGCGTGGGTCTTCAGGCCTACGAGGAGGCGCTGCGCATGGATGCGGGGCTGCGTGGCGATGCCGCTCTGCTGGTCAACGTGCGGGGGTTGCTCTCGGACAAGAAGCTCGGCCGGAGCGCCCTTGATCTCATGGTCAAGCAGATCGGCGTCCCGGCCTGCGGCGCGCTGGCCGAGAGTGCCAGCGAGGACCGCCGCATCGACTTTCGGCAGGACGCGCGTTCGGCCTGCGAGAATCTGAAATGCTCCGACAAGGTGGACCGCGTGCAGAGCTACGCCCTGGACCTGGCGCAAGGGAGAAGCTGCGCGGAAAAGCGTGAGGCCGTGCAGCAGCTCGGCGCCAGCGAGGATCCTCGCGCGATCGAGCCGCTACGCAAGGCTCGCTATGGTGAACGCGGTGGCCTGCTCGGCAGGGTGCTGGGCAGCGCAGGCAACTCATGCATCATCAAAGACATCGACGCCGCCCTCAAGGAATTGGGCGCCGAGGCGCCCTCGCGCAAGAAGAAGTAGCTACGGCTTGTCGGGGAATTGCGGGCCGCCCGAAAGGCCGGCCCGCGGGTCGCGAGAGCGTGGGCGTGAGCGAGTTCGTGGGCGTTTTGCGGGGAGACGGCTGGCGGGTCGCTCACGCTCACGGCAGCCCACNNCCCGCGATTGGACTGCCCGACAATCATCCGATAGTGGTCCTGACGCGGGTGGTGACTAGCAGACGCCCGCGCTGTGACGGGACGCAACGCGTGGCGCCTCGCGTGTATCACGAGGCACGCGAGCTGTTGTCGTCGCCATCAGGACAGATGTCGGGGGACGACTTCCTGGCGAGCCACAACCGTGACGGAAGATCTTAGGGTACACTAGCTGCGTGGATCGAGACCGAATCGCACAGGAAATCACGCGCGTGTTCGCGGCGAGGAACGAGAACGCAGATGCCGTCTACTTGTTCGGCAGCTTGGCGCGCGGCGAAGGCGGTCCGAACAGCGACGTGGATGTGGCGGTTCTGTACGGCAAGCCAGTGGAGGCGGGCCTGGCAGGGCTCAAGCTCGCCTTGGCCGGCGACCTTGAGGAACGCCTCGGCCGGCGGGTCGATCTGGTCGTGCTCGACAGTCAGCCCCCGGATCTCGTCCATCGCGTGCTACGCGATGGACTGCTCGTACTTGAGAACAATCGTTCCGCGCGCATCCGGTTCGAAGTGAATGCGCGCAACGAGTACTTCGACGTCTTGCCCATGCTACGGCGCTATCGAAGATCACCCGGAGTGCGTGCCGCGTGACGGACCAGGATCTCGTCGACAAGAAGCTGGCGTTCATCGAGACGTGCCTGTGCGATCTGCGCAGGTTGGCGCGGCCCGATCGCCTGTCCACAGACGTGCGCGAAATCCGGTTCGTGGAGCACACCCTGCAGATGGCCATCCAGGCGGCGCTCGACGTGGCTTCCCACATTGTGTCGGACGACCGACTGGGCGAACCTCGCACGAATCGTGAAGTGTTCGACTTGCTGGGACGGCACGGATGGCTTGCGCCCTCCCTGGTGGGCGTGCTGCGCGACATGGGCGGTTTCCGGAACGTGCTGGTCCATGGCTACGCCGAGGTTGATGTCAGCGTCGTGCGCGATGTCCTCGACCGACACCTGCCGGATTTCGAGGCATTCGTAGCGGCCATCCGCCAGCGGATTGCACCGCTCGCACCTGACCAGGGCTGACCCGAGGGCGGATCGCTCGACGGCGGCTTCGACGAGTTGCTCGAATTTTGGCCCAAGCCCTATTCCCGGACGGCCGGCGTTCTCGGTGGGGGCTTGACGGGGTAGACTGTGCTGCGATTGGCACTGCGAACAGTGGATGGCCCCAGGATGCTTCGACCCAAAGGTACATTGAAGATGCCAGAGGCATAGCTTCGATAGGTTGCAGATGGAGTTACCTTCGCCAACCGGCGCCGTCGGCGTCGTGGCCGTTCGGAATCGATTGCGGACTCCGCTGGCGCTCGCCGGACTGCTCGCGCTCGCGCTCGCGGTAGATTTGCTCTCGCTGCGCAGCGACGAGGGCATGCCCAACTGCGACGAGGCTCACCACCTCACCGTTGGCCTGTCCTACGCGCGAGCCATCACGGGCGGCAGCTTTCTCCATCAACTCTGGCGTATCCCCGAGCGCTATCCCCCCGCGTTCCACATCCTGGTCGGGCTCGGCATGATCTTCCTCGGGCCGTCCGATCGCACCGGTCTGGTCGTCAACTTTGCGGCGATGGCGCTGCTGCTGTGGGCGACCTCGAGGCTGGCGTCGCGCACCTTCGGGCAACGCGCAGGCCTTCTCGCCGCCGCTCTCCTGGTATTTCTGCCTGTGACCGTCTGTTTGCATCGCATTACCTACCAGGAGTGCACCGTCACCGCTGCGGTCGCACTGTCGCTGGCCCTGCTCCTCGACGCAGATGCGTCGCTGAGCAGTGCGGGCGCGCTGGCGCTGGGCCTGGCGATGGGCGTCGGCCTGCTCCTCAAGCCGACCTTTGGCTTCTTCGTCTGGGCCCCCGGATTGGCCGTCGCCGGGCGCGCCGCGCTTCGGCGCGATCGACCGCGCGTGGTGCGCCTCGCCCTCGCGGCCCTGCTTGCGGTGGCGCTGGCCGGATTGTGGTACCTGCCGCACTGGCAGGACATCCTCGCGCTGGCCGCCGACAACCGCGTCGATGCGCTGCGCTGGGGGCACGCTCGAAGCCCCGTCGCCGGCCTCTCCTACTACCTTGCCAGATTGCCCTGGATGCTCGAACGACCGGTTCTCGCGCTGGCCGCGGTGGCGCTGGTCTGGAGCGTCCTTCGTCGGTGGCGGCGTTGTTGGCTGCTCCATGCGGCCCTCTGGGGCGGGCTCGCCATGACCGTCGGCGGCCTGGTCTTCCGGGATGAGAAGTATCTCTTCCCGATGATGCCGCTGCTCGCGATCGTGTGCGCAGGCCTGCTCGCGGAATTCGGGCGCATTGGCGCCGTCGCAACCGCGATCCTGTGCGCCTCGTACGCGGGCCTTGCGGTCGCGTACGCGCCGGCGAATCGCCCCTCCGTCGAGCTGACACTCGGCGATCGATCTTTCATCCTGCTCTCCACCGAGTACTACCGCCGGCTCCCGCGCTGGACCACCCCGCGCATCGCGGCTGCGTCCCAGGCGCACGCGCCGCGACCGGATGCTCGAGTGGCCGTGGTTCCCGACTGGGCCATGTTGAACGCCAACCAGCTCACGTGGGAATCGCGGCGGGTCGGCTCCCCGCTCGAGTACACATTCGTCGGGAGCCATCTGCGCGAGCTGGACTTCCGCGCGGACGATCTCCGGCGTTTCGACCTGGTGATAACCAAGACCGGCGTTCAGGGGGACCCGGAGAACACCGAGCGATCGCTCGACTTCATGCGCTTCGTCGAGGAGCATCCGGATGTCTTCCACGAGGTGGAGCGCTTCGATCTTCCCGACCGCACGATCTCGCGGCTCTACCAGGTGCGCGGCAGCGCTCTCGGCCCCGTCGAGGCCTCGCGGATCGAAGGGCTGGTGGCAGCCTCCGACGCCCGCTTCCGGGACCTCGACTTCGCGGGGCGGTACCGACTGCTCGGGTTCGAACTGGCGGAGGCAGTCCGCGGCAAGCGGCTCCGGCTGGCGTGGCAATCCGTCCCGCGCCAGCCGCTCGACGCGAAGATCGGGGTCCATCTCACCGACGACGAGGGCAACATTTTCACCGGCGTCGATTACCCGCTCGATCCGCGCCAGGGCACGGTCGAGGCCGGGGCCCGCTGGATCGACGAGGTGTTCCTGTCCGAGAGCGCCCTATCGCGCGCGCGGTGGCTCGGGCTGTGCGTCTACCGCCCGGAGGGCAGGTTCGCGCTCGCGAACGGGCCCCAGCGCTGGCACGACTGGCGCGTGAGCATCCCCCTGGCGGGACAGGAGATTCCCGGAGGCGCGTCCGCGCGGGGGCCCGAACAAGATGTCGGCGAGCTGGTGGCGCGCTCGTCTCCCCGCTGGCGCGACCTGAGCTTCGGCGACCAGTACCGGCTGCTCGGGCTCGAGCTGAGCCGCGATCCGCGGGGCCGTGTCCTGCGCATCGCCTGGGAGTCGAGCCGAGAGCAGGCGCTCGACGCGTCGGTCTGCCTCCACCTTACCGACGACGAGGGACGCATCCTGGACAGCCTCGACCACCCCATGGATCGCGCGCGCCGGACGGTTCGGGCGAACGAACGGTGGATCGGCGAGGTCGTCCTGCCCCGGGATGTTCCGGCGGGTGCCCGCTGGATCGGCCTTTGCGTCTTCCGTCCCGAAGGCCGTCTTCCTCTCGCAGGCGGGCCGCAACGGTGGAAGGACTGGCGGGTTAGCGTACCCCTGTTCGAGGAGACAGGTGCTCCCTGAGGCCGGGCCCGACCCGACGCCGGCGCGGGCTCCACGCGTTGCGTGGATCGTCTGTCTCCTCGTCCTGCTTGCCACTTCGGGCCTCGGCGTCGCGTTGGGCTGGGTCCATTGTTGGCGCTCCGACTATCACGCCCTGGCGCTGTCGATTCCGGATGACACGTACTATTTCCTGCTGCCGGCCTTCCGCTTCCGCGATTCCGGGTTCTTCACCTTTGACGGGATCCATTCGACCTACGGGTTCGAGCCACTGTGGGAGCTGGTGCTGGGAGCGCTCGGCCTGATCACCCGAGACAGGGAGGTCTTCCTCCGCCTCGCGCTCTTCGTGCCCCATGTCCTGCGCGCGCTGACCGCTTGGGTGCTGTTCATCACTGCGCTCGATGCCCGGCCGTCGCGCGCGCATCCGCCGAACCTGGTTGCGGGTTTGTTGGCCGCGCACCTGTTCCTCCTGAACTGGCCGTTCAGGGACCGGAGCACGCTGGGAATGGAGAACGCCCTCTATGCCCTGCTCCTCGCCCTCGTGCTGCGCCTGTGCCTCAACGCGCGTCCAGGGCAGCTGGCGTCCAACCGGCGATCGCTTGCGGCAGGGATCGCAATCGGGTTGCTCCCCCTGACCCGGCTGGGGGTGCCCACCCTCGCGGTCGCGCTCGCGGTGGGCGTCGTGCTCGCACGCCAAGCCTCCGCTCGCCCTCGCTGGATGGCGACAGGGTGCGCGCTGGTCGACGGGGCCTGGTCCCTCTATGCCTTTCATGCGTTCGGCGCCGTTTTTCCCGTGTCCGGCGCCATTAAACTCGAAGCGACCTTGGGAAGCTTCAGGGAGCGCGGGTTTCTCGACCAGGTCCCCGACATGCTTCGATTGACAGCTCGTTATCTGATTGAAGCGCTGCGGATGTCCTTCGGGTGGGCCTCTCGTTTCGGAGAGGGCGGCGCGGCCCGCACGCGGATTCTCCCCGCGATCCTGTCGGCCGTCCTGGTCGCCTCCCTGGCGCGGCGTGGGAGCCGCTCGCGCGGCGTGCCCATGACCCGGAGGGCGCTGGCGTGCGCCGGCGCCGCCACGGCGGGAATGGCGGCGGTGCCCGGGCTGCTCTGGGGATGGCATGAGGGGCTATTCGACCTCTACTGGTACATCGTGGAACTCCCCGTGCTCGTGCCGCTGGTGCTGGCGAGCACGGTATGCGTGAGGCGCACTGCCACGACGATCTTGGCGGTCGTCCTGGGCGCGCTGTTCGTCACGGATGCCGTCGGCGCGGCCCGCACTCCCTCCGCCCTGCGCGAGCCTGCACCCCATGAGGATTGGCAGAACGTCATCCTGCGCGCAACACTCTATGCCAACGACGCGCTCGCGCTCAGCCCGGCTGTCAAGGTGGGAGCGCACAATGCGGGCCTCGCCGGGTACTTCTCGAAGGGAACCCTGGTCAACCTGGACGGGCTCGCAAACAACAGCATCTTCTGGCACACCCGGGCGGGCCGCTCGCGGCCCGAGTACGTGCGCAACGAGGGCATCCGCTATCTGATCGATCCCGAGGTGGTCGATGGACTGGTGGATGGGAAATTCGCATTCTATCGCGTGTTGCACCAGTTTCCTTTTGCGCCCGAAGGCACCACTTTCGACGGATATGACATCGCCGAGACAACGGAATTGCCGTTCCCGGCGTTCTCGGTGCTGCCCGGCGTGGGCGGTGGCCGCGTAGTTCTCAAGGCTTGGAGCGATCCGCCGGTGTTTGGGATCTTTCGTAACCAGAACATCTTCCTCATCCCCGGGTTGGCGCGCAGCTCGAGCATCCGATTCGAGACCGAGGGGCACTATCAGGAACTCCGCGCGACTGCGGGACTCTGGCCGGTCGACGCGAAGGGGGCGGCGAGCGGCTCCCTCACGCTGAAGGTCGTCGCGGATGGCCGCCTCGTCCTCGAGCGAGTGCTGGAGGAGCGAGCTTCTCCCGTCCCGCTGGTGATCGACGTCTCGGGTATCGATCGGGTTGTCGCGGAGGTTTCGGGAACGGGCACGATCTCGGCGTGCCTGGCTGACACCAGATTCGCCATGAAGTCCTCGTCTTTGCCGTGACGACATTTTCGAGTTTGGTGAAGGCAAAATGGCGTTTGTTCCGCCTATGCTCCTCGCCGCAGTTTGGAGTGCTTGCGGCCGTAGGTGACGTAGATGACGAGGCCGATCGCCATCCAGAGGAAGAGCCGGATGAGCGTGTGGGTGGTGGCGGTATACATCAGACCGCCGGAAAACAGGGCGCCCAGGATCGGGATGACGAATGGCCCGCCCGGTACCTTGAAGGAACGCGGGATGTCCGGACGCTTGAGGCGCAGGATCATGACGCCCAGGCTGACCAGCACGAACGCAAACAGGGTGCCGATGCTGGTCAGCTCGCCCAGGATGTCGATAGGCAGAAGACCGCCGGCCACAGCGCAGACCAGGCCGGTGATGATGGTGGTGATGTGCGGCGTGCCGAAGCGCGGATGGACCTTGGCGGCAAAGGGGGGCAAAAGGCCGTCGACCGCCATGGAAAAGAAGATGCGCGGCTGGCCCAGCAGCATGACCACCATGACCGACGAGAGCCCGGCGATGGCGCCGATCTCCACCGCGGTCTCCAGCCAGTGCACGCCAGTGGCCGCGATGCCGACGGCCATGGGGTGGGGCACCGACAGTTTGCTGTAGTGAACCACGCCGGTCAGGATGAGCGACACGCTGATGTAGAGCACCGTGCATATGGTGAGCGAGCCCAGGATGCCGATGGGCAGATTTCGGCGCGGGTTGCGGGTTTCTTGCGCGGCCGTGGACACGGCGTCGAACCCGATGTAGGCGAAGAAGACCATGGTCGCGCCCTGCAGGATGCCGGAGAGGCCATAGTGGCCGAATACGCCGGTATTTTTCGGGATGAACGGGTGCCAGTTCTCGGTGCGAATGAAGGGCGTCGCAGCGGCGATGAAGAGCAAGACCACCGCGACCTTGACGACCACGATGACCGAGTTGAACCGAGCTGACTCCTTGATGCCCACCACCAGGATGGCAGTCACGAACAGGGTGATGAGCACCGCGGGCAAGTTGACGATGGCGCCGGTGAACTGCACGTGCCGGTGCGCCTCGCTCCACACGAGAGGCGAACTGGTCCAGGCCGCGGGCAGCTTCCACCCGGTCACGTTGGCAACGAAGGCGACCATGTAGCCCGACCAGCCCACGCTCACCGTGGCCGCACCAACCAGGTATTCCAGGATCAAGTCCCATCCGATGATCCAGGCAACCAGTTCCCCCATGGTGGCGTACGAATAGGTGTACGCGCTACCCGCGATCGGGATCATGGAGGCCATCTCGGCGTAGCACAACCCGGCGAAGGCGGACGCGACGCCCGCCACGGTGAATGAGAGAGCGACGGCAGGGCCAGCGTTCGCAGCGGCAGCCCGGCCGGTGAGCACGAAGATGCCGGTCCCGATGATGGCGCCGATGCCGAGAAGCACCAGGTCGAGAGCGCCCAGGGTGCGCTTCAGGCCATAGGAAAACTCCGCATCCTCGCGCAGCTTGTCCACGCTCTTGGTGGCGAACAGGGGATGGGCCACTAGCCAACTCCTGTTGCGGACGCCCGAGCCCGCGGTCGGGCCTTGGCCGCGGAATGCAGCATGGCCAAGGCACTGTAGGTCACCACCACGATGACCAGCCAGCGTAGCTGGTCGACCTTCAGCTCGCGCACCACGTACGCNNCCGCCCAGGGCCAGACCCAGGGCGGCGCGCGGCGAGTAGCTGCCCCGTCCGATGAAGCGAATCCCACTGGTTGGCATTATGAAGGCGCAAGAACCCATCATCACCGGGAACACCGCCTTCAGGTCCATGCCGAGAAAACCGAACAGAATGAGGCTGGGCGCGTAGGCGCCGATGCCCAGATTCATCAGGGCGCCAAAGGCAAAGTTTCCGATCAGACCGACGCCCATGCGCCAGCCGTGCAGACCCAGGGTGTCTCCCCCGCCGGGCAGGAAGTGCAAGGCACTGGCCAGCATCAATCCCGCAGCCCCGAGCAGCGCGAAGCCCATGCCGATCTGGATCTTGCG
>PMZX01000249.1 GCA_003170035.1 Myxococcales bacterium | reverse complement strand
ACGGTGTGCAGGCGGCGCGCACCAATGTTCTCCATGCGGGCGTTGACCTCGGCAGCAATGCGCGCGATCTCGGCGATGGCGTCGGCCTGGATGTCGAGGTGGATTTTCTCGGTGGCAAGCAGCGCGGTGTACTGCTTGGTCAGGGCGTTCTCCGGCTCGGTCAGAATGCGCACGAAGTCCGCGTCGGTCAGCGAGTCCAGCTCGACCCGGATGGGGAAGCGGCCCTGCANNTTGAGCGGGCCGTACTTGGTCGACACCGTGGATCCCTCGACGATGGGCAGAAGATCGCGCTGCACGCCCTCGCGCGATACATCCGGCCCGTGACCGCCGGCCTCGCGGCCCGCCACCTTGTCGAGCTCGTCGATGAAGATGATGCCATCCTGTTCGGCGCGCCGAACCGCCTCCTTGGTGACACGTTCCATGTCGATGAGCTTGGCAGCCTCTTCCTCGGTCAAGGCTTCCAGCGCCTCAGGGATGGTCAGCCGCCGTCGCTTGGTGCGCTTGGACTGGGGGAACATGGACTGCAGGTTGAGAACCATCTCCTCCATGCCGGTTCCGGAAAACACGTCGATGAACGACTGGGGCGTGTCGCTGGTGTCGACCTCGACCGACCTGTCGTCGAGCTTGCCCTCATGCAAGAGGCGGCGCAGGTTTTCGCGCGTGCTGCTCTCCGCTGCGGGCGCAGCCGGAGCCTCGGGCGCCGGGGGTGTGCCGGCCAGCGATCCCAGGGGCGTGCGCGCCGGCCGCGCCGGTGGCAGCAGCACATCGAGCAGGCGCTCCTCGGCGTTCTCGCGGGCGCGTGGCCGCAACCGCTCGCGCTCTTCCTCGCGCAGCATGGACACCGCGGTCTCCGCCAGGTCGCGCACCATGGAATCCACGTCGCGGCCCACGTAGCCCACCTCGGTGAACTTGGACGCCTCGACCTTCACGAAGGGCGCGCCCGCCAGCTTGGCCAGCCGGCGCGCGATCTCGGTCTTGCCCACGCCGGTGGGGCCGATGAGCATGATGTTTTTGGGCGAGATCTCGTCGCGCATGGGCGGCGGCACTTGCTGCCGGCGCCAGCGGTTGCGCAGAGCCACCGCCACCGCGCGCTTGGCCTCGCGCTGGCCCACGATATAGCGATCGAGTTCCTCGACGATGGCACGCGGGGTGAGCGCCTCGGCGCGTTTGCTGGGACCGGCCATCGGCTAGAGCTCCTCGAATACCTGGTTGGTGTTGGTGTAGATGCAGATCTCGGCGGCGATGCGCAGGCTGCGCTCGGCGATCTCGCGCGCCGAAAGCTGCGTATCGGCCAACAAGGCGCGCGCCGCCGCCACCGCGTAGTTGCCACCCGAGCCCACCGCAGCGGCATCACAGTCCGGCTCGATGATGTCGCCGGTGCCCGAGAGCATCAGGATCTTCTCGCGATCGGCCACCAGCAGCAGCGCCTCCAGGCGGCGCAGCACGCGATCCGTGCGCCAATCCTTGGCCAGCTCGACCGAAGCGCGCAGCAGATTTCCGTTTGCCTCCTTGAGCTTGGCCTCGAATTTCTCGAACAGGGTCAGCCCGTCGGCGGCGGAGCCGGCAAAACCCGCCAGGATGCGCCCCTCGTCCAGGCGGCGCAGCTTGCGCGCCGTTGCCTTGACCACGGTCTGGCCCATGGTGACCTGTCCGTCGCCGCCCATAACGACCTTGCCGTTGCGGCGCACGACCAAAACCGTTGTGGAGAGGATTTCCCTTTGCCTCATGGCGTGCAGACTAGCGCGTTTTAAGCAGCGCGCGAGGATGGGAACGATCGTAGACCGCCATCAGGTGATCGATGTCGACCTGAGCGTAGCACTGGGTCGTGCGCAGGCTGGCGTGGCCGAGCAGCTCCTGGATGGAGCGCAGATCAGCGCCTTCGCCGAGCAGGTGGGTGGCGAAGCTGTGGCGCAAAGCGTGGGGTGACACCCGGCGCACGCTGGTCAGAAGCTCACGCCGATCCAGCTTGCGGCGCGCTTCGCGATCGCACAGGCGCCGGCCCCGTCGCGACAGGAACAAGGCCTGGCCGTCGGCCGAACCGGCCGCGTGGTCCGCAAGCAAGGTGTCACGCAACGGCAGGTACGCCTGGATGGCCTCCCAGCCCTTGGACCCGAGCGGCACGATGCGGTCCTTGCGGCCTTTGCCCTGGCGGACCGTGATGCGCGCGCCGGCGCCATCCGGAACCACGTCGGAAAGGTCCAGGTGACAGGCCTCCGAGATGCGCAGGCCTGCGCCGTACAAGACTTCCAACAGCGCCTGGTCGCGGGCATTCTCCGTGGTTTGGACCGCGTCGTCACCCCCCGATTCGAGCAGCCGCGAGGCCTCATCCTTGCCCAAGAAGGCAGGCAGGTGGGGCCGGCGCTTGGGCCCGCGCAGGCCCGCCACCGGACTGCCCGAAAGCAGTTTGCGTCGCAACAGCAGCCGGAAGAAGGTCTTCATCGCCGACAGCTTGCGGCCCACGGTGGCGGGATCATTGCGGCCGTGCAGACTGGCCAGATACGAGCGGCAGACCGGCGTGGAGAGATCCGCAGGGGTCAGTGCTTGCGCGGCGCCGTCGCCGAGCAAGCTGCGGGCGTGCGCGAACAGCTCCTCTAGATCGGTTAGGTAGGCCCGCAGGGTGTGGGCCGAGGCGCGTTTCTCGCTGGCCAGGTGCTGGCGAAAAAGCTCGAGCAGCGGCTCCATCTCTCGGGATCCTAGCGCCATCCCAACCGGCACGCGAATTACTGAAGTGTCTGGCAAGTGGGCCTGGCCGGTGGACATGGTAGCCTGAGGTTGGAACAGCCCATGGCCTCGACTCCCCGCGATTTCCAGAGCGCCGATCGCCTCGATACCCACCGCAAGGCGCTCTACATCAACCTGGACGAGCGCCGCTACGGGACCTTTGCCGAGATCGGCGCGGGTCAGGAGGTGGCGCGCTGGTTCTTCCGCGTGGGCGGTGCGGCGGGCACCATCGCCAAGAGCACGTCGGCGTACGACATGGCGGTCAGCGACGCGATCTACGGCCATACCGAGCGCTACGTGTCGCGCGAGCGACTGCAGCGCATGCTCGACTACGAGCACGAGAAGAACCTGACGCGCCTGAATGCGGCCCGCGGCGACACCACCGCGTTCTTCGTGTTCGCCGACACAGTTGTCGCCAAGAGTTTCCACAGGGACAACGAATGCCACGGCTGGATGGGGCTCAAGTTCCAGAGTCATCCTCGCGAGCAGGAGAGCCAGATCGTACTGCACGTGCGCATGCTGGACGGGGAAGCCCAGCTCCAGCAGGAGGCGCTGGGCGTAGCGGGCGTGAACCTCATGTACGGCGCGTTCTTCCTGCACCACGAGCCCGAGCTTCTGGTCGAGTCGTTGCTCGACAACCTGTCCACCCGACGAATCGAGATCGACATGATCGAATTCTCGGGTATCGAGTTTCGTCACGTCGACAACCGCCTCATGAGCCTCAAGTTGGTGCAGCTCGGGCTGTCTCAAGCGGCCATGTTCAGCGCCAAGGGCGAGGTGTTGCAACCCAGCGAGGTCCTGCACCGAAAGCCGGTACTGGTGGAGCGGGGCACCTTCCGGCCCGTGACCAAGGTCAACATCGACATGCTGGATTGCGCGCGCGCGAGCTTCGCCAAGGCGTTGGGCGAGCCCGATGGCACCATCGTCGAGCTGGCGGAGATCACCATGCGCAACCTCCTCACCGAGGAGGGTGAGATCGATCCGCGGGATTTTCTGGCGCGCGCCGACGTACTGGCGGCCGCGGGCAAGACCGTGCTCATCTCGGACTACTTCGAGTACTACCGCCTGGCCACCTACCTGCGCCGCTGCACCCCGGAGGCCATCGCCATCGTCCTGGGCGCAGGCAGCCTGGTCCCGCTGCTCGACGAGAAGTACTACGCAGATTTGGGCGGTGGCATCCTGGAGGCGTTTGGCCAGCTCTTCCAGAAGAACCTGACCATCTACGTGTATCCCTGGCTCGATCCGGCCAGCCAGAAGCTCAACACCGTGTCGACCTTGGACGTGGCCCCGGAGCTGCGCAAGCTCTTCGGGTATCTGGTGGACCGCGGCGCGATCGTGCAGCTGGAAAACTACAATCCGCAGATTCTCCACATCTTCACACCCGAGGTGCTCCGCCGCATCAAGGCGGGCGACGCAAGCTGGGAGGATATGGTCCCGGCCGAGATCGCCGAGGTCATCAAGCGGCGCGGGTTCTTCGACTACCGGTAGTTGGGCTTGAAATGTCGACGGCGCTCGACGATTCTTCCGGCTAGGACAAGCCCACGCCATGTCTGACCTCCCGCCGCCCCCTGGCCCACCCGCTGCCAGCATTCTCGACCTGATCGGTTGCACGCCGATGGTGGAGATCCGCCGGCTCAACCCCAATCCAAGGGTGAAGATCTTGGCCAAGCTGGAGGGCTTCAACCCCACCGGCAGCATCAAGGATCGCATCGCGCTCAAGATGATCGAACAGGCCGAGCGCGAGGGAGCGCTGGTGCCCGGCAAGACCATCCTTGAGCCGACCAGCGGCAACACCGGCATCGCTCTCGCCATGATCGCCGCGGTCAAGGGCTACGCGCTCATGATCGTGATGAGCGAGGCGGTCTCCATTGAGCGCCGCAAGATGATCCAGGCCTTTGGCGCCGAGGTGACCCTCACCGACGCCACGCTGGGCACCGACGGGGCCATCTTGAAGGCGCGCGAGCTTCTGCGCCAGTTTCCCGACAAGTACTTCATGCCCGATCAGTTCTCCAACCACTACAACCGGCTGGCGCATTACGAGACCACGGCGCAGGAGATCCTGGCCCAGACCGGCAGCCGGCTCGACTACTTCGTCTCCGCGCTGGGGACCAGCGGCACACTGATGGGCGTGGGGCTGGCGCTCAAGGAGAAGATGGCCAACGTCAAGATCGTCAGCGCCCATCCCGTGCGCGGCCACTATATCCAGGGCCTCAAGAACCTGGAAGAGGCTATCGTACCGGCCATCTACACTGCGGAAAACGTCGACCGGCACATCATGATTGAAACCGAAGACGCCTTCGATCTGGCGCGCCAGACCGCGCGGGTCGAGGGGATCCTGGTCGGCATGAGCAGTGGTGCGGCCCTTTTTGCCGCCCGCACCATCGCCCAGGAGATCGAGTCCGGCGTGATCGTGACCATCTTCCCCGACCGGGGCGAGAAGTACTTGAGTACCGACCTGTTCCGCGTCTGAGCCGGACGCCGGGAAACAGGATGCGCGAAACGCGCGAACCGCGCGACTCGTTGGCGGGCCGTCCGACCATCCCGCGGGGGAGGCGGCAAGGCTGGAGGCTGTAGGAGGAAAAGGGGAGGCTGCCGAGGGCAGATCTGTGCCCAGGACCCGCAACCCCGCGTAGAATCGCGCTAGGGTCGGCGCCCGGCCGGAGAAGATGATCCGCGATGCATGCTCCACGTAAGATTTTTCTGCTTGGCACAGCGGTCTATGCGCTCTTTTCCTACGGCGGCATCCGGTCGCCCGATTGCGAGGTGACCTTCCGCACCGCCGAGGCGCTCGCCTTCCAAGGGACGCCGGGCGTCTCCCGTCCACTCGAACGCTGGCCGACCTTCGACGGCTTCCGCGAAGGCCACGATGGGCGACTCTACTCGGTCTTCGGGCCTGCCGAGTCCTACGCGCTCAGCCTGTTTCTGCCACTGGCGGAGGCGATCAACCGCACCGGCTGGTACGAGGCCATCCCCGAACGCATCCCGGTCAGCCACTACGCCGGCCAAGGCATACGGACGATCCTTGAAGGCCGCCGTCCGGCGGACATGCGGCCCCATGCGCTGCGGCTGCTGATGGCGCCGTTCAACGTCGTCGTGTCCGCACTAGTCGCGACGATCTTCTTTCTGCTGGCGCAGACACTGACCGGGCGGGAGACGGGCGCCTGGTACGCAACCATCGCCTTTGCCTTTGCCTCGCTGGCATTTCCCTATTCCGGAACATTCTTCAACGAACCGCTGACCATCCTCTTCGTCATGCTGTCGCTGCTGCTGCTGGTCCGCAACGACTGCGGCATGGAACCCTGGGGACGGCGCCGGCGCACAAGTCTGCTCGGCGCGGGTTTCTTCCTCGGGCTGGCGGTGGCCACACACGTCACGGCCATGCTCTTCGCGCCGTTCCTGTTCCTATATGCGCTGGCCCCTGACCTGAAGCCGCGATTTAGACTGTCACGGCGGCTGGCGGCCGGCGGCGCCTGTTTTGCATCCGGCATGTGCGTGATCGGCGTGCTGCTCGCCTACTACAACTATGTGCGCTTTGGCAGCATCCTGGAGAGCGGACGCACCTTGAGTTTCGCGCACTATGGTGCCGAAATGATCGTCTGGCCCTGGCATGGCCTGAACTACCTGCTGGTCAGCGGCGGCAAGGGCCTCGTCTGGTATTGCCCGGTCATCCTGGCCGGGCTGCTGGCGTGGCGCACCTTCCATCGGCGACATGCCTTCCTCGCCAAGATACTGGTTGCCGCGATCGTGTTCCGCGTGCTTTTCTTTGCCAGCGTCTTCTGGCGTTGCGGTTTCTGCCTGGGTCCGCGCTATCTCTTGCCCGTCATACCCCTGCTGCTACTGCCCATCGCGTTCTCGGTCGAGGAACTGGTGGAGAAACGCCGCTACGCACACCTGAACGCGCTGCTGGTCATGCTGGTTCTGTGTACGGCACAGCAGTTGTTTTTTGCGCTGGGCGAACCGTTCTCCTTTCTGCACTTCATCCGCGAAAGTTTCCAGAAGCAAGACTTCAACATCTTCTATAACGACGAGATCTTCATGAGTTGGTCCTTTTCTCCGGCGATCTACCTGCTCGAAGGCCTGCGTGGGCCCTTCTTGCTGCGGGGCATCCCACTGGGCAACTACGCCCTGTGGGCCTTGTGCGCGATTCTGGCCACGGTTCCGTTGTGCGTCTGGCACGCCCGAAACCTGAAAATGTGGCAGTCGCGCCCGGGTTCCAGGATCAATTAGAAGATTCATCACTGGGCTGGTTGTTCCAGTCCGGGGCCAGATGTCGGGCAGGCGCAATCGCAGCGAGGGCCAGCATGAGCACCAGTGCGACACTACCCATGGTGGGCGGGAACTTCGGTCTAGACCTTGATAGAGGGATTGGCACATGGTTCGGGTTGGCCACCCGGAAGCAGAAGATCCACAGCCCACGAGGGCAAAGGCGGCGATCAAGGCGCGGCTGCGGCCTTCGCTTCAGCCTTCGCCGGCTTCTTGCCCTTCTTGGCAGCCGGCTCCGGTTTCTTCTCTTCAGGGGCAGCGGCGGGGGCAGGCGGCGGGGCTGCTGCGGCTGCCAGTTTTGCCTGAAGATCGTTCACCTGGGCTTGCAGTGTCTGCACCTGGCTCTTCGCAGTCGCGAGCTGGGCCTTGAGGCCATCCCTCTCTGCCGTCATGGCGGCTAGGTCAGCGGTGGCCTTGTCGAGCGCGGGCTTTGACTCATCGCAGGCGGCCAAGGTGGTGAGCGCGGCGAGCGTGACGATACCCAAAATGTTCCTGACTGAGTGCATGGTCTGTCTCCTCGTTCGTGGTGCGTTTCAGTTCAAAGTGAAAAACGATCAACAGTGTTTGGTACGGCGGAGAGACGTTCTGTGCCCCGGATCTGCTTCGGCCTGTGGTCGAAGTCTGGAACACCCGCTGCGAACATGGCGCCTTGTGGCAGGGTTCAGCCGTAGCGCACGCCTTCTTATCACCGTCTGACATATTTGCAACCGAGGCGCACACGGTTCCCAGCCCAAGCGGCACTCGGGCCGTGTTCGGTAGCGATTGGGGCAACGGCACGTCCGTCGACAGCTACGTCCTCGAACTGCCCAGCTACTCTCCCTAGAGAGCCGACCTCTACGGCGTGTGAGCTCCGGCCCTCTAGGACGCCTTGGCGTCGGGTGTCGCTGGCGCGTCCTCGTCGGGCTCGGCCGTCCAGCCGCAACCATCGGCCAGGCAGCGCAGGCGCACGCTGGAGCGCGACACCTTCTTCACCACGAAGGCCGCGTCACACAGCGGGCAACGCTTGGCCACCGGGCGATCCCAGGACACGAAGTCGCACTTGGTCTTCGAGTAGTTGGAGCAGCCGAAGAAGACCTTGCCCCGCCGCGAACGCTTCTCAGTGAGGTACCCGCCGCAGCCAGGACGAGGGCAGTTCACGCCGAGGGAAATCGGGCTGGTGGTCTTGCAGTCCGGGTAGCGCGAACAGGCCAGAAACTCGCCGAAGCGACCGCGCCGGATCACCATGGGCGAGCCACAGGTCGGGCAGGTCTGGTCGGACGGTCGCGTGCTGGCCAGTACCGTCAGGGTGCCGTCCGGGTTGCGCGTGTATTCCTTGGTGTTGCGACAATCGGGGAAGCCGGAACAAGCCAAGAAGTAGCCATTGCGGCCCCACTTGATCACCATGGGCTTGCCGCATTTCTCGCACACTTCCAGGGTTGGCTCTTCCTCACGCTTGAGGTCGCGCATCTCCACCTTGGCGCGCGCCAAGTCCTTCTCGAACGGCTCGTAGAAGTCGCGCAACAGCTTGACCCAGTCNNGCGGTGAAATCGGTGCTGACGATCTCGGGAAAACTCTTGACCAGAAGGCCGCTCACCACCACGCCCAGCTCGGTCGGACCGAGACGACCTTCCTGTTTTTCCACGTAGCCGCGATCTTGAATGGTGGACAAGATGGCCGCATAGGTCGACGGCCGGCCGATGCCCTTCTCCTCCAGTTCGCGCACCAGGCTCGCCTCAGAGTAACGAGGCGGCGGCTGGGTAAAGTGCTGCTCGGGCTGGCAGCCGAGTAGGCGCAGGGCTTCGCCTTCGTGGACGTCAGGCAAGCTGCCGGCAGTCTCGTCGTCCGGGCTGCCTTCGTCCTGCGCCTCGGCGTAGATGGCGAGGTAGCCGGCAAAGCGCATGACCTGGCCCGTGGCCCGCAAGCCGACCTGGCCCGCGTCGATCTCGATGGCAGTCTGGTCGAACACCGCGGGCGCCATCTGGCAAGCCACGAAGCGGTTCCAGATGAGGGTGTAGAGCTTGATCAAATCCTCGGTTTCGCGCGCGCCCCGCTCGCTCGGGGTCTTGGCCAGCAGACGCCGCACGGTTTCCGGATCGTACTGCGTCGAGGTGGGCCGGATAGCCTCATGTGAGTCCTGGGCTGATTTCTTGCTCTTAAAGACGTTGGGTTCGGCAGGGCAAGAGGCTGCGCCATGGCGATCCACGATCCACGCGCGCACATCCCTGACCGCGTCCTCGGACAGCCGGGTGGAATCGGTGCGCATGTATGTGATGAGGCCGGTGGGGCCCTCGTCGCCCAGCTCGACACCCTCGTACAGGCGCTGGGCCAGGCCCATGGTGCGCTTGGGTGAGAAACGCAGCTTGCTGGACGCTTCCTGCTGCAGACGCGAGGTGATGAAAGGCGGGGGCGGATTCTTGCGGCGCTCTTTGCGCTCAACCGCGGCGACCCGCAGGGCGGCCTGCGACAGCAGAGACACAACCTCGCTGGCCTGACCTTCGTGCGAGAGTACGGCCTTCTCGCCCTGCAGCCGGACCACGCGCGCGGCAAAGGGGGGCGGTGCGCTGCCTTCCACCTGTGCCTCAATGGTCCAGTACTCCTCGGGACG
>PMZX01000395.1:3756-24533 GCA_003170035.1 Myxococcales bacterium | reverse complement strand
CCCCGGCTATTGGGGACACCCCCTAGTTGCGCGGCCGGACCGAATGAAATCGTCGCCGCCGCAAGAGAGCCACCACTGCGGCCACCAGCAGGACGATGCCAGGGAGAGCCGCGGGACGGCCGCCCATCGAGCAGCCCGCCGCCAGGAACGGCCCTGTCGAGTAGCACGCCGCCGGCTGACAGGAGTTGCCGGCGTCTGCGCCCACATCAGGCGCGACGGCGCAGGTCTGGCTGGTGCAGTCCCTGGCTCGCGTGCAGACGGCTCCCTCGGGCTTGGTCGCGGAACAGATGCTGGTCGAATCGCAGAACAGCCCATCCTGGCAACTGTTCTGGAACAAGACCTGTGCGCAGGTTTCGCCGCTTTCGGCCCTGGGCAAACATGTGCCGTCTGCGGTTGAGGTCGCGCCTGAACAGAAACCGGTGATGCATTCTACGGCGCTCCGACACGCGCCCCCGGACCCGACCTTGGGGGTTACGATAGCGTCGCACCCTGCCGGCAGCGGGGTCGGGGGGGCAATCGGCCAAGACTGACAGCTCACTCCTTCGATCCCTAGCAGACACTGGCCCGCCCGATCCGGATAGTAGACCGTGCGCCCGCGATCGATCCCGTCGGAGATTGCCTGGATTCCAGGCTGCAACTGGCTGACAAGGGTCGATTCACAGGTCGCCAGCGACTTCCCCTTCAGGTCAGCCTGGGTGCAGCAGGCGAAGTTTTTGGTGCAGACGACTAGGGCGTACACGTTCGCGAGCTGGGCGAGCGGCACGGTCACGCTCCCGGTGTCGCCCGGGGAGGTCGCGTCCAGCGCGTCCGGCTGGATGGCACCGTCCACCGGCACATCGACTGGGGCGTCCAGGGGTTGAGTGTCGAGCGCCGGCATGTCGGGCGACACGGGCGAGTCCGGCGAGGCAGCCATGCCGACCTCCGGGGCCTGACCTGCGTCGGGATCGCGGCCATTGTGCCAGCAGGTATTATTCGCCGCGCAGTGGTAGTCCTTGGGGCACTGCTGGCCGGAAGCCGCGCACTGGAGATGGCCATCCTGGAAACTCGGCGAATAGCAGCCCGCCAGCAGCAGGCCTGCGACCCAAACATAGCGACACCGTGTCAGCATTAGAAAACCATCCGCAAGGTGGCACCGGCGCAATGGGCGGCCACTGCCGGCGAGAGGGTGATTGCCTGGTCCTGGCCCGCGCGGGCGCCCAGAACGTAGAGGATGGCGCCGGTGGCGACCGCGGCCGCGCCAACCCCGATGAACACGCCCTCCAGCACCTGGTCCCGCCGGCCAGTGCTTTCCTTGGAGGCATCGAACACGCCCCGGTTCTGGTCGAGTTGGGTGAGCCGGTCGCCGGCTTGCTTTGCCAGCACGCCGAAAACGACGCCCGCGCCCACCAGGGCAAGGCCGCCGGCCCCCACCACGATCCCCGCCAGCTTCTTTCCCCGGCCCGGCTGCGCTTGCTCAAGCGGAGCCTTCTCTCCCACCACGGCCACCTGATTGCCGCTGGCGCTCGCGTCGGTCGGGACGTCGGTCACACCCGGCAGCGGCCCTGCTGGCGCCGCCCCAGTCGCCGCCGGTGGATTGTTTGCGCCCGAAACCGCAGGAAACTCCGCCTGCGCCTGTTTCTGCCTGTCAACCAGCGCCTTCAGTTCGCGGATTCTCGATTCCACATCAGTGCGGTTGTCCGCCTCCGGCACCTTTGACAGATAGGTCTTGTAGAAGCGCAACGCCTCGGCAGGGTGGCCCGCCAGCCGGTGAGCCTGCCCGAGATTGAATAGCAGAGCCGGATCATCCTTTGTCTTGTACGCCGCCATGTACTCGGCGATCGCTTCGTCGTACAGGCCAAGCTCGTAGGCCCGCGTGCCCTTTATGTAGTGGTCACGGGCCGTGCCCGATTCATCCCCACGTGCCACGCCGGCCGAGAGCGTGAGCAACGCCGTCATTGCTACAGCGTACCGCATGGCCGCATTGTATCCCATCTGCTACCGCCTGGCTCCCGCGACCACCTCAGTGGCCTGGGCGCCGCCCGTGCCGTTCACCGCGTCGGCTTCCAGGCGAACGTAGCGCGCAGCCACCCGACTAAACAGAACCCCTTTGTTGCCCGTCGTGGTGGGTCCACTGCCGGAGTAGCCCGGAAGATAGCCGAAGTAGCCTACGTCAGGCTTCACCGACCGAGATCGAGCGTGAGCGACTGGGGGAAGCCTGTCGAGGAGGTCCAGAACTCCAAGGAGGGTCATTTCCAGCCGATTCGGTAACCGGCATCGACAATGAAGCCGCCTGCGTTGCCCACGATCTCGTCGCCGCTCGACAGCTTTCCCAAGGACATGGCCAGGTAGCGCAGGCCGAACACCACCTGGGATCGGTGCAGGAGGAAAGCGGCCTCGGTCGAGCCTTCGCAGGCAAAGGCCACGCTGTACCCCGAGATTTCGCTGTTGAAGACACTGAGGCGGGCCTGCGCCAGCACCAGCCCGGCCCCCGCGCCAACCGACAAAGCGAGCCGGTTGATGCGGCGGCGATAGCGAGCCTGGGCCAGCAGGGGAATCTGGTCGAGAACGACGTCGCCTGCCCCGGCCGCATTCCATGTGAAGACGCGGCTGTGCAAGTAACCGGCCGCGATGCCGAATGCGAACCCGCCGACGCCGGGACGGCGCGAGGCCATCGCCTCGACGAACAGGGCGGTGCCCGGTGCCTGGTGCAGGTTCCACAGCAAGCCCAGACGAGGGGTGAGCGTGTAGCGCTGAGGCTGCACCGGGTCGGGAGGCAAGCGGCGCGTGAACAGGGCAAGCGGGACACGTTCGGTGGCGTGTCCGCCGTCCAGGACGGCCTCCACCTCCATGGCCTCGCGTCCGGCCAGCACGGCGGGCGGCTGGATCAGGAGTATCGCGCGGCCGTCTTCCGTGGCCTGGGTCCGCACAGGCCGGCCGTCGACCAGCACCGAGGCTTCGCCCGCATCGGTGGCATTGCCGAACGCATCCTGCGAACTCAGGAAGACGCGCAGGCTGCGCAGGGGGGTTGCCTCAGGTTCGATTGCCTCGGGCTGCAGCAGGACCTGGGCGGTCGGCGCCGGAACCAGCACCAGGTCCGCCTCTGCGGCCACATCTGGTTGTCCGCGCAGCGACGCCATGAGGTGGAGAGTCAGGTCTTGCAGCGAGGCCGGCACGCGCACCAGGAATCGGGCCTCGCCTGGCGCGCGACTGCCGAGCGGCTGGGGCCGCGGCCCTGAAGAAGCCAGCAGGATGGTGGATGCATCGACCAGTCGCCCAGTGGGCTCCACGGCCAGAACCGCGACCTCGCAGGCGCTCCCCGCAGTCAGCTTCTCGGGCGCAACCACCAGCGCCCGCTGGGCGGGCGGAATCTTGAGATCCAGAAGCTGCTGGCTGGCCTTGCCATAGCGGTTGACCGATCGGGCCAGTGCGAATTCGATACCGGGAGGGACGACCACAGGCACGTGGATGTTGCCGTCTGCGGGTGCGTGGACAGGCCCGAACTCCTTGTCCCCGACTTTCACCGTGACCTTGGCGCCCGGGTCGGTGTGAAAGCCCGGACTGGCAGCGGCCCGCAGTCGCACGGCCAGAGCCCCGCGCAGAATCAGCGAATCATGCGAGAAATCGGCGACCACAATCGCCACCTGGGGGAAACGGGCGGAAGGCAGGAGAAAGCGGGCCGAGAAGCTGGTCGGTCCCTCGCGCACCAGGTCTTCCACCCGGCCGGCGCTGCACAGGATTCGTGGAAAGGGCAGGGGCGAGGTGAAGGCACCGGTGGCCACAATGCGCAGCTCGGTCTCGGCTTCGATTCCCAGCACGGGCGACGGTGTCGCCAGCGACAGGGTTACCCGAGTGGCCGCAGCAGGCGGCTCAAAACGCGTCTGGACCGGCTTTCCCGGCAAGGCCTGTCCGGTGGTTGCCGGGGGCTTGACCGCAGCGGACGGGACACGAGTCTCTGGAGGGTTCGGCTTGCCCGCGCTGGCGGCTGGCTCGCTCGGCGGCGTCACTCCCTGTGGCGACACCCCGGTGGCTATCGCTTGCTCATGCTTGGCTGCCTCTGCTCCGCTCGCATCACCGAACGTGCCCGCATCAGAGGCGGTCGCGGCATCCGGCCGCGCCTCGGCCGCCTCGACCCGCGCGCCCAAGAGCAGAACCAGAACCAGCCCGGCGCCAGCGCGTGTCACGGGCCCAATCATTGTTCCTTCCACAGCCCGCCCCCTGAGGTCTGCAGCGACGGCGCGCGCGGAGGACGGCGTACGACCTTGTTCAGGGTCTTCTGTCGCCCGCCAATGTCCTCGGCCTCCACACGCACGCGGGTCTGGGGTGCTGACAGCTGCACCCGTGCGAGGAAGGTGCCATCCGGAGCCACGGGAGTCTCTTCGCCATTCACGCGCACGCGCGACGAGGGGCTGGCGCGGCCGCGGACTGAAGACACGGTCTCGGATTTGTCGTCTTCTGGCCAGATGACCGAGAGCAGGAGTTGCTCGGGCATGGGCTCGGGATCGCTGGGGGCTGCCCCGGGGAAGGCCGTACTTTCGTCTCCTTTGCGTACCAGGACTTGCTTGCCTTGGGCTTCGAAGCGGGCCGCGCCTTCGGTGGTCGCGACGCTGACTTTCCCGCCGGGCGACAGCGACACCGCGAAGCTCGCCGCGCCCACGTTGGTGGTGTGTGTGTCGAGGGCGTCAATCTCCAGTTTCTCGTCGTCCCTACCCACGTTGGCGGAAACGCGACCCCCGCGCAGCAGGCCCAGTTTGGCAGTGGTCTTCTCGAGCTTGTCCACGCGCAGGTCCATGTTGCCAGGCACCTCGATCTCGACGCTGCCCCGCCGCAGAAGGGCATGTGACCCGCCATGGGTGCGGACGACGTCTTTGGACGACAGCAAGTGGCCGGCACGCGCCACGTACCACTGGCCGTTCTGGAACGCTTCCACGTTGCCGGCAAGAGCGCTGACCCGAAACTGGGCGGGCCCGGCCGCCAACATGCTGGGCGGTAGCGGTGGCAAGCCGGCCGGCATCTCGGGCCGCCGGCGCTCGAAAAAGAAGCGCGACAGAAGCGTGGCCCCCGTCAGAATGCCGACCACCAGGACGATGATCGCCACTTGGAAAGGGGACGTGCGCCGACGGATTTGCGGGCTCATGCGAGCAGACTGGCTCCTTCGGCGATGGGAAAGGTCAGCCAGAAGGTCGTGCCTTGCCCGACCTGGCTTTCGACCCGGATGGTGGCCCCGTGATCCTCGATGATCTTGTGCACCATCGACAGGCCGATGCCGGTGTCGGTTCGTTGCGCCTTGGTGGTGAAAAAGGGATCGAAGATGCGGGACAGTTGCTCAGGCTTGATGCCGTGTCCGGTATCGCTCACGCGCAGCCGGAGCAGCTTGTCCTCGGGCCGCGTGGTCTCCAGGGTCAGGGTGCCACCCGAGTCCATGGCCGCCCTGGCGTTCTGGATGAGCTGGATGATCGCGGCTTGCACCTGTAGGGCATTGCCGCGGATGGGCGGGCTGGGGCTGGGGATGTGCTTGACCACGGCAATGCCCGCATCGGCCAGGGTCTTGGGCCCGCACAGTTCGAGCGCGTCGTGAATGGCCTCAGAAAGATCGAAGGGGCGGAAGTGCTCGCCCGACTGCTTCTGCGAGAAGCGCAGCAGGTTGGCCACGATACCCTGAATGCGCGCGGCCTGCTCCTCGATGTCCTTCACCAGCGGCCGGGCGGGATGGCCCTCGGGCAGATCGGCCATTAGGATCTGCGCCAGGCCCAGCACGCCGGTCAGTGGATTGTTGATCTCGTGCGCGACCCCCGCGCCCAGCGAACCGATGGCGGCCAGCGAGCGCGAGCGCAACAAGAGATCCTGGGCGTCGCGCAGTTCCTTGGTCTTTTCCTCGACCCGCTTCTCCAGGGTCACGTTCCATCCCTTGATCTCCACGGTGCGCAGTAGGATCTCGCTGCGCGCCGCCGAGAGCGAGCTGGCCATGGAATTGAAGGACTTGGCCAGCTCACCCAGTTCGTCGTTGGAGGCAACCTCGATCTCGGCGTCCAGCTTGCCCTGGGCGATGTGGCGCGATCCCTGCACCAGTGTGCCGACCCGGCTGGCCAGCGAGCGCGCGAGCGCCGCACCGACGACCGCGGCGACGAAGGCTGCTACGCCCACCCAGTAGATGGTGGTCCAGGTGAGCCGCCGCGCAGGCTGCAGGGCTGATTCAACCCACCGCTCGACGACCACGCCCAGGCCAAAGGCTGGTGTCGGCACGTAGGCACCGACAACCGCGTGGTCGTGGCTCGGGTACTCGGCCACGAACCACGTGGACGGCAGCGAGCCTGGTTTGCCCTGCGGCAGACGCTTGGGTTCGAGCGGGGTGGAACCCGCGGCCCGGCCGGAAGCCACGGTGCGGCTCTCGCGATCGAGCAGCACGATGTCGCGGTCGACCGACGAAAGGGAAGCCAGATGAGCGGCGATGCGGCGCAGGGACACCGCGGCCACGATGATGCGAGGATCCTCGTCGGCCAGGCCCTGGTATCGGGTCGCCAGCACCACATGCGGTATGTGTGTGCTGCCAGCCACGAAGATCGAGCCCACGGCGCTCCCTTCGCGCAGAACCGCTTCGACGGGAACATGTCCAGGCAGGCGGGCCACGTCCGCGGCAGGGACGATCTCGTGGGTTCCGAAGGAATCGTTTCTGGGTGCGACCGACTGGAAGGCAGCCGGTACCAGAGGCTGCCCCTCGGTGTCCAGCAAAGCCACCACGCTGAAATCGTCGCTCTGGTGGTACACCAACTGGAGGAACTTGCGTAGGGCCTCGGCAGTCGGCAATGCGCCCCCCACGCGGGTCAAGTCGAGAATACGCGTTTCGACCGACATGGTGGCTTGCAAGTTGGACAGGTGGCTGCTGACGTATTCGGAGATCTGGCGTGCCAGTAGGACCTCGTGGCCCTCGATGGCTTCGCGCAGGGCCGCCTGGCTGACCCGAATAGACGAATAGCCGGCGATGGCCAGCGGCACGGCGGCGACACCGATGGAGAGGAGCGCAAATTTGGGCAGCAGTTTCATGGAGTCCAGTAAAAGCCGTTGAGCAGGCGGGTCCAGCCATTGCCGGGGTCGAAGGCCCAGACCGTGGCCGAGGTCGGCACGCTTGAGGTGGGCACCGTGCCGTCGATCTCGGTGGTGCCTTGCGTGGTGCCTTGCAACGATGGGTTAATCAAAGGCTTGGCGCTTGCCAGGGTCTGACCCACGTAGATGATAGTGTCGGGGGTGAAGTTGGTGACGAAGACTCGGACGTCGGTGTCCACGCCTTGCGTGCCATGGTTGGGACGGAGCTCCAGGATCTGCGGCGGAAGCTGGTACTCGAACGCGTACTCCGCCTCGGCCTGGCCTAGGCGAGATTTCACTGCCACGGAGATCGGGCCAGCGGGGTGGGCCGGGGCGTAGCCGGTGATGGTCTGCGCGTCGACCACGATGCCGCCATCGGGGATGAGCGGGCTGCCGCCAAAGGAGGCGCGGGTTCCGGGCACGAAGCCCGATCCTTCGATGACCACGTTGGTACCGCCGGCCACCCCTCCTGTTGCGGGCCTGACCGAGGACACCGTGGGTCCCGCGGTCAGCGTGATGGGGTACTGCACGCTGGTGTGGTTAGGCGGCGCGGCATCATCGGAGGCGTCGATTGTCAGGCTGGCCTTCGTGAGGGGGACCAAGTCCGAGCTGACATTCAGATCGAAGGTGCAGTCAATGGAGCCAGAGCCCGGTTCGAACGGGCAGGAGCCGGTCACGCGCCGACTTTCCGACCCATCGGCGTTCCCAAATTCAACGTAGGTCCACGTCAGCCCTGTCATGTAGCCGGGCGGCTGGTCTGTGGCGGTCACATGTCCGTGAATCGTGCACCCGGGGGCATAGGGATCGCCAACGGCCGGGCTCAAGATATTCAGAACCGGAGCGAAGGTATGCCGGCCCCACGCGAAAAAGCCAGCCGGCCGCACCGCCTTGTGGCCGCGCGGATCCGTGATCTCCACGTCGCAGGGACCCACGGACAGATCGTCCTGGTCCTGAATGTCGAGGGTGGCCGAGATCTGGGTCGGGCCGACCCACCCGAAGTCGCTCATCGCTACCCAGGTCGACCCGCTGCCGACCCGGCCCGAGAAGCCATCCATCGTGGCCACCCGTTCGCCCGTAACTGGGTCGAGGCGAAACGATGGCAGAAAGCCCGTGCCAGTCAGCACCAACCGGATGTCACCATCGGTGTAGGCTTCCGCGGGCTCGACGTCGTCGATGCGCGGCTGTGGCTCATTGCCGGCGCAGCCGACCAGAGCAGCGGCGAAAACTACGAACCGTGCGCGGGGGTCGAGCGTCACGGCGTTATCTTACTACTCTTTCAGGCCCCAATGCTCCTGTGGCGGCTGCGGCGGCGCCAGAGAAGTAGTGCGGGAACTGCCAGCAAGCTGACAGGGCCGACAGGGCGGCCCGGATGTGTTGTGCAGGAGCAGCCGCTCGCTTGCGCCTTCGTGCTCCCCCCGCTGCCACCCATGCCGCCGCTCTCGGCGCCGCCTGCGGCCGAAACACCACCTGCGCCCGCGGTACTGCCGCCACCCTCACCGCCCGTGCCAGGGACGCCGCCACTGCCTGCGCTGCCAGCAGCGGCCGAAACACCACCCGCGCCCGCGGTACTGCCGCTTCCCCCGCCGCCCGTGGCAAGGACACCGCCACCGCCTGCGCTGCCAGCAGCGGGCGAAACCCCGCCACCGCCAGTCGTGCTGCCTCTGCCCGTGGAACCACCGCCGCCACTCACACCGCCACGACCGCTGGCGCCGCCAGTGCCCGTAACGCCACCAGTGCCCGTAGCGCCGCCAGTGCCCGTAGCGCCACCAGTGCCCGCAGCGCCACCGCTGCCGCCAGCGCCACCGCTGCCGCCGGCACCTCCCGTGGCACCAGAACCGTGGTTGATGCCGTAGAGGTACCCGTAGAGCGCCATCTTGCCGCGCATGGTTTGCTGGGGCGTGAATTCCGAGTGCGCCCAAACAAAAGGCGTGTCGAAGTAGCCTTCGCCGATGGGCCAGGTGTTCTTGAAGTCGGCCGGGTAGGAGCCCGCGTACAACGCCGACGGCTTGGACATGACCATGGTGCTCCAGTCGTCCAGGTTCAAATACGGAGTTTGGCCGGGGGGCACCCCGGGCAGGTTGTCGGCGGAGCCCCATGTGTACATGTAATTCACGCTCCGTTTTGCAGCGAGCCCGGTGTACGCCGTGCCCATTTCGATCATGTTGAGCGGATTGCGGCCCAGGCTCCAATCGGCCTCGAGCGCGAGGGCCTTGTGAAAAAGCGCCTTCTCCGTCGCATCGGTCGTCACTGCGTGGGCTATGAGCGTGTGGTGCACGTTCTGGATGGTACGGAAGTACATCTCAGTCTCGTTGGCTGCACGCCGCGAGGGCCGCGTGTTGATGTTGCCCACCTCCTTCGCTTTCGCCTGCGCGATGACCGACGCCTTCATGTTGTTCCACAGGGTCTGGAAGTGGACTGGCTGCGGCGTCATCAGATAGGCGGCGGTGCCCCAGATCTGGCTGGTGGTCCCATTGAGAATGGCCGAGTTGGCGGTGGTGCACAGACTCTCGCTCTGGATCACGGCTTCGTACTGCTGGTCGCCGGTGAGATTGTAGAGGAAAGCGGCGGCCATCATCTTGAGATCGCGCCCTCTGCCTGCGGCGACGATCGTCTGGTCGAGCATGGGGTCGGCATAGGTGCCTGCAACGCCGTAGGCTTCCACCGCGGAGGCCTTGTACTGATCCGACAGGGTGGTATTGCCCGCAATGCGGAAAGCTTCCGCCAGCATGGCGGCATTGGCGGCGTTGGCCCACGCTGACATGGCGCAGGGGCCGGCCTGAAAGAGCTCGTTGTTTGTGTTGGGATTGGTGACGCCGCTGCCGTAGCCGGTGCCGTCGCGTAGACGCAGCCAGTAGTCTACCTCGTAGCGAGCCTCGTCGATGATGTCGGGGATGCCATTGCCGCTCTCGGCGATGCCGGTATCGTCGTCGGCAAGGGCGCCCTTGGTCAGGATGTAGGGCAAAAGCATGTCGTAGATGTTCGGGACATGTCCGATGTGGCGATCCCAGTCAGCCGCATCGGCGTGCCCGCCCGTGGCATTCGGGTTGGTCGGGTTGCCGGCTGGGCGGAAGGCGGCCCAGGAGTCGGGGGCGTCCCACGGGTCGCCCCCGCCGGCAAACGTGCTGTACTGCGGGTTCCACATGTTCATCGTGGTCAGATACACCTTCGTGTTGGCAGGGCTGGTGCCAGGAATGTAGAGCGGCGTCCTCGGCGCGGGCGTCAACTTGGCGTCGTTGTTCTGTCCCATGCGCATGTAGAAGTAGCCCCGCACCGCGACCCGGAAAGGATCGGCGTAGATCCCGGGCGCGACTTGGAAATCCTCGCTTGCCCCGACTCCATCGACGACCAGGCGGTATGTCCCGGGCGTGGTGATGGTCGAGAGATCCGCCGTCCATACGCTCGAGCGAAAGATGTTGTAGCCGCCAACATCTGTACCGCTCGGCTTCCAGAAGGCCACCGCTCCGACCGCTGTCGACTGCTTGCTCGTGACATCGTAGACATAGACCTTGTTGCCCACGAAGGAGGTGTAGTCGCGTGCCCCGCCGTCGCCCATCCAGTGATAGAGGTCGGCGGACTTGTGGGCCGCGTCCGGCGTGTAGCCGACCAGGTTCACGTGTACCGCCTCGGAGGGGTTGGAATACACGTCGAAGGTGAATGGCACCGAGGTTTGGTCGAGGTTCATAGCGGCGGCGATTTCCAGAGTGTACGCGCTGCCCTGTTGAAGCGATGTTGGCAGCTTGAGGTAAATCCAGTGCTGGTAGGTGTACTCGTACGCGTAGTCGCTGCTCACCCAGGCGCCCTGGGACTGCCCGCTCATCTTCTTCTTACGTGAGATCGCGGTGGGATTCTTGCCCGCGCCAGCGTAGGCAGCGTCCGCGGTCGACTTCACCGTCCAACTGCTCGCCAGCGTCGCAGCCGTGGTGCTCAGCTCGGGCGTGTAGCGCGTGACCTTCTCCGGCTCGTGTGCCACCTCTCCGTCGAGCACGTTCACCACCAGGTAGTCCCGGTCAAGAACGCGAACGCTGACCAGCTTGGCCGCATGGGCGAGCGCGGGCGTGAAACCAATCAAAGCGATTGCAACGAATTGCGTCCGAAGCCGAAGCGTCATGCGTGCCTCCGTGCGCTACCTTGGGGCTGCCTTCGCCTTTAGAGTAAGCTCGTCAGACGAGAAAGAGAAGGCTAGTCATCCGTCCCTAATCCCGCGGCAAGCGCAGCGACGCCGCGGGGCGCTTGGCAGAAGGCTATGGCCCAGGACGAAGTCGCGCGCCCAGCCAGCTAATGAAGGGTGGTCTACGACCGCGACCACGGCATCGACCTCCGTCTTCACCCGATGGGCGGGTTGACGAAGAGCGGCCGGCCTGGGAAGTTTGCTGTCCATGGCCAATCATCAGAGTCTTCGGGAGATGCTGAGTCACCGGGTGACCTTCGCCTACGACACCGGGGCCCAGGTGGTGGGCACGGTCACGGCTTGCGCGCCTGTCGAGGGGCCGGTCGAGTACGTTGTACTGGCCAGGGTGGAGGTGAAGGGCGCAGCCGGCCAGGTGCTGGCGCGCTTCGCCGAGTTGCCGCTCGTGCCCAACAACCTGGTGGGGATCACCGTGACCGAGGGGCCGCTTTAACCGCAGTCCCGTGATAGCCGCACCACCGGCCGCTCCGATTGGGTTGGCGGCTCGGTAGTGGAAGAGCCTGTTTTCTTCTTGGGGGAAAAGCTAGCCTTGGAATCTCCCGATGAGCGACAGCCCCTTTGCCCAGAACCGTCGCTTGCACGCCGTGGTGCGCGGATCGGTCCAGGGCGTGGGTTTTCGCGCCACCACTTTTGACCAGGCCAGGCGCCTGGGCCTTGCGGGCTGGGTGCGCAACCGCGTGGACGGCACGGTCGAGGTGCTGGCCGAGGGCGCGGAGCCGAAGCTGAACATGTTTCTCGCCTATCTACGCCGCGGGCCGCTCGGGGCGCACGTTGCGGGCGTGGTCGAGGACTGGTCAGAAGAGCAGGGCGCGCCGATCCCGTTCCAGGTCAAGCGTACGGAATAGGGTGGCCGGCTGACATGGGGCTGGACGGCCGAGTTCTTCTTCGCCCACAATGGTGTCGCAGGGGAAACGATGACACGAACAATCGCTTGGGCAGGGCTGCCGGTCAGCCTGTTGTGGATCGCGTGCGGGGCCGGCACCAGCGGGGCAGGCGCAGGCGGCGGGGCAGAGGCCAGCGCAGGTGCAAGCGGCTCTGCCGACAGTGGGGCAGGTATCTTTGACAGCGGGGCTCCCGATGCGAGCCCAGACTGCGACAATTTGCCCCTGACCCAGGAACAGGCGACGGTTTTGTTCCGGGCTCTCGTCTACCAGGACAACCCGAACTACAATCCGGCGTCGGTGTTTTCCGTCACGGAGCTCCAGGTGCCGGGCGCATGGGAAGCCATGGGCATCCAGCTATTCTCAGGAGGCTCGGTCGACGACTACGGCTACGTGGTGAACGAGCGCCCGATCGTCTCCTTTTCCTGCCAACTCTATCCCCTGACCAAGTGGAGTGCAGAGCGCCTGCTGTCCGCGGTTCTACTCGACAGCACGCTCTATTACACGGTTCAAGCTGGCTCGGGTCTCAACTACTCGGAGCTCGGCAGGATCTCGCTTTCCGGCGCTGGCATCGAGATCCTGCAAGGTCCCGACTACGGGCGCAGCGACCCGCTCAACCTGTACCTGCGCGAATCAGGCGGGCAGATCGTGGTGGAACTGGGCGCCGGCATGAAGTTCAATTCCTGGAGCGCTCAGTCGGTTTTTGGGTGGCTCAGGGACGAGGGTGGGTACAGTCTGGTGGTGGTGGATGCGACCGGGCAGCCGATCCCGTCCACCGGCGCGGGGGGCTGGTAGTGCAGCCCCTGCAGCGCGAACCCCATCAGACAGTGGACAGCTGCTATTCTCGAAAACCGTGAACTGTCCGCAGTCGCCGCGCTTGCTCGGTGCCTACGCGCTCGGGGTTTGCATGGGCACGTTGATGTCTGCTGGTGACGTGAAGGCAGTGCCAGTCCCGGATGCGACATTGCCAGCGAAAAGCGATCCCAAGGCGTCAGACACGCGCGATGCCCCGGCCGCCCTGTCCGTGCCTGCGCTCAGCCCCACCGACGGTCTGGGGCGAAACGCGGCCGAGAGCTTCTGGGGCTGGAATCTGGCGCTGCATCTGACGGCCGTGGGCCAGACCGCGCTGGTCAGTGGCCTGGACGTGGACTATGAGGTGCGCCAGACCTTTCACCGTCACACCGGCTGGGGCCGGGCCGCGTACCCGGCCGTGATCCTGGGCGTGGTGGGACCAGTGGGCGTCATCAGTGGACTATTTGCCAAGGGGTACTGGGGCAAGGACCAGGAGACCCTGGGCGCTGCCTATGCGGTCCTGCAAGCCAACGCCCTGACCCTGGGCTACGTGACCATGCTCAAACTGATCACGGGACGGCCGCCGCCGCACGATGACCTGGTCGGGCCGGTGGCGCCCGACATGCGGTCGCTCAGCCACACCTTTCGCTTCGGCGTGGGCCGCGGCGGCATTTTCCACGGTTGGCCCTCGGGTCACGTGGCGGCCACCATGGCCACCTGCTCGTCGCTCGCTGCCTACTACCCCGACAGCTGGGCGCTCAAGCTGGTGGGCGCCGCAAGTGTGGCCTACATGATGTTCGGCGTGACCTCGTTCCAGGGCGGCTCCATGCACTGGTTCTCGGAGGCCATTGCCGGCGCGCTCATGACCTATCCCATCGGCGTCGCCACCGGCAAGGGCTTCCGTCGCATGCAGCAGGGACGGGCGCCAGCCCGCGACCAGACCGTCTGGGTTGTGCTGCCGTCGTTCAGCTCGGAGGCCACCTTGATAACGGCGGCGCGCAGGTTCTAAGGGACACCCCTTTCAAGCTGCTGGACGTGGTTCGGCGTGCGGCCCTGTCCGTGCGGCCCTGGCGTCGGCGCCCAAGTCGAGACACCATGGGGACATGACCAAGCTGGTTGCTCTGGTTGGACTCGTCCTGCTTGCCCTTTCTGCCTGCACGCCGATAGGTGCCGCCACCCGGGAACCCGCCCCAGTCCCTTCTGCCAGGGCGGCGGCAACATCGTCCCCCACACCAGCTGGCGACGCCGACGATCTCGCCTACTATCGCCGGGCGGCCCAGGTGCTCGCGAGCAAGGACATTGCGCAGGCCGTGGCGATCGACTTTGCGCGCTTCCGACGCGGAAGCATGCTGCGTAGCCATGCCAGTGATCCGAAGGCCCAGGGGGAGTTTCTTGCGGCACTCAAGTCAGGCGATCCCATCGCACTTCGGAAGGCGGCGGACGCGGTTCTGGCCGAGGACGCGGTCCATGTCTCGGCTCACATCGTGCTGATGAATCTGGACCAAGAAGCGGGACACTCGGCGGACGCCAAGCTCCACGAGACGGTCGTGGCGGGCATCTTCCGTTCCGTATTGGGTTCGGGCGACGGGCGCAGTTCCCAGACGGCGATCCGAGTCTACTTCGTGCGCGAGGAATACGACCTGATGCGTTTCTTCGGCGCCCAGGTTCTCATGCAGTCCCTCCGCCGTGAGGGCGGAAGGAGTTTCGATGTACTGCGGGTCAAGGACAAGAAGGGACAAGAGCGCGAATTCTACTTCGACATCACCGAGCTCTTTGCCGAGGAAGGCAAGCGTTTCGGCCTGCCAGGCTCATCGTCCTGACCAGAGCGTGCAGCACGAACGGCAGCGTGCGCCCTCGTGAGGTGAACCATGACCAACGCACCCGAAACCCGCTTTCCGATCCGTTTTGATCCGTTGTACCGGGGCCTTTCGACGGCTTTGTTCCTGCCGCCGTCGACCGCGTACGTCGAGATCGAAGGCGACGAGGTGCGCGTGCGCATGGGTTGGGCCTTCCGAGCCCGCTTCCCTCGGGCGGCCATCGCCAAGGCGGTCGAATCCAGCGCCCGCCCGCTGAGCCGCGGCGTGCATGGGATCTGGGGACGCTGGCTGGTGAACGGGTCCGGCAGCGGCATTGTCGTGCTCGAACTGGACCCGAAACAGCGCGCCTACGTGCTGGGCGTGCCGGTCGGCTTGCGGCAACTGATGGTGAGCGCCGAAGATCCCAGCGGATTGATCGCGGCGTTGGAATAGCGTACGCAGGGAGTGTGGCCAACCACGGGATGGGTGAGGCTCCACAAATTTCGAAGCGAAGGCGGTACAATGAATCATGCCTCTTGCCGAGGTGACCTTCGCGGAGCTGCTGGCGCGCTTTTCCTGGCGACCCATGCGGGGTTGTCCGGGCCGTTACCTGCTGGCAGGCGGCTCGACTCCCTCACCTCCCGGCGAGCTTTTCGGCGATCTGGGTTTTCGCGAGGCGCGCAGCGCACAGGCGCCTGATCGCGTGTGGGTGGCGGCGATCGACGGCGGCGGCCTCATTTCGTATGCAAAGGAAAACGGCACTTTCGTCCACACCCTGGGCGACAGCGCAGGCTTTGCTCGCAAACTGCACGCCCTGGGTCTGGAAGGGGTGAGTCCGCGCATTGGCTAGAACGGGCCAGCCTACATCCGCCCGATCCACTCGCGCATGCGAGAGCAATCGCACGCCGGTGATCGTCTGTGCCGTTTCCATCCGCCACTCTGATCTTCCTGCGACCAGTCGGATCGATCGGAGGTAGGATGCTGGGCATGCAAAGCCCCACTTTGCGTGCCCGTTCATTCATGCAAGGTCTCGTCCTTTCCGTCGCTCTGGCGAGTTGCGGAGGAGGGGCAGGCTCGCAGACGGGCGCGGCGGGAGGCGGAATCGCCCTGGATTCCGGCGTCCCCAAGACGGCGAGTGGGGGCGGCAGTACTGCAGGCAAGGATGGTGCAGGGAGCGGGCAGGGCGGCACGACAAGCGTGGGGGGCGGCCCAGCAGGCGGGCAGGGCGGCACAGCAAGTTGGGATGGCGGGACAGAGAGTGGAAACGGCGACACAGCAAGTTGGGATGGCGGGACAGCGGCTGATGATGGCGGTGCGGAAACCGGGGACTCGGCAGGGGACGCTGCCGGCGTCACGCCATTGGTTCTGATCGTGGACAAGGCAACCGACCGATTTGCTGCCTACGACCGGGATGGACAGCTCGTGCACGACTACCACTCCCTGCTCGACTTCGGCGACCAGTACCAAGGTCCGATCATTTCGGCGTCGAAGCAGGTCACTCGCTGGGACACGACAGCGGGGGCCACGAGTTCCCTCTATTGGCTGGCTGAGCTGACAGGCTTGGCCGGGCCGGTAGCCCCTTCGGCGATCATCGTTGGGGCGCGTCGGGTGGGGGGAGGCAGCGTGCGAATCAAGATCGCCTCCGTCGCCGGGGATGTCTTCGCGGATCTCGAGATTGCCNNAGCCCGGCGGAAATGGTCGCTTTCTCACCCGACGACGCACATTTCATCAGTGTGCCACGTGATTATCGAGTCCCATTTCAACAGGTTGACCTCGACACGGGCCTGGTGCGCGAGCCGGACCTCTCGAAGCTCCCCTTTCCCTTCGACTCGACCAGACAACACGTGTTCGTGGACACGGCTCTCGCTTCCGGCGCTGTGATTACGGCGGACTACGGATACGGCGTCACGCTGACCAGGCAGCTATGGTGGGTGGATTGGCAAGGCAAGATGACGCCGCTCGATGCCACCCTTCCCCAATACGTGTACGAGGAGTTCACTCGTTGGGACGCCACCGGGACGCAGGCCTTGTGGTGGCGCACCGACTTGCCCAGCATTGACCCCGCGGTTCCACTCGGCTATTTCGCGTTCGATCTTTCCACCATGCAAAGTGAAGCGTGGACAGACGTGGGTGGTACCTGGCCATCTGCCGGGGCTGGCACGCAACACATCGACAGCACGGACTGCTTCGGCGGTGCGGCGAGTACGTTCTTTGGAATAGTGGGTGATTCCCTCATGTCGTGCGATTGCTCGAACGGGAATTGCACTCCGATAGCGAGCCTGGGTCCCGCATCGCCAGATTGGACTTCGGGGCTCGTCGTAAGCCCTGATCGGCGCATCGTTGCGGTTCACTTTTCATGGACTCTGTCGAGCCGAATGCCCACCACCGGGAAGGACACGCTGCTTTTCCTGTCCACCGGCGCCCTCGTGGGTTCGCTGCCGTATGGCACGGTGGTGTTCGACCGCCTCAGCCAGCTTCTCGTGACCTATAACTTTATGCCGGATTCTCAAGATCGGGGGATCGTCAACCTGGCAACCGGTGACGTGACCTGGTTGGGCAAGGTCACCAGTGTCGCAATCGTGTACGAATAGCAGATTCCATCCGATCGCGATGAACATCGAGCAGAACGCAAAACTCCAGACGCGGGTCGCAGTCGCATTCATTGCGGTTCTCATTCTCGCCGCGTTCTGGAAGCTGACGTTGATGATGGGTCTCGTGATAACCGACGACCTCTTCGCCAGCGACCTCATGAACGAGAATTTTCCCTACCGCTTCTCGCTGGGCAGTGCTCTCCAGTCGGGCCATNNGAGGCCGGGGTCTGCTATCCGTTCAATATCGTTCTCTTCGGTCTGTTCTCGCCCTACGTTGCGCTTAATCTCACAATTCTACTCACCATCCTCACCGCCGGCATCGGGATGTATCTCTACGCCCGTGAGATCGAATGCAGTCACCTCGCGAGTCTGATCGCGGGAATCGCATTCTGCTTCAGCGGTTTCTTTATCTCGCACCTGAAACATCTCAGCATGGCGAACGGTGCCAGCTGGCTGCCAGTCGCGTTGCTCCTGCTCGAGCGCGCGGTCAGGCGGAATGACTATCGCTTCCTGCTCTGGTTTGGACTTGTCTTCGGGCTTCAGCATCTCGCAGGCAATGCGCAGACCGCCTACTACTCCGGGGTTCTCTACCTCTTCTACTTTCCGCTCCGCTTCCTCAACCAGCAGAAGGAAATGCGGACCAGTTCGAAGAAACCGAAGGCTTCGCAGTCCGTGCTCACTCTTTTCAGGAGTCGACTCGCCTGGTCGTTCGCTGGAACCCTCATCCTGGGATCCCTGCTTGCCGCAGTTCAGCTGATCCCCACCTACGAGATGGTCTCTCTGTCCCACCGTTCGGGCGGCGTGACGTTCGAGTACGCCTCGAACTACGCTTACGATCCGAAGAGTTTTTGGACGTTTCTTTACCCCTACAGCAACGGTGACATCGGCAATCTCACCTACACCGGCAAGAGTGTTTTCTGGGAGGACTACGGATACGTCGGCGTGGTGACATTCCTGCTCGCGCTCTCCGCGCCGCTGCGCTGGTGGCGGAACTGGCACGTGAGGTTCTTTTGCGTCAGTGCCGTGGTTTCCTACATTCTCGTGCTGGGTCCGGGAACACCGGCGTACAAGCTAGTTTTTGACTACGTTCCCGGCATGAATTACTTTCGCTTCCCGACAAGACTTCTTCTCATCACGGATGCTGCGCTGGTCGCGCTTGCGGCACTGGGATTGACGAGACTGGCTCAGCAGTTCTTCGGAAACGCCCGGAAATCGGCGCAGATTGAAGCTGGAGGATGGCGCGGTTCCTTCGCGGTTCAGACCGTGGTCCTCGCAGTGACCATCGGTGATCTGCTCTACTTTCAACTCCGGCAGAACCCCATCGTTGACGCCGCGACATGGATGAAACCGCCGAAGACGGCGCAGTTCATGAAACAGGATTCATCGCTGTTCCGTATGTACTGTCTCGGCGGAAACCGTGCTCACCGGAGAATGTTCGAGCAGGCGCGAGGCTGGGAAGGGGATCTCCAGCCGTTCGTCGAGCAGCGTGAGTTCATCCAGCCGAGCAGCAATATTCTCTACGGAATATCCGCGCCAAGCGGGTACGCGAATCTGACGCCGAGGTACCTGGTCGATGTCTGGGGCGACCAGAACCGCGCGGGCATCATCACACAGACCGCTTCGATCGAGGGTGACAGCTTCCGGCCGACTGCGGTGTTCTGGAAACTGATGCGCATGTACAATGTGAAATACCTCACGTCGTTTTGGCCTTTCACGCCGGAGCGCAATCTGAAGCTGCTGGGCACGTACGGCAGCGCGTACTTCTATCAGAATGACGATTTTCTCCCGCGGGCCTATCTGGTCGGGGAGATCTTGCCGGTGGCAGATGGCGATGCGGCGCTCGCGATGATTGCCTCAGATGCATTTGCTCCGGAGCGGTCGGTCATGCTGGAAGCTGTGCCGCCGAACTATCGCCAGGCGGCAAGCGTGGGGGGAAGCGTCGAGGTTGTTCGCTACACGACCAACCAGGCCGAGATGAAGGTCCGCACTGCCCAGGATGCAATCCTCGTGTTTTCCGATTCGTACTATCCGGGCTGGGTCGCAGAGGTCGACGGAAGCGAGACAGCAATCTACAAGGCGAACGTCACGCAGCGGGCTGTGGTGGTTCCAGCCGGAGAGCACCGGGTCAGGTTCCGCTTCGAGCCAGTGACCGTGGTCGTCGGGTTCTGGGTGTCGCTCGGCGCGCTCCTCGGCCTCTTGGCCTGGTTCGTGATCCCGTCGCTGTGGCGGCGGAGCCGCGTCGCCCAGGGCACGACCGGGTGCTAGAATCCGACGAGCCTCGCGAAAGAATGGAAGGCCCGCGCACGCATGACGGCAAAGTGGTCCTACTACTATGAGATGACCCGCAAGGTTCATCCCTTGCGTGCCGCGCCCAAGGTCTGGAACTACTTGAAGTACCGCAGCCTGTCCAGAGAGGCGAGGACATCGGTCCGCAGGTACACGCCGCAGATCGCTTCCGTGATGTTGACAAGACGGTGCAACCTCAACTGCGGCTACTGCCATGCGGGAAATGTCGTCAACCGAAAGGGACCGCAATGGCGCGAGAGTGAGGCTACTCTGGAGAAGATCGAGCGCCTGTTCTCGAACCCGTTGTTGGACAAGTGCCTGCTGGTCGATTTCGGGCTGGGCGAGCCGCTGATGGTTGATGATTTTGAAGCCATCGTGGCCTATCTGGTGAAACGCGGACACATCGTCAATACCGCCACCAACGGCTTGCTGCTGGCCGAACGCATCGCCGGGCTGAAACGCGCCGGTATTTCCAGGATCAATGTTTCACTCTACGACGCCAATCGAGAGGTGATGGAACACGACCTTTCGAAGATCAACCGGATCTTCCCGGTGCACATGAGTGTCGTTCTTCTGCGCAGCAGGGTGGAGAAGGCTCCGGATGAGCTGGTCAGGATGGCGCGGTTTCTCCGTGATGCCGGTTGTCGCGGCCTTCGCTTCTGGATCTATCGTCCCATGGGCGTTGACCCGAAACCAGAAGAGATCATCGACGACACTCTGCCAGCCTACAGTGAATTCCGCAGGCGGATGGACGAGGCCCTTCCTGGTTTTTGCATGTGGCCGGCGCCTTTGCGGACGACGCGATTGGAGAAGCGGTGCCCGCAATTGTGGCAGCGTCTCACCTGTGATGCTGCGGGAAATCTGGGGATCTGCTGCGGCAGCGATGTGATTCTGCAGGGTCCTGGGAGCAATCTGCTCGATTGTGACCCTGATGTTGCTTTCAACCACCCGACCCTGGTGAGCATGCGCGAGCAACTTCTGGATCCCGGGAGTGGACCGCCGGATGTCTGCAAGACCTGCAATCTACTGGGGGATCCGGGCTGGTAGCGGAACGGAGGCCGCAACTGCTTCAGGACGGGTCTTGGAAGGCATCCGCGGCCGAGCGGGCTTCTCCGTGCCGGATGATGGTCTTGCGGATGAAATGGGGCCGTCGCTTCGTCTCTTCGAGGATCTTGGCGATGTACTCGCC
>PMZX01000395.1:0-3683 GCA_003170035.1 Myxococcales bacterium | reverse complement strand
TCTTTCCGGGCGAACATAGTCAACCCCGGTCTGCTTGAAGCCGACCGAGGCCCGGATGCCGCGCAGAAAGAAATCCCGCTCTGGATGCTGCAGAATGGCCGCGACCGCGCGCCGGTCGATCAAGGAAAAGTCGCCCGCGTCGTGCGGGATGGGCAGGTACGAGAAGGCATCGAAGAGGCGATAGAAGAGTTTGTAGCCGAGGCGCCTGAAGAGAGGCGCGTCCCGCTTCACCCGCCGCCCGAAAACGATGTCAAAGCCCTCCTTCCATTTGCCCACGAAATTCGCGATGAGCTCCGGAGGATCTTGAAGGTCGCCATCGAGCAGCACGCAGGCGTTCTTGGTCGCAATCTCCATGCCGCTGCGAAAAGCAGCCTGTGACCCGAAGTTGCGGGAGTGCGAGATCCCCACCACATGCCGGTCGCGGCCGCTCAGGTCACGGATCACGTCTTCGCTGTTGTCAGGGCTGTTGTCGTTGACGAAGACAATCTCGTGGTCGATCTTGAGTTCGGCGAAGGTCTTCTTCAGCCGCTCGTACATGATCGGGATGGCCTGGGCGTCTTTGTAGCAGGCCACCACCGCGGATACGCTGCGCACCGTATCCAGACCGAACTGTTTCGAGGCTTGAAAGTATCGCTGCTTGTCTTCCAGGCTGCGGTACCAGTCTGCGGTTCGCCGGAGACCCTCCCGGAAGTCGGTGTGCGCTCTCCACTGTAGAACCTGGGCGGTCTTGTTCTGGTTGGAAAACCAGTCGATCAGGTCCCATTTGCGTCGCTCCATCGCGCCGTAGCTGGGTGGGCCCGGAATCGAGAGGATCTCTGCCGCTGCCTTGGCAACCTCGGCAATGGTGGTCTTGCGGCCACTGCCGATGTTGAAAGAGTCACCGTAGAAGGGCTCGCGTAGATTGAGCGCGGTGTCGATGTAGGCCTCCGAGGCGTCATCGACGTAGACGAAATCCCTTGAAATGGCGCCGTCCACCAGAGGCGGAAAGCGTCCCTCCAGGCCGCATCTGACCAAGGTGGGGATGAGCCGGGAGGCATCCTCGTACGGGCCGTAGACCGAGAAGAGCCGGAGATTTGCACACGGCAAGGACTTCTTCTTGCCGTACAGGCGAAGCAGGTTGGCGCACGAAACTTTTGAAACAGCATAGTCGCTGTTGGGTTGCGGCAGGTCGTCCTCCTTGGGGCCGGCCGCCCGGTCGCCGTACTCCGAGGAACTGCCGGAGTGTACGTAGCAAGATATGCCGAGAGTCGCGAGACGCTCGAGCAGCTTGGCGGTCAGGTTGAGATTCGTCTGGTAGATGAGTTCGCTTTCGGCTTCGAAGGAATAGCCGCCGTAGCCGACACAATTGAAGATGGTGCGCGGCTTGAGGCGATCGAGCAACTGGTTGCGATTGGAATCCACCAGAAGGTCGACGACGACGGTATGGCGTTGGGGCACACCCTCGAGCCGCCACGCCGGCGTGTGAAAGACGGTGCCGGTGGCATCATCCCGATGCGCGAGCAGCGTGCGTAACAGGTTTGCCCCGAGGAAGCCGCTGGCGCCAAGCACCAGNNATTCTTGTCGGTGGTAGAGCTGCGAGCCGGCGTGGCCGCTGGGATAGCCGCACGCAAACCGATGCGTGAAACGGCGCGGAGTCGTCTGAGCGCACAGAAGCGCACGCGCCAGACTCGCCCCTGCGCTCCCTTGCGCGACGTGTTCCTCGACCACGATGAGGTGTCCATTTTCTTCAACATCGGCAAGAAAAGCGGCTGGGATCTCAGTCGCCACAATGGGCAACTCGGCCAGGACCCACAGGCTGGGCCGCTGCGATTCGGGCAGGGTCTGCGCCGCGGCCAGGATGCCACCTGCCAGCGGCCCCACGACGACCACGGTGGCGCCTCGACCCGACAGAATTCGCCGCCAGGGGGCGTAGGCAGGCATGACGAAGCCCGCTGGCATCTCGTCGCGGCCCAGGCGCAGGTACGCGGGCCTGGCCGCGGTCATCAGGCGCGAAATGGCTGGGGGAACGTCTGCGGCGCAGGCAGGGACGTAGACCGTGAGGTTGGGCAGCCCGAGCAGGACACCGTAGTCTTCGATGGCGTGGTGGGTGGGGCCCATGACCCCGTAGGCATATCCGCCACCGTTTCCGACGAGAAAGACCGGCAGGTCGTGCATGCAGACGTCGTTGCGGATCTGCTCAAAGGCACGCGCGTAGACAAAGGGCGCGATGCTGTAGACCCACGGTTTGCAGCCCGCGTAGGTCAACCCGGCCGCGACCGACACCATGTTCTGCTCGGCAATTCCGGCGTTGATGAAGCGCTCCTTGGCGGCGTCGCGCAACGGCTCGAGCACCATGAAGCCGAGATCGCCGGTCAGAAAGACGAAGTCCGAGTCCTGGGCATGGGAGAGCAGGGTTTGGGTGAGGATGGCTCTCACAGGCGGCTCGCCTCCTCGACGGCCATCTGGTACTGCTCCGCCGTCATGGGCAGATAGTGCCACTCCATCTTGTTCTCCATGAAGGAGACACCGTGACCCTTGATGGTCCGCGCTACCAGAGCAAGTGGGCGATCCGTTGGGGGCTTTTTCAATGCTTGCTCGATGGCGTCGGTGTCGTGTCCGTCTACTTCGCGCACCTCGACGCCAAACTCCCTCAGCTTGTTGGCCAGTGAACCGAGGTTGGCCACCTGCACAGTGGAGCCGAAACCTTGCAAACCGTTGAGGTCCACCAGCAGGGTGACTTCGCGCAGGCACCGATGCGCGATAAATGTCAGCGACTCCCAATTGGAGCCCTCGTTCCATTCACCGTCCGACAGCAGGCAAAACACCCGCCCCGGCTGGCCGCGCAGCTTCCTGCCCAGAGCCAGACCCGCGGCCAGACCGAGTCCATGCCCGAGACTTCCGATGGCAAAAGGGATGTCAGGGATACCCTGGGGGATTGGGTGGCCGGCCAGCTTGGTATGGTCCTTGTGAAAGGTCAGCAGTTGCTCCTCGGTCAGACGGCCCAGCGACCACAGCGTGACGTACAGGGCGCCGGCTGCATGCCCTTTGGAAAGCACGAACTGGTCGTCGTCCCCCATGACCCGATGGTGCAGGGTCAGCAGGATGTCGAGGCAGGAGAGATTGCCTCCGATGTGACCGACGCCGCTCTCGAAGTGCATCCTGAGCAGGCGCAGCCGTGCTTTTCGCAAGATGTCCTTCAAATCGAGGGCGCGGCCCTTGTCGCGGTTGCCGGCGGCTGACGACGCGGTATCGACCACGCGGGACAGTGTACCCGATCACACCTCGCGAATGGGGGCGGCTCTCGATGACTAGATGTGCCAAGCGATTGGTGAGCCACCAAGTTCGACCCGGTCACTGCCTTCTGCAATAGGGCGTAAGCGCGCATTCGCTAGGATGCGCAAGACCGAAGACGTCATGGAGGAAGCGATGCAGACCAGGACTCGGAATACGATACAAGCTCTAGTGCGAGGCTGCGTGGCTCTGTTCCTTGTCAGCGCCATCACCTTGCTTCAAGGCTGTAGTTCGCCCGGCGGTGGTTCTACCTCGACTGCCGGGGCGCCAGGGTCTGCCGGCGTTACCGGCACGGCCGGGAGTGCCGCAGGCGGCACGCCTACGGCCGGGGGCCAGCCTGCTCCCGGCGGCACGACGAGCACAGGTGGCGTTCCGCCAACCGGTGGCGTCCCGCCAACCGGTGGATCGACGCC
>PMZX01000311.1:1120-8832 GCA_003170035.1 Myxococcales bacterium | reverse complement strand
TTCGCGCCCGAGACGGCCGAAGGTGTGTAGAACTTGCTGCTGTCCGAGGCGCCGATGATCTCATGCACGCTCGAAAGTCCATCGGGGCTCGCGACGATCGAGTTCTGGTTCATGTGGTCGTGGCCGGCCAGGAAGTACTTGACGTTGTTGCTCTGCAGGCTGGCGTAAAAGGCGTTCTGCATGTCCGGGTTGGCGTTGGTGTAGCCCTGGAACATGGTGTCCTGGTGGCTCTCCGCCATGAGGGGCTGGTGGGTCATCACGAAGGCATGGTCGGTGCCACGCGTGGTCTTGTCGAGCCGGCTGTTGATCCACGGTTGCTGCTGCGCGACCGAGTAGCCGTAGGTGTATCCCGCCGCGGAGATGTCCACACTCGGCGTACACCAGGTGTCCAGGATGACGAAGCGGGCGTTGTTGTAGTCGAACGAGTAGGTCATGCCGTCGAGCTCGGTGCTGAGCGAAGTCGGGCTGCTGAAGTTCGTGGCACCGAAGGTCTGGCTTAGGCCGCGCGTCTGCGGATAGTTCGTCTGGAACACCGGGATGGCGAAGCTGTTGTTCGTGCCATAGGTTTCGTGGTTACCGCGCATCGGGAAGAAGCCGATGCCAGCGTCGTAGAGCGGCTGGGCGGCCTGGGCGCGCACGATCTCGTCGGCATCGTTGCCGGTGTCGGCGAGGTCACCCACCTGGATGACGAACTTGACGCCCGCCTGGATGAACTGCGGGTTGAGCTGATCGATGATCGACACTGCGACGGTGGTCGGGTTCTGTCCAGCCGGATCCGCGGTCGTCCATTGCGTGTCCGACATCATGCCGAATTTCCAGGCCGTGGAGGCGGGAGGCGTGCAGGCGCTGGCCAGGGCGGCGGTGTGCACGGAGAAGTCGTACTTCTTGCTGGCGCCAACCGCGTCGGTCACAACCACGGACACGGCAATGTCTGTCGATCCGATGGCAGGGGCGGTCAAGGTCACTTGCGAGGTGTCGGCGGTGTCGGACTGGCCGGAAAGCGAGCCGGCCGATGTGGACCACACGAAGGTCATGGCGCTGGCTTGTGGGTCCATCGCCTCGACGGAGAACATGACCGTTGCGGAAGGATCAACCACGGCAGCCGACTGCGCGGCGTCGACGATGGCCGGAGCAACGATGGAGGGTGGCGCTCCCACGGGGAGATATATCGTTCCGTTGGTCGATCCACCGTGGCCGTCACTGACCGCCACGTCGAACTCACAGTACGTGTCGGGGGCAGAGGCCGGCAGGGTGAACGACGCGGTAGCCGAGGTCCCGTTGGTGAAACTGCCCGAGGCGCAGGTGCTGCCCGTGGTCCACAGGTAGCTGAGCGTGTCGCCATCAGAATCGTTGGCCGAAACCGAGAGGGAGACGGGCGCGCCCAGGGCGATCCAGCCGGGTGTGGCAAGGACGTCCGTGACCGTGGGCCAGTTGTTGAACTTGACATTGACCGCTGCCTGACCCTTGCCGTTGGTGTTGAACACGTGAATCACGATGGCGGCCGAGGTGGTGGCGTGGTGGTTGTCCTGCACCTGAATGGTGAGCGTCACGTCACCCTCCGTGGCAGGCGCGGTCCAGATCGTGGTGGCCGCGTCAGTGGGCGAGAAACCGTCGACGGCAGGGCTGGCCGACCACGCGTAGGTGATGGTGTCGCTGACCTGGTCGTCGTGGGCCGTGACCTTGGCGGTGATGGCCTCACCCGGGGCGATGTTGGTGGACGACACCACGAGCGAATCGATCACCGGCACCGTGTTTACGAAGGGTGTCGGAGTTTGGACTGGTTGGGCGGTGATCACAACCGTGGTCACGTGGTTGCGCAGAATGGCGACATTGGTGGCCTGCCCGCCGTACACGGGGTTGTTACCTGAATCGGTGGCAACCACCGTGAATACGTAGTTGCTGCCGACGGGCAGCGAGGAGATCAAGGCGCCGTAGCTTCCCCCGGATCCCTGCGGAGACAGGGTCACGGGCTTGGGCGTGAACAGAGCGGGTCCGGAGATGGTGACAGTGACCTGGCCGAGCGGGACAGCGCTGAGCGCTTGCACGCTCACGTCGGCTGAACCGGTTTCGGCAGAGGGTCGGTTGTCATGGCCACATGCCGACAGCATTGTGGCAATAGCGAATGCCCCGAGGGGCAACAAGGCGGAACGAGAAGAGCGAAGGTGCAACATGATCATCCTCCCTTGGGTTTTTCGGGATGGACGCACGCTATGCTTTCTTTGGCGTCCCGCGCGCGACGGCTGCGCGACATTAGAGAAAACGTGAGTGGACAAAATGTGACGACTGCAACAACCAGGTGTCAATGGAGGGGCTTTGGCGCTGGCGCCCTATGAGGAAGACGCGTCGTCAACGGATTGGGCATGCACTGCGAGAAGGTGCGGGGAGGAGGGGTGCGCGATGCTGGCGGCAATGATGGCGGGCGTGAGCGGCCGGTTGGGGCTGTCGTCGCCATACGAGCAGTGAGTGCGCAGGATCTCCGCTTCAGCGGCAAAGAACGCCTGCACCACCGCAGGGTCGAAGTGACTCCCCGAGCTCTCGCGCAAGATTGAATACGCCTTTTTCAGCGGAAACGCCGGCTTGTAGGGACGGCGAACCGTGAGGGCATCGAACACGTCGCAGATGGCGACAATGCGGCCCACCAAGGGAATGTCCTCTCCTTTGAGTCCGCGCGGGTAGCCGGATCCGTCCCACTTCTCGTGATGGGTCAGCGCCACTATCTCGGCCAGCTGGATGATGTCGGAATCCGACCCGGAAAGGATGCGGGCCCCCACCAGCGGGTGCCGTTTCACGACGGCCCATTCCTCGGCGTTCAGCGGTCCCGCCTTTTGCAGGATGCTGTCCGGCAGGGCGAGCTTGCCGATGTCGTGCATGAGGGCGGCATGNNGTGTCGTCGTCCTTGTACTCGGCCGCCAATCCCAGGCGTAGCACCGTGTCGATGGCACTGTCGCGCAGACGATTGAGAGCAGCCTGCAATTCGGCCGTGCGGGCCTCGACCCGTGACTCCAGCCGGAGGTTGTCGTCGCGCAAGGCATCGCGAACCGCTTTCAACTCCAGATGGGTTTGCACCCGGGCGCGTACCACCATGGGGTTGAACGGCTTGGTGATGTAGTCGACCCCGCCCACCTCGAAGCCGACGGTTTCCTTCTTCCGATCGCCGAGAGCGGTGATGAAAATGACGGGGATCTCGCAGGTACGTGGATCGGCCTGCAGGCGGCGGCAAACCTCGAAGCCGTCTAGGTCCGGCATCATCACATCCAGTAGAATGAGGTCGGGCGGATCTTCCTGGGCCAAGCGCAGTGCGGTCGCGCCGTCGCCGGCGACCCGCGGGCGGTATGCGGCCAGCAGGCTGCTCAGCACGTCGAGGTTCAGCGTCGTATCGTCGACGATGAGGATTTCAGGGTAGCGCACGATCGACCTCTTTGTTGCCCGACACGGGACGGGTGGTGGCGTTTTCAGAATCGGGCGGTACTGAACGGGCTTCGCCTTCAGAGAAACCAGCCAGCCCGCGGGTCATATGTGAAAGCGAATCTGCGAACGATTGCAGGGCTGCCTCCAGGTCGGGACTGGCGGACTCGAGCGCGGCTTCCAATCGGCCACCGGCCCGGAACAGGTCGTGCGCTCCTATCTGACCCGCCAGGCCCTTGATCGTGTGAGCTTCGCGGAGGGCGTCCTCCGACTTGCCTTCGGTCAAGAGCGCCCTGATGCGCTGGTCGGCGGCAGTATACTTCTCGGGGAAGTGGCGCAAGAGCCAGCAATAGAGGGTGCGGTCGCCTGCCACGCGATCCAGGCCCTCCTGGATGTCGAGGCCAGGCAGGGTCGCGGGAAGCACGATGTCCTGTGACTCCGGAGGATCGGGCAGCACCTTTGTCGCAGGTGCGCGCGGTGCTCTGCCCGCGGTTGCCCAGCGGGCGACAACTGGGAACAGTGACTCGGGCGAGAAGGGCTTGGAGATGAAGTCGTTCATGCCAGCGCGCAGGCACTCCTGCCGAGCCGCCCCCACTACGTCGGCCGTCATCGCCACGATGGGCAGGCCGGCGCAGGCAGGATCGGCGCGGATCTGGCGACTGGTTTCGAGTCCGTCCATTCCGGGCATGTGGCGATCCATGAGGACCAGCGCGAAGGGGTTGTTTTTCTGCACGGCCTCGCGCACCTTGACCACCGCATCCTGGCCGTTGTTGGCCAGTTCCACCTGCACACCCGCCGATCGGAGAACGGCGGCTGCGACCTCTTGATTGATGACGTTGTCTTCCACCAGCAGCACGCGCACACCCCGCACCTGATCCCAGGTGGCGGCACTGACCGCGTCCAGACGGCCCGTCGTGCGACCGACGCGGCTGCGCTGCTCGGCGCCGAACGCGCGTGCCACGATGGCAAACACCGCCGAGGGGCTGGCCGGCTTGATAAGGAGCAGGCCGAAGCCAACCGTGCGCAGGATGGCATGTGCCTCCTCGGCGTCGGCATGTGAAGCCAGAACGATCACACGGTTGGGTGCCAGGCCAGCACTGTTTCGTGCCAGTTCGAGCAACTCCCGTGTCCTGGCACCATCCAGCCGCCAGTTGAGCAACACCAGGTCGACGGCACTGGCTGCATCGGATCGCCCAAGCCAAACGCGTGCTTCCTCGGCACTCGCCACACAGGTGACCGACAGCCCGGTGGCGGCCAGGGTTTCCACCATCGAGCGACGCGCGGTCGCATTGGGTTCGCCCACCAGCACGCGCTTGCCGCGAAGCGCGAGCGGCACACCCGGCCGCTGTCTTCGCTCTTCGGGTTGCGCGCGAAAAGGGATGGTGAAGAAGAAGCGACTCCCCCGCCCAGGCTCGCTCTCCACCCCAATGGTTCCGTCCATCAGCTTCACCAGGCGCGCGCAGATGGCCAGGCCCAGCCCGGTACCGCCAAAACGTCGCGTGGTGGATCCGTCCGCCTGGGCGAAGGGGCGAAACAGTTTTGCCTGTTGGTCCGGGCTGAGCCCGATGCCGGTGTCCTCGACTTGAAAGCGAAGTTCCGCGCGATCGCCGTGGGCGGCACGGGCTGAAACCGAGATGTGGATCTCACCCTCTTCGGTGAACTTGACCGCATTGCTGGCCAGGTTGGTCAGGATCTGGCCCACGCGCAGCGGATCGCCCAGCAGCAGCACCGGAACCTCGGGCGGCCGCGAGATGACAAGCTCCAGGCCTTTCTGCGAAGCCCGTACGCCGACCAGGGTGGACACGTCGTCGAGCACGTCGTCCAGACTGAAGACCAGGGTTTCGAGTTCCAGCTTGGAGGCCTCGATCTTGGACAGATCCAGGATGTCGTCGATGATGCCGAGCAGGTGTTGCGAGGCGGCCTTCAGCTTGGCCAGGTAGTCGCTTTGCGTGGCGGTCAGACTGGTGTGCTCCAGCAAGTGTGCCATTCCCAGCACCGCGTTCATGGGCGTGCGGATCTCGTGGCTCATGGTGGCGAAGAAAGCGCTCTTGGCCTCGTCGCTCACCTTGGCGCGCTCCCGCTCGGCTCGCCGGATGAGCAGCATCAACATGGCGGCCGAGAGCACACCGAGGAGCGCCGCCGCCAGCACCGCCCAGCGAAGCGTGACGATCTCGGCCTGGTGCGAGACTGTCATCTGTTTTCCCAGGGCAGCCATGCGGGCTTGCAGGCGTTCGACCAGGGCGGACATCTCGTCGGTGGGCGGGCGATCCATGCCGCGCACGCGGCTGTCAACCTCGCGATAGCTGAGCGGCTTGTCGGAAGGATCGAACTGGGCCACAGCTCCTCGGTAGCGCTGGCCCAGCGCGCGCAGCTCGGCCAGCAAGCCGTCGATGGCCGCGGATTCGCTCGTCTCGCGCTGGCGCAAGTCAGCGAGCAGGGCTTGCGTCTTGCTCTCCTCCATCTCGAACAGGGACCAGTACTTCGTGCGGTCTTCGGGGTTGTGCCCGCGCAAGAGGACGTTTTTCCATTCCTGCACTTGGCGCTTGAAGTGGACTTGGGCCTCACGGGCGATGTCGACGTTCTGGGCGAAGCCGATGGTCGCATTCACGCTGTTGATCAGCCGCTCCTGCGAGTGGCGCAAGGCGAGCGCACTCAGGCCGCCAGCCCCGGCGAGCAGGGCCACCGCTGCGCCGGCCAGCAGCCAGCGCGCGGCGGGAAAACCATCGCGTACGACTGGCCACCCGTCAGAAGTGGTGGCCAGCGACGTCAGCCGAGGAGAGGGCACGGGCCCTGCATCGTATTAGGGGTGGGGCTTCCGACGGGAAACAAGAGGGTAACAGATTGGTGACAGCGCTCCCCAAGACTGCCGATTGGAGCACCGCAAGGTCGCTGTTTGCACGTCTGTCACAAGGCTGTAGCGGACTTCTAACATTTGACCCGAAACCACACTGCTACGGTCTGCCTGCTTGCGGGGTGACTCCCACGGCCAAGCATGGAGGAAAGAACATGATGGTTAGACACGGAATTCTGGGCGCTTCCGGCGCCCTCGGCATTCTATTGGGCGCCTCCGGCGCACAGGCCCAAGCGGCACCCGATCCCGATTGCAATGATGCCCAATTTCCCAACCCTGTCTATTTGACGGGCAGCACCGCCTTTCAGCCGATGCTGGCAAAGATGGCGGTGGCCATCCAGACCGCCAACCAAACCAAGCCCGCAAGCGAGCAGGTGACCCTCATCTACTTCGGGTCGGCCTCCTGCGACGGCGCCGCCGCCGCGCAGAGCCAGCCGTCACTCACCGGCAGTGGCCAGTACTACATCCCCAATCCTGATCCCTCCCACGTGGGTGAGGCCCTAACCAAGACCTGCGTATTTGATGATGCGGCCAAAGGCGGCAACCTCGGGTTGAAGCCGGCGATTGGCGTATCCGACGTATCACTCAGCTCGTGTCCGGGCGCTCCGGCCACGCTGCCCGCGGGCCTGGGCGAGTGGAGAGGGCCGGTGCAATCCATGCTGATTGTCGTGCCCAAGGAAAATGTGACCACGACGGCGATCTCGGCCGAGCAGGGCGCAGCCATCTGGGGGTGCGGCACTGCCGGCGGAGTCACGCCCTTCGTTGATGAAACAGCCATCATGCAGCGAAGTTCTTCATCGGGCACGCAGATCCTGGTCTCCAAGGCCATCGGCGTGCCGCCCAGCGCCTTCAAGGGTGTGCCCAATTCCAGCAGCGGCGCCCTCGTCACCTCGCTGCTTGGAGTTGGCAATCGGCAGATCGCAATCGGATTTCTCGCCGCGGATGCCTTCCAGTCTCCCGCCAACGCCGGGACAATGAATGCAGTCGCCTTCCGTGCCTTCAATCAGACCAAGGCCTACTATGCCGACTCCGACCCCACCTCCATCGACAAGCGCAACGTACGCGACGGTCATTACGCTATCCAAGGACCGCTGCACTTCTACGCGCCAGTGACCGCCGGCCAACCGGCTGCGCTCACGAAGAAAGCGCTCGATTGGATCAGTGGCGCAGTGCCACTCGATTCGACCAAACCAAACGGCTACATCGATGTGGTGGCCAATGCCGGCGACGTGCCCCAGTGTGCGATGAAGGTACAACTCTCGGGTGACGGCGGCTACTTTGCGCCCTTCACGCCACCTGTGTCGTGCGGCTGCTACTTCGAGTCGGTGGTGACCAAGACCACACCGGCCGCCTGCGCACCCTGTGTGGACAGCAGCACATGCAGTCCTGGCAAGACCTGTCAGACGGGCTTCTGCGAGTAATCGAAGGCAAAGGAGGAATACCATGAACTGGCTCA
>PMZX01000311.1:0-1041 GCA_003170035.1 Myxococcales bacterium | reverse complement strand
GGCGCGGACAGCGGCGTGGGCATCTTCACGAAGGAAGGAAATTCGGCGATCCTCAATGCACCGACGACGGGTGGTCTCGATGTGACCGGGCCGACGCCTCCGGCCTATCAGACCTGCAAGTAGACAGCGCGATTGCGGCAGGCAACAGAGGCGAAGCAAGTGAAACACCCCGGACCACGCCCCATCGTACGTCGCTGGCAACGCTCGATTGGGTGGGCGATGTGGCTCGGGGCTGCTCCCTTGCTTTCCCCTCTGTTGTCGAGGGTCGCATTTGCACAGAGCGGCGACGTGGCCCCTGACCAGGCGCCCCCGACCGAGGCCCAGAGGGCCGAGGCGGTTGCAGCGAAGGCCGCGTCGGCCACGGCCGAGCTGACTGTAGAGCTTGCGCGACAAGCGGGTGAAATGGCCGCCCTGCGCGCCGATTTCGAGCGTCGGTTGCGGGAGGAGCAAGACAAGCGTGAAGCTGCCATCGCGGCCGAACGAGAACGCGCCGACGCCGCGCTCAAGGAGACGCGCGCTTCGATGGCCTGGATCCAGGGCCTGTCGCTCGGTGGCTTCGCACAAACCGATCTCAGTGTGCGGCAATCATCATCGGACCAGCTCAACAACTCGACCGGCGAGCCGCTAAACCAGAACCGCTTCGTGCTGCGGCGGGCGCGCCTGCGCACGGAGATCGATCGCGGTCTGGTCACGGGAGCCCTTGAGCTTGACGGCAATACCGTGAATGGACCTCAAATGCGCGTGCTCAACGCCGAGGGCACGCTGCGCATACCCCCGGTCGGCACGGGGCCGTCGCTACTGGGCCTGACCGTCGGCCTGTTCAAGATTCCCTTTGGATGGGAAGTCATCCAAAGCGACCGCGACCGCCTGTTCCTCGAGCGCAGCATTGCGGCGCAAGAGCTGTTTCCCGGTGAGTACGACCTGGGGGCTCGCCTGGCCGGCGGGTGGCGGTACATCCGCTATGCGCTTGCGGTTCAAAATGGCGAGCCGATCGGCGAGAAGACTTTTCCCGTTCGCGATCCCAACAACGCCAAAGACGTG
>PMZX01000044.1 GCA_003170035.1 Myxococcales bacterium | reverse complement strand
ACGTGGCTCAGGCGCTCGAACCCGGGCGCGCGGCGAAAGTGCAGGTCGATGACGTCGGGTAGGTCGCCATTTTCAGGGTCGAAGAAGCGAATTGGCTTGGTGGCGGTCAGAGGCAGGTTGTGGTCGATGGCGGTCAACGATTCCACGCCTGGCCAGTGATGAACCCTTTGGACCANNCATCTTTCCAAGCACGTCCTCGGGTTTGACCAGCTCGACCGCGGAAGTCTGCTCGCTGGCCCAGAATGCCTCCCACCTGCCCCGAAGGGCGTTCTGGTGCTTGGCGTACAGCTTGTGGAAGTGTTCGAGAAACTGGGGCAGGCGCCCGTAGTTGTCGACGACAACGGCGTGGTAGTGGTTTGAGAGGGTGCCGACGCAGACGATGCTGACTCCGGCCTTGCGGGCAGCGAGGGCCAGGCAGTAGATGAAGGCGTTGTTGGTTTCGCGATCCGGTCGCATGAAGAAACGGCGTTCTGAGCAGCGACGGGTGATCATGTAGCGGCGACCGGGGACGATGGCGCGAGGAAGGGACATGCCAAGATTTTCGGCAACGCCGCGCCAAGGTTGCCTGCGTCCAGGGATGGCGTGACCGAGGCGCCGGCCGGGGCAGCACCGCGGCCCGACCGCGCCGTCTTCGCCGTTCCTTGAACTCGGCGCGATCCAGAGACGTGCCGAGCCGCGGCACATCCAAGAGCTGCTCGGCCACTGCCTCGGTGGCGACGAAGCAGATCGACACGCACGCGTCGATCGGGCACGTGAGGGAAACCGGTGAAGCGGTGCCACCCCCGGGAGCGTGGTATTCTGCATGTGAAGGACAAAGACGATGAGCCGGATGGCCGCCGAGATTCGTGAACTGTCAGAGCGTATCGAGTCGCTTGGAACCAAGCAGAAGGTGAAGCTGCTCGAGCGCGTGCTGACGCCAGAGATGGAGCTGCGCTTCGCGATGGAGCACATGGCCCGACGAGCCCGCCACGTCCCAAGCCGCGTCCTGGACCGAGCCGCCGACAGAGCGATCCGAGAGGTCCGACGTGAGCGAGCCGAGCGCTCAAGGCATTAGAGCGGTACTTGATACGAACGTCCTGGTGCGAGGGCTGACCCGAGCGACGGGACCGAGCCGACAGATCCTTGAGGCGCTGGTCGACGCGAGAGCCTTCAAGTTGGTGACGTCGACGGAGATCTTGGCCGAGTTGGGCGACGTGCTACAGCGCCCAGCTTTTCAGCGGCACGTTGAATTCAGCGACTTCGAAATCATGCGCGCGATCCGCGGTTTGCGCCGAGTAGCGCAGTTTGTGCCGGGGGCCTACCTGGAGCTGAGGGCAGTGCCGACGGATCCTGACGACAACCTGGTGGTGGCCTGTGCTCTCGAGGGCGGCGCCAACTACATCGTGACCGACGACAGACGCGATCTCTTGCCACTCAAGGTGATCCGCGTCGGGGGATACCATCCGGTCCAGGTCGTATCCCCTCGGGGATTTCTGCGGCTGCTGGGACGTTGACTAGCGCTTCCTCTAAACCACGATCTGCGTGGCGTTTCGCTCATGTTCTGCGATGTCAGACGACGGCTACCTTGCGGCCATCGACGAGCCGGGCGGGGCGCATCGCGAGTTCAGCTACGACAGCAGCGGGCTGTTGCAGATATACAAGAAGCCCAACCAGGCCACGACGAGTTTTACCTACGACGACATGGGTCGTCTGGTTCACGAGGACATGCCAGGCGGAGGGTCGTGGACCCTGACGCGAACCGGGCCGACGCTGGACAACGTGAACGCGCCGGTGCATGTGGCAGCGGTGTCGGGTCGCATGAAGAAACGGCGTTCTGAGCAGCTCGGGTTGGGCAATGCTGTCTCCAAATCTGCTAGCATGGGTCAAAACTGATCCACTCGAGGCCAACGGAGAGCCCGAAATGAAAGACACAGATCCCGCGCGCGCAGGAGGCAAGGCCAGGATCGAAAGCGTGCCGTTCGGCCGGGCACCGGACGGGACGCCGGTGGATCTGTACCGCTTGACCAACTGCCACGGCCTGGTTGCAACGATCACCGACTATGGCGGGATCGTGGTGTCGCTGATGGTTCCTGATCGCCGGGGCCAGCTAGGCGATATTGTGCTCGGCTACGACAACTTGGCCGGATACCTCGCCAAGAGCCCCTACTTCGGCTGCCTGGTGGGACGCTATGGCAACCGGATCGCCAAGGGCGTGTTCAAGCTCGACGGCCAGACCTATTCGCTGGCGAAGAACGACGGCGAGAACCACCTGCATGGNNGGCAGGATCGGTTTCGACAAGGTTGTCTGGTCGGCCAAACCCCTGCCCGGCGACGCTCCCGCGAGCCTGCAGTTGTACTACCTGAGCAAGGACGGCGAGGAGGGCTATCCAGGTGCGCTTTCGGTCACCGTCACCTACACCTTGTCCGATGAGGACGAATTCATCGTCGACTACCTGGCTAGCACCGACAAAGCCACGGTGGTCAACCTCACCCATCACAGCTACTTCAACCTCGACGGGGCTGACGACACGCTCGATCATCTACTGACCATCAACGCGGACTTCTTCACCCCGGGTGACAGCGGCCTGATTCCGACCGGGGAGGTGCGTGCGGTCAGGGACACGCCCATGGATTTTACCCGTCCCAAGGCCATCGGCACGGACATCCGATCCAACGACCCGCAGCTCATCATCGGCCACGGCTACGATCACAACTGGGTCCTCAACCGGACCCGCGACAAGCTGTCCCTGGCTGCTTCTCTGATGGGACCCAAGACCGGCCGGGTGATGGAGGTCTTCACCACCGAGCCGGGAATCCAGTTCTACGGCGGCGGCCATCTCGATGGCACCATCGTGGGAAAGCAAGGCAAGGTCTATGGGCCCTGCCACGGCCTGTGCCTGGAAACCCAGCACTATCCGAACTCACCCAACCAGGCAGACTTTCCGTCCACGGTGTTGCGTCCAGGCCAGACCTACCGGAGTCGAACGGTACACAGGTTCTCCATCGCAGGGCGCTAGCGCCTGTGGACGTTCCCCGCGAGGTGTCCGTGACGTAGCGGCGAGAGGGCGGCCATGATACCGTTGTTGTCGAGGCTGACCCGCGCCTCCTGTACAAGCCCATGGCTGAAAAGGTAATCGGCATAGACCTAGGAACGACCAACTCGTGCGTCGCTGTTCTGGAAGGAATCAGCGCCACGGTCATCGCCAATCGCGGCGGGTACAAGACCACGCCTTCGGTGGTGGCGATGTCCGAGACCGGGAAGCGTCTGGTCGGCCACATNNTACGGCCTCATCGAAGGCCCCCACCAGGACGTGCGCATCAAGCTGCGCGACCAGCTCTTTTCGCCGCCCGAGGTCTCTGCCTACATCCTGCAGGAGATGCGCGCCATCGCCGAGGAATTTCTCGGACAGACCGTCAGCAAGGCGGTTGTCACCGTCCCCGCCTACTTCAACGACGGCCAGCGTCAGGCGACCAAGGACGCGGGACGCATCGCCGGCCTCGATGTCATCCGCATCATCAACGAGCCGACCGCGGCTGCCCTAGCCTATGGCTTTGGCCGCGACGTGGAAGGCAAGATTGCCGTGGTCGACCTGGGCGGCGGCACCTTCGACGTCTCGTTGCTCGACATCAACAACGGTGTGTTCGAGGTGGTGGCCACCGCGGGCGACACCTTCCTGGGCGGCGAGGACTACGACAAGCGCCTGGTCGACTGGCTGGTCCAGGGCTTTGCCAAAGAGCACCGGGTCGATCTGCGCAGCGACACCATGGCCTTGCAGCGGCTCAAGGACGCGGCCGAGAAGGCCAAGTGCGATCTCTCGTCGGTGCGCGAGACCGAGATCAACCTGCCCTTCATCATCTCGACCGGNNATCGGGTGGTCACGCGCGGCAAGCTGGAGGAGCTGACCCTGGATCTGACCGAGCGGACCATCCAGATCTGCCGGCTGACCATGGAAGACGCAGGCATCAAACCGCAGGATCTGGCCGAGGTGGTGCTGGTGGGCGGTATGACCCGCATGCCCAAGGTGCAGGAACTGGTGGCCGAGTTCTTCGGCCGCGAGCCGTGCAAGGGGGTGCACCCCGACGAGGTGGTGGCCATGGGCGCGGCCATCCAGGGCGCGGCGCTGATCGACGCGGCGGCGGCGCCCGACATGCTCCTGCTCGACGTCACCCCGCACTCGCTGGGGATCATGGTGGCGGGCGGCTACTTCCACCGCCTGATCGATCGCAACACCACGGTGCCCACCTCGAAGAGCCACGTCTTCACCACGGTCCGCGACGATCAGACCTCGGTGAAGATCGTGGTCTTCCAGGGCGAAGCGGATCGGGCCGAGGAGAACGAGTTGCTGGGCGAGTTCGTGCTCTCGGGCCTGCGCAAAGCGGCTAAGGGCGATGTGGAGGTGGATGTCACCTTCGAGATCTCCGCCGACGGCATCGTGGGCGTGTCCGCGCAGGACATGGAAACCGGCACCGAGCAGCACATCACGGTCACCGCCACCAGCGGCCTGACCGAGGCCGAGATCGAGCGCATGACGAGCGAGAACCAGGACTTCCTGGTGTCCAGCCGGGCCGAGGAGGAAGTCGAGAAAGAGCGCCAGCGCATCGAAAAGCTGGTGCACGAAGCCGAGGCACTTCTGCCCAAGGTGGAGGAGGTACTTTCAGGCACTCCCTTCGGACAGGATAGCCTGGACAATGTACGTCTCATCCTCGACGACGCGCGCGCTGCGGTCGAGCGGCACGATGCGGCCGCGCTCGAGCAGGTGTCCGAGCCTCTCGTGCGCACCTTGAACATGTTCCGCGGCGTGGTGGACAGCGCACGCCTGCGGCCCACGTGAGGCACCCGTGGCGCGTGATGTGTCGCTCGAGGCTCGCGATCTGACCCAGCGAGGACTGGAGCACTACGCATGCGGCCAGTTGCGTGAGGCCGTGCTCGCCTGGGAGAAGGCCGTTCGTCTCGTACCCCACGATCCGCAGGCCAGCCGGCTGCTCGAGTTTGCCCGCAAGCGGGTGAGGGAGCGCGACACGCGCCCAGTCGCGCGCGTTCGGCCCGACACCCTGGAATCGCCCATTCCTGGTTTCCTGGCCAGCCTGACCGTCCCCGAATCGGGTGAGCACCCCGCCGATAGTTCGCCGGAGAAATCGGCCGACGAGGAGTGGGCCAAGGTCGACACCCGGCGCGTGCTCGCCGCCACGGGCGAGTGGGCGGCTGCCGGGGCTGTCCAGGATGAACAGGATGCGGCTGACACCTGGAAGGATCTGCCGATTCAACAGGGCGGCAAGCTGCAGGACAGCGCGCGCGGNNCCTGCAACTCTCCGAGCAGTCCCGCTCGCACGACGTTAACAGCATCGTCGATTCTGCGCGCCCGCTGTTCGAACGCGCTTTTCGCGCCTGCATCGGTGACATGAGTTGTTCACCTATCCGCGCCATTCGCTCGGAGGAGTTGGTGGAGCATGGCTTCGATCACCGCGCGGCCTTCTTGATGTCCCGTATGGACGGCATGCTCAGCGTGAGCGATCTGCTCGACGTTGCCGGCATGGCGCGTTTCGACGCCTTGCGCCTGATGGCGGCCCTGCGCCGGGCCCAGGCGGTGGACATGGTGCCGGTGGGTTAGTGGATATTCGTGTAGAGGCGACCTGCGGTCGCCCCACGGTTGCCCCCCGAGCTCGGTTCAGGGCGACCGCAGGTCGCCCCTGCGCAAGTCGTGATGTGGGCGAGACGCGCCTACCCCGAATTCCAGTGCGGACAGTCCGATCTAGACCTTTGCCGGCGACTCTGGTAGTCGTCCGCGCNNGAGATCGTCGCGTTCTGCTCGGATGTCGGACAGCAAGAAGATCTGGAGGCCGCACGCGCCAAGGCCTTGCGCTGTGGCGTGGTGGCCTGCCACGTGCTCGACCAGCGCGAGGAATTCGTGCGTGATTTCGTGTTTCCGGCGGTGCGCGCGGCAGCTCTCTACCAGGGTGAGTACTACCTGGGCACCTCGCTGGCCCGCCCCTGCATCACCCGCGGCTTGATGGAAGTGGCGGCCAAGGAGAAGACCAACACCATCGCCCACGGGGCCACTGGCAAGGGCAACGATCAGGTACGCTTCGAGCTGGGCGCCTACTG
>PMZX01000316.1 GCA_003170035.1 Myxococcales bacterium | reverse complement strand
GACGACACCATCACCGCGGGTGGCAAGCTGCCCGCTCGCACCCTGGAGCTGTTTGAGGAGTTGGAGGCCGCCGGGCTGGTGGTGGCCCTGGTGACCGGGCGTTCCGCAGGCTGGGCGCAGGCCCTGGCCGGCTACCTGCCAGGCGTGCAGGTCGTCGTCGGCGAGAACGGGTTGATATGCTTCGACGGTGCGGGACGGCGGCGCGATCTGGGCGCGCCGCGCGATGCGTCCTTTGGGCGCGCCCTGGCCAACAACGCGGAACGTGTGGCGCACGCCTTTGCCCTCACACCCACGGACGATGATATCTTTCGCTTGTTCGAGCGTACCTTCCGGCGGCCCGCCGGCTTCGACGCGGATGCCTTGCGGGGCTGCCAGCAGCTTGTCGCCGCCGGCTTCGAGGTGATCGTGAGCTCGATCCACATCCACGTGCGTCCCTCGGGCTGGGACAAGGCAGATGGGCTGCTGGCCGCGCTCGCGCCCATCCTGCCCGCCGCGCTGGACGACCCAGACGCGAGCATTCTTTTTGTAGGTGACAGCAGCAACGATCGGCCGCTCTTCGCGCGTTTTCCCCGCACCAGCGTGGGCGTCCACAACGTCGTGCGTTTTCTCGCCGAGCTGGGGGCCGATCGCCCTGCCTATATCACTGAGGGCGAAGCGGCGGCGGGCTTTGTCGAGGTCGTCGAGCGGGTGTTGGCCGAACGGCGCCTCGCGCCGTAGGGCGCATCGGCACTTGCAGTGTGACCCTTATCTCCATACCATTCGCCGTCGCATAGGCTCTCGCAACAAGTCCCCCAAAGCTGGAGTACCCCAATGGCGAAACTGTCCGGAAAGGCCCTGGTCGCCCAGGGAGGTGGTCCCACCGCCGTCATCAACCAAAGCCTGGTCGGTGTGGTTCTCGAGGCGCGCAAGTTCCCCGAGATCACCAAGGTCTACGGCGCTCGCCATGGCGTGCGCGGAATCTTGAACGAGGACTTCATCGACCTGACCCAGGCCACCACCCACAACCTGGAAGAGGTTGCGTGTACGCCGGCCTCGGCGCTCGGTTCCACCCGCGACAAGCCGGACGAGGAATACTGCCGCAAGATGTTCAAGATCATGCTGGCGCATGAAATCCGGTACTTCTTCTACATCGGTGGCAACGACTCGTCGGACACCTGCCGCATCGTGAACGAGCAGGCCAAGGCTGCCAACTACGAGCTGCGCACCATCCATGTACCCAAGACCATCGACAACGATCTCGTGGGCACAGACCACTGCCCAGGCTTCGGTTCAGCGGGCAAGTTTGTGGCCCAGGCCTTCGCCGGCGCGAACCAGGACAACCGCGCCCTGCCGGGCGTGTACATCGCCGTGGTCATGGGCCGGCACGCGGGCTTCCTCACCGCGGCCTCGGTCTTTGCGCGCAAGTATCCCGCCGACGGTCCGCACCTCATCTACCTGCCCGAGCGCGCTTTCAACCCGGAACGATTCATCCATGATGTGCAGACGGTCTACGACAAGCACGGTCGCTGCATCATCGCGGTATCCGAGGGCATTTCCGGCCCCGACGGCCAGCCCGTCATGACCACGCTCAAACCGTCAGCAGAAAAGGATGCGCACGGCAACGTGCAGCTCTCGGGCACTGGCGCTCTCGGCGATCTTCTGGCCGACCTGATCAAGGCCAAGACCAAGATCAAGCGCGTGCGCGCCGATACGCTCGGCTATCTGCAGCGCTCGTTCCTCGGCTGCGTGAGCGCCACGGATGCCAGCGAGGCGCGCGAAGTGGGCGAAAAGGCCGTGCAGTATGCAGCCTGGCACAACGTGGACGGCTCGGTGGCCATCCGGCGCGTTGGCGACTACGCGGTCGAGTACGACCTGCTGAAGCTGACCGACGTGGCGGCCAAGACCAAACACATGGCCGACGAATATATCAACCCGGCTGGCAACGACGTCACCGAGGCATTCAAGAACTATGCACGGCCCCTGGTGGGCGAGTTGCCGGATATCGGGCGCATCGCCGCACCGGCTGTACACAAGATCAAGGGCGAGTAGTTCAATACAAGGAGAACCCAATGGCAGAGTCACGCGTTTCGTACAAGGAACTGGGCATCGTCAACACGCGCGCGATGTTCAAGGCGGCGATGGCGGGCAAGTTCGCCATCCCGGCCTACAACTTCAACAACATGGAGCAGCTGCAAGCCATCGTGATGGGCTGCGTGGAGTCGGATTCGCCCTTCATCCTCCAGGTCAGCTCGGGCGCCCGCAAGTACGCCAATCAGGTGCTCCTGCGCTACCTGGCCCAGGGCGCGCTGGCCATGATCCGCAGCACGGGCAGCAAGCTGAACTTCTCCTTGCACCTGGACCATGGTGACACCGTCGAGCTGTGCAAGTCGTGCGTCGACACCGGTTTCTCGTCGGTAATGATCGACTGCTCGCACCACCCGTTCGAGAAGAACATCGAGGAGACGCGCAAGGTGGTGGAATACGCCCACCAGCACGACGTCACCGTCGAGGGCGAGCTGGGCGTGCTGGCCGGGATCGAGGACGACGTGGTGGCGGCCAAGTCCATCTACACCCAGCCTGACGACGTCGAGAAGTTCGTCAAGGCCACCGGGGTGGACTCGCTGGCCATCTCCATCGGCACCTCACATGGCGCGTACAAGTTCAAGCCGTCGCAGTGCACGCGCAACGCCAAGGGCGTGCTCGAGCCGCCTCCCTTGCGCTTCGACATCCTGGAGGAGGTCGAGAAGCGCATTCCCGGCTTCCCCATCGTGCTGCACGGGGCATCCTCGGTCGTGCTCAAGTACGTCGAGATGATCAACAAGTTCGGCGGCAAGCTGGACGACGCGGTCGGCATCCCCGAGGAGCAACTGCGTCGCGCGGCGGGTTCCGCCGTGTGCAAGATCAACATCGACTCGGACGGCCGCCTGGCCATGACGGCGCTGATTCGCAAGGCGCTGTGGGAGAACCCCAAGGAATTCGATCCGCGTAAGTATCTAGGACCGGCGCGTGACGAACTGAAGGTGCTGATCGCCGAGAAGAACCGCAACGTGCTCGGCTCCGCCGGCCACGGCAAAGAGATCTTCGGCGCGTAGACGCGCGCACCCGCGTTCCCGGGGCGACCTGCGGTCGCCCCGCGGGCATGGCAAGGAGATCTTCGGGGCGTAGTCGCATGCGCGTTCGGGGTAGGGGCGACCTGCGGTCGCCCCGCGGGTCAGGTCTATTTTCAAAGCGGAAGTTTCATTGCGGGACCAGCGCGCCGTGGAGCTTGACGTGAACCTGGCAGACCGGCCGCTCGTCGTCTTCGGCCGAGTAGTCGAGGGTGGTCAGCTCGGCTTCACCCGGACCCTATGCTTCCGGCGCCGATCCGACTACCGTAGCGGCGGTCCAGGCGGCAGGCGGCGGTAGCAAGCAGCAGCGGTGTTACAATGATGGGCCATGGCGCCCTGGCTGAACTGTCCTCGCTGTGGTGCGCCTCGCACCAAGGCCAGTGGCTGTGCAGCGTGCGGTGCAGTGGTGGGAGCGAGCGAACAGCCTGAGCCTCCGCTGCCGGATGTCCTCAAGGCCGAAAGCCCGCCTCCACCCAGCCGCGAGCCGCTCTCGCGCCCGCGCTCCGCGATCCGCGAGCCGGCGCCTGCTGCCTGGGTTCCGCCCCGGCCCGCGCTGGGAACGGCAAAGTGGGATCTGCCGGCCAAAGAGACAGCCATGGAGCTGCGTATGCGGGTGCTGGCGCTTCCCTTGGCGATTGCCGTGGCCTGGAGTGTGGCCCACACGAACATGCCCCACGCGCTCATGCGCATCTTCCTCAGCATGTGGATCCACGAGAGCGGCCACGCGGTCACGGCGTGGCTGTGCAGCCTGCCTGCCTTTCCTGGTCCTTGGTTCACGCCCGTCTCTCAGGAACGGAGCTGGGTCTTTGGCTTGTGCCTGGCTGGGATTCTTGTCTTCTGTGCGCAGCGAGCCTGGCTCAGCAAGCATCGCGTGGCGGCCGTGTTGTGCGGGATCCTGCTCGTGCTCCAGGGGTTCGGGACGCTGGCCCTCAGCCTGCGCCGTGCGCAGGAACTGATGATCTTCGGTGGCGACGCCGGGTGCATGGTGCTGGGCACCCTGTTGATGGCCACGCTCTACGTGCGGCGCGGCCATGTTCTGTACCGAGGCTGGCTGCGCTGGGGCTTCCTGGTCATCGGCGCCGCTGCTTTCTGCGACGCTTACGCCACCTGGTGGGATGCGCGCAAGAACTTCGAGGCCATTCCGTTCGGCGAGAACGAAGGCTCCGGCCCGAGCGATCCCAGCCGGCTGGTGGATGAGTACGGCTGGGCCACCAGCACCATGGTCCATCGCTATGTCGTGCTGGGCGCCCTGTGTCTGGCCGTGCTGGGCGTGCTCTACGTGCTCGGCCTGCGGCGCCGTGAGGCGGCCGCGCGCGACCCGGACGCCGAAGGATAGCGGCTCATTTCATGGGGTGACGATGGCAAGAAAGCAACTACTCGTGGTGGCTGCCCTCATCGAGCAACAGAAGAGGGTGCTGGTGGCGCAGCGGCGGGCTGACCAGACGCAACCTTTGACCTGGGAATTCCCGGGCGGCAAGGTCGAGCCAGGCGAGTCACCCAGCCAGGCCCTGGTGCGCGAAATCCAAGAAGAGCTGGCGTGTTCAATCCAAGTGGGTGCGGTCGTCGACGTGGTGTTCTTCGCCTACGACACCTTTGATCTCGTCATGCCTGTGTATCGAGCCACGATTCGCACCGGAGTGCCGGTTGCGCGGCAGGTGGCCGCTGTGGCCTGGGTCGCACGGGCCGAGCTTGCAAGCCTGGCCTTCACGCCAGCCGATCTGCCGCTGGCTCGCCGCCTGGCAGGCGAATGCGGAAGTTAGCTACCCGCCGCGGCCGTCGCTTTCCGGTGGCGCGGGCGGGGGCGCGTCGGCGGCGGGGGGAGTGGGCAGGTGCGGGTGGCGCAGAGCCTCGCGCGCAGCTTCGCGTGCGGCCGTGACCTGGGCCAGCTTGCAAGCCCCACACAGTCCGGGTGCAGCCCAGTTGCCCAGGTGGGTTTGCAGCTGGCTCTCCGGCGGCCAGTAGATGGGCGTACCACACTGCATGCAGGGGATCTCCTGCGTCTTTCGGCCGGCCAGGAACTCGGCGCAGGCCGAGCAACGTCGTTCGGGCGGCTGCGGCTCGCGCCGACGTCGGTTCTTCTTGCCCTTGCCCGGCAACGGCGCAGCAGGTGTCCCGGCAGCAGGCGCCGGGGCGTTCTCGGCCGCAGGCGCGGTCTCGATTGCACCGGCCACGGCCTCGGGGGCAACTGCAGCGTCGGCCGCAGGCGCGCCGGCCGGAACAACCGCAGTCGCGTCAGCCGGCGCCTCGCTCGGCGGCGGTTCCTTGAACTTCGGCCGCACGCCGGCCGCGAGTTGCTGTTCCTTGCTCCAGGTGAAGGTCCCTGGGCAGCCATCGGTGCGACAGGCAATCTCCCGATCCTCCAGATCTCCCAGCTCCTTCTCGCACTCGCCGCAGTAGCGCGGATAGGGTTCCGCGCTCTTGCCGCGCACCTGGCGGGCCAGCTGCGCGCCCCGCTTGTCGCTCCAGGTGCCCTTGCACCCCGCGCGTCGGCAGGGACGCTCCACGTCCTTGAGGCTGCTCCACAGATCGAAGCAACGCTTGCACATACGGGACGGCGCCTTGGGCGCTGGCTTGTCGGCCACGCAGGCATCGAGCTGGTCGCTGCGCGTCCAGGTCCAGGTGGTCTTGCAGCCGGACGTGCGGCAACGGATCTCACGGTCGCCAAGCTTGCCGAATTCGGCGCGGCACTCGGCGCACATGCGCCGGGGCGGCTCGTTGGGCTTGCCGGCGGCGAAGGCCTGGATCTGGTCGTCGGCTTTCCACGTCCATTTGCGCGAACACGAGATGATCCCGCAGTTGACGGCCCGGTCCTTCAGCTTGCGCGCGATCTGGGCGCACGGCTCGCACAGGAGACCCGCGATGGTCACGCCATTCGTGGCGGGCGACGATGCCGACTCGCCAGGCGGTTCGCCCTGCGACACGAGCTGTTGTTCGCGGGTCAGCGTGGCTGTGCGTGCGCAGCCGGGCACGGCGCAGGGGATTTCCTTGTCCTGCAGGCTGTCGAGCAGCTTCTGGCAGTCTTCGCACAGGTGCTTGGGCGCAGGCCGGTGTGTGGCAAATGCTTCGAGCTGGGCCATCGCCGGCCAGGTCCACGTGCCGGTGCATCCCTTGCGGTCGCAAGGGCGCACAGCATCTTGCAGGGTGCGAAACTTTTCTCGACACGGGTCGCACATGCCTTCGGTGGCGTCGCCTGCGGCTGCCACGCTTCCGCCCAGGCCAAAGGCCTTGCTCGAGAGTTGGATCCATGTCCGGCTGCAGCCGGCAACTCGGCAGGGCACCGACTTGGCGCCCAGCCTATCGGCAAGGGTGAATTTTCCTGCGGCCATCGGAAAGGCTCGTATGGTGGCAAAGATAGCCTGCCCAAAGCAAGCAACAAGTCGATGTGTCTTGACTCGTGGCGGCGAGTGCTGCTTTTGGGTTGACTGCGCCGTTCCTCTCTCCCCATCCTTGGGCGCTCGCGATGCAAATAACCATTGAAGACATTTCCCCGGTCGAAAAGCGCGTGGATTTTGAAGTCCCCTGGGCGGACGTGGCGCCGCGCCTGCACACCGCCTACGAGAAGCTGCGGCGCGAGGTGCACCTCAAGGGGTTCCGTCCTGGCAAGGTTCCGCGCCAGGTCGTCGAACGCCTATACCGCAATCAGGTCGAGGGTGAGGTGGCGGGCGAACTGGTCGAGCTGTCCATCCGGCAAGCCATCGACGAGAAGCAAATCCAGCCGGTGGCCCCGCCCACGGTCGACAAGCTGGAGCTGAAGCAGAACGAGCCCTTGCGCTTCTCGACCCGCATCGAGGTGCGCGCCCAGGTGACGCCCAAGGACTATACCGGGGTTCGCGTGTCGCGGCGGCCGACCAAGGTCACCGACGAGCAGGTGGCACAGGCGCTGGAAGGCTATCGCCGGCAACACACTGCATTCCTGCCGGTCGAGGGTCGCGACACGACGGCGGACGACGATCTTTTGCGGGTCGAGGTCCATGGCAAGGTGGGCGAGCACAAGATCAAGACCAAGACCGTCACGGTGGACTTGACCGACGAGAACGCCGGCGGCCTGCCTGGTCTGGCACCGCGCCTGCGTGGCGTGCCCGTCAACGCTTCCGGCCTGGAGCTTCGCTACCGGCTGGACGACGATATCGCCATCAAGAGCCTGGCGGGCAAGGACGTCAGCCTGCGCGTGACTATCAAGGAGGCGCGCGGCCGCAAGGTGCCGGCGCTCGACGACGAGCTGGCCAAGGACACCGGCGAAGCGGACACGCTCGACCAGTTGAGGGCGAAGATACGCGACAAGCTGATCGAGGCGGACAAGCAGCGCATCCGGCGCGAGATGGCCTCTGCCCTGGTCAAAGAGGTGGTGAAGCGCAACGACTTCCCCATCGCGCCCTCGCTCACCGAGCGCCACGCCGAGAACATCGTCGCTCGGGTCAAGACCCAGCTCATGCTGGCCGGCATCGACGTGGAGGCAGGGGGAGGCTACGACCACGAGGCCATGAAGAAAGAGGTACACGCCGAGGCCGAGGAGTCGGCGCGGGCCAGCGTGCTTCTGCGTGCCATCGCCGAGCGCGAGGGGCTGCAGGTCGACGCGGGCGACCTGCAGAAGCGCCTGGTCGAGCTGGCCAACGCGCGCAATGAGAACGTCAACAGGCTCAAGACCGAACTGGAGCAGTCGGGCCGCATCGACGGGGTTCGCGCGCAACTGCTGGAGGAGAAGGCGCTTGATATGCTCCTGGCCCAGGCTAAGATTGTCGACGAAGATCCGGATAGCTTGATTGTCACGCCGGATCAGGTCGGCGGGCAGCGGCTGGTCCTCACCCCCGAGGAAGCGGTTGCCGAGGCTCGCCGGAAGGGCGGCGAGCCGCCCGGAAAGTAATGTCCATGCAGGACCCCAGGAATCCGACTTCGGCCATGCCCCCCATGACCGGCAATTTCATCATCCCGACGGTCATCGAGCAAACCCACCGTGGCGAACGTGGCTGGGACATCTTCTCGCGCCTGCTCAAGGATCGCATCATCTTCCTGGGCAGCGCGGTGGACGACCTTGTCGCCAACATCGTGATCGCCCAGTTGCTCTTCCTCGAAAGCGAGGACCCCGACAAGGACGTCATGCTCTACATCAACTCACCAGGGGGAATGGTGACCGCGGGCATGGCCATCTACGACACCATGCA
>PMZX01000298.1 GCA_003170035.1 Myxococcales bacterium | reverse complement strand
ACCGAGGCGGCCCGCGGCGGGAACGAAAGTTGTAGCAGCCGTGCTGGGCGTGTCAAGACCGCAGCCGTCTTGCCGCGCCAGTTCTTGCTGGCCCCCAGGATAGATGCTATTCAGGCTCGATCCGGCTAGGCGGTCACCGTGCAGGACACACCATGGAGCTGAGTTTCTGGGCCGCGACCGACGTTGGTCGGAGGCGACAACACAACGAGGACAACTTCCTCNNACCGATTTTCGCAACGCGGTGGAGGCTCGCAAGGATCTACTGGACGGGTACGCGCGCCACGAGGACGGCATCAATACGCAAGATATCCTCGCCGCACTGGAAAATGCCGTGCAACAAGCTGGGGTCACCATCTTCGAGCGCGGAAAGAATGAGCGCGAGAAGCGAGGCATGGGCACCACCTTGTCGGCTCTCTTGCTGCTAGGCGAGCGCGCCTTCATCGCCCATGTCGGCGACAGCCGGGTCTATATGGTGCGGCAGAACCAGACGGTGCAACTGACCGAGGACCATTCGCTGGTCAACGAGTTAATCCGCCACGGCAAGGTCACGCGCGAGTCGCTGGCTGCCTCGCCCTACGCCTCATACAAGAATGCCGTCACGCGCGCCCTTGGCGTGTACGAGACGACCCAGGTCGACACCATCGACTTGGAAGTCCTGCCCGGCGACCAGTTCCTGCTTTGCTCCGACGGATTGCACGCTTACCTGCAAGACAAGGATGTCACCAGCTTTCTCGCCAGCGAGCATGTGACTGCGATTCCACAAAAGCTGGTTGACCACGCCAACAAGGGCGGCGGCCAGGACAACATCACCGCGGTCATTCTGCGCGTTCAAGTCGATACGACGGATGCGGGGCAGACGCGCGCCCAGGAGCTCAATCGCAAGGTCGAGGTCTTGCGGCAGATGCCGCTCTTCCGCCACCTCACCTACAAGGAAATCCTGCGCGTCCTCTCGGTCACCAAGGTCGTGGATTTCAACACCGGCGACGAAATTGTGCGCGAGGGTGAGCCGGGCGATGACCTCTTCATCCTGCTCAAAGGCAAGGTTCGCCTGCACAAGGACGGGGCCTTCGTTACCCAGCTCGGCCCCGGCGCACATCTCGGCGAGATGGCCCTGGTCGACAAGCGGCCACGCTCGGTCAGCGCATCGGCCGAGGACCGCACCCGTGCCCTGGTGCTGCGCCGGCAAGAATTCAACGACATCATCCGCAACGAGCCACGGCTTTCGGTCAAGTTGCTGTGGAGCTTCGTGCAGGTGCTGGCACAGCGCCTGCGCAAGACCACCGCCGATCTCACGGGCGCCCGGCAAGAGCTACCGGACGTGTCCGACGAGACCATGTTCGACGAGTAGCCAGCCGGCGACGGCTATCGCTCCGGCTCATCGGCAGCCCCGCACGCAGCTCACCGACAAGCCGCCCTGGGCATCGATGGCCACCGTGACCGCGCCATCCAGATCCGTGCGACGCATGGGCACGCCCCGCGCGTCGTATCGGGCCAAGGTTGCAGTGCTGGGCAGATGGAAGGTGTTGTGTCTGCCCACCGAGACCACCGCTGTTCTTGGCCGTACGGCCGCCAAGAACTCATCTCCCGACGAGTTTCGGCTGCCATGATGGGGAACCTTGACCACGTCGCTGGCGATGGTCAGGCCCGTCTCTCCCCGCGCCACCAGCTCAGCCTCACCGTCGACCCCGATGTCTCCGGTGAACAGCACTGCATGTCCGGCATAGCTCGCGCGCACCACCAGCGAGGCGTTGTTCGCGTCCAGCCCGGGCGGCGGGCCGATGACGTCCCCTACCCAAGGCCCCAGCGGTTCGATACGCACGCCCTTGCTTTCGAACCAGGTCGGCACCGGCGTGGACACGCCACGCAGATGCGCCAAAGCCAGCATCTCGCTGTACTTCGGGTTGTGCCCGTCGTCGCCGCTGGTCCACAGCGCGCCCACCTCGAAGCGCGCCAGCACGCGCAGAAGGCCGTTGAGATGGTCAGGATGCGGGTGGGAAAGGACGACCAGATCGACGCGGCCGATGCCGCGCGCACGCAACACCGGCTCGATTACGCGCGCCCCGGTGTCAAAGGAATCATCGTAGCGGCCACCGCCGTCGACCAGCATGACGAACCCGCCCGGCCCCTCCAGCAGGGCCGAGTCCCCCTGCCCCACGTCGATGAAAGTCACACGCATCTCATCAGCCGTTCTGCGGCGCAGGTCGCGCACCACCAGGCTGCCCGCGGCCAGCGAGCCGGCCAAGAATGCCGATAGCAGCCATCGCGATCGCCGGCCCGTGCCCCGTGACAGCCCGTAGAGAAGAAAGCCCGCGCTGGCCACCAGGGCTGCGCTTTCAAACAGGTTGGGATAGCGAACCAAGATGATAGGCGCCAGACGCCGAAATCCCTCGGCCCCATGGAGCGCCGCCTGCGACGCCAGACCTGCGATCCAGAGCGGCGCAGCCCCGAGCACCGGATGAATCAGGGCCAGAAGTGCGCCCACCAGCCCGCAAGGCAGAACCGCCAGTTCGACCAGCGGTACCAACACCAGATTGCCGACAGGCGCGGCCGGCGTCACCTCGCCAAAATGGTGTGCCACCAGAGGCATGGTGCTCAGGCTTGCGACGCTGCTTGCGGCCAGACAGCGACCGAGCCATCCCAAGGCCCGCCGCAAGCGGCTTGCGCCCTTGGGCGGCGCTGCAGGCGAGAACCGCTGCGCAAAAAAGCCGAGCGCAATCACCGACGCGAACGAGAGCTGAAACGAGACATCCAGCAAAGCCAGCGGCGATTGCACCAGCAAGACCAGGGCGGCGAACGCAATACTGGCAGCAAGGGAGAACGGTCGGTTGAACAGCATCGCGCCCAACGCGACAGCAGCCATGAAAGCCGAGCGCAGGGTGGCGACTGCCTCGCCGGTGAGCAAGGTATACAGAGCCACCGCGGGTAGCGACAGCGCAGCGGCCAGCGCAGTGGCATTCACACGCAAGGCCCAACCGGGAACCAGCAAGGCCAGGCGGCGCAACAGCCCGAAGACCAGCGCCGCCACCACAGCCAGGTGCAGGCCCGAGACAGAAAGCACGTGGGTGGCACCCGCCGCACGAAACCCCTCCTCGACCTCGGGTGATACCTCGGTACGCTCGCCCAGTACCATGGTGCGCACGAAGGCCGCTGCCGGACCGTCGAGGCGCTGGTTGATCACGCGTGCCATGACCGAGCGCAGACGGAAAGCCAGGCTTCGCGGCTGCAAGCTCGATCCCTCCAGCCCGCTCACGACCTGGATGTCCGCAGCGTTTCGGACGCTGGCCAGCAGATCCACACCTTGCGCCTTGGAGAGAAGACGCGCGTCGGGCAGGCCTGGATTGGCGAACCCGAGCGGCACAAAAAGTCGCGCAGAAAGCGCCACCTCGTACCCCGGCGCCAGGTCGGGCACGCCTTCTGCCACGGTCACCACAGCGTTGATTTCCACGGGAGATGCGTCGACAGAGTGAACAGCCAGCAAAAACCGCGTCTTCTTGTTCTCGCCCTGCCCGGCGCCCGCTTCCGGGCCCATGACCACCTGGCCCGTCACGCGAACCACCGTGTTTTCTGGCACGGTGGGCGGGGCTTGGCACTGCCGAACCGCTCGGAGGCCAAGCCCGGCACCCGCCGCCAGCGCACATGCCGCCACTGCGAAGACCCACGAGCGCCGACTCAGTCTCCAGACCGCCAGTCCGAGCGCCACCAGGCCGAACCCCGCCGCTACCTGGGCTTGAGCGAGGATCGCCACGGCGATCCCGCAAGCGAACGCGCAGGCCCAGACAGCGAGAACCATGTCGGATCTTCGTCCGACATGGCCCCAAGTTGCGTGTGAGAGTTACAGCATCTCGCGCTTGGCCATCGCCTTGCGCATCTTGCCGAGCGCCTGCTCCTGGAGCTGGCGCACCCGCTCGCGCGACAGACGGTATTCGTCGCCGATCTCCTTGAGGGTGCGTTCGCGGTCATTGACCAAGCCGAAACGCTTGCGCAGGATGTCTGCCTCGATGGGCTTGAGCACGCTCAACAGCTTGAGCATCTCCCGCTGGGTCTCGCTGCTCATCATCTGGTCGGGAGGAGCCGGCGCCTCATTGGGGTCGACCAGGACATCGATCAGACGGCGGCCGTCATCGTCCGAGAGCGAACGGTCGAGCGACACCGGGTTGTCGGCCAAGAAGGTGCGCATCTTCTCCAGCTTCTCCGCCTCGATTCCGGTTACCGAGGCAATCTCCTCGGTGGTGGCAGGCCGCTCCAGCTTGGATTGAAGCTCGCGTTCAGATTTCGCGATCCGGTGATAGGCGTCGATCATGTGCACCGGCAGACGCACCGCCCGGCCCTTGTCGGCCAGCGCCCGGCTGATGGCGTGACGGATCCACCAGCTTGCGTAGGTGGAGAAGCGGAAGCCGCGCCGATAGTCGTAGCGCTCCACGGCCTTCATGAGGCCGATGTTGCCTTCCTGGATCAGGTCAGGCAGCGGCAGGCGGCCATGGTTAAAACGCCGCGCAATGGACACGACCAAGCGCAGGTTCGCCTTCACGAACTCGTTCTTGGCGCGCTTCACCACTGCCGCCTTCGAGGACACGCTCTCCACGAACTGGCGGAACGCCTTGTTGTTGGTCGGGAAGCCAAGACCCTCGACGGGACGCCCCAGCTTGGCCGCCCCATTCAAACGATGGATCTCGGCCATAGCGGCATCGACGAAGACTCGGTCGATGTCCAGCTCCTTCAGCTTGGCGGCAAGGCCGTCTACCAGTTTTTCGAACTTCCTGTTCTTTGCCGCAGCGACGCGGCGACCGGCCCGGTCGGCCCAGGTTCGGTAAACTCTGAATTCGGGAAGAGGCCTGCCGATCGCGGCCTCGACGGTCGCGATTGCGTGCCCTGCCCAGGGGGTGAAGCTCAAGATGACCCGCCACAGATCAAGCTCGAGTTCTTCTATGTGGCGCGCGGTCTCGAACTCCTGTTCGGGACGCAGCACTTCCAGTTCCGCCATGTCGCGGAAGTACATCGAGAGGAAACTCTGCGGCTCGTCGGACTTCTTGGCTTCGCCTTCAGACCCAGCAGGGCGGGCGACCACCTCCTCTTCCTCTTCCCCGTCGGCGTCGTCGTCGCCCTCCTCTTCGGGAACCACCGGAACCAACTCGACCTCCAGATCCTCTTCTGGCGCTGCAACAACAGCGGCCTCGATGGGCTCTATCTCCACGGGAATGTCATCCACCACGGCTGCAAACACAGCTTCGGCCATGGGAGGCTCTGGCAATCCCAGCTCGATGCCAACATCGTTGGCTGGTCGCGGCAAGGGACCGGACTCTTCAACCATGCTTCGCCCATGACGGCGTCCAGCCTTGACGCGGTTGTTTGCACTTGCTGGCCGCTGCCTACGAGCTGCTTTCATTCTTGTTGCTGTACGGTCCATTGCTGATTCTCTTTGAATAGTCGCTTGAAGGTCTCCCTACTACACGTATACGGTCCGGGGCGCCAGAATATTCCTGGCAACGTTCACTCTCTCTTGTACACTTTGATGTTCGGTTTCGGGCATCGGTTTCATTAGCGTCAATGATGGATGGCTGGCAGCGCACGGCGGGAGCAGGCCTGAAGCGCGCTACGCGTTCAGAACCAACGCCCATCCTTCCAGGACGTTAGTGTCCTCGGGCCGCCGGATTGTGCACTTGCGGCGCAGGAAAGTGCAAAATAACGCGCTGGCGTATCTACTTACGTCAAAGGACGCTCACAGACCAGGACAACGTGGCGCGATGCGGCCCCAAGAAACGGCTCCTTGTTTGCCAGGCTTCCCGACACCTCGAGGACTTGGAACCCGGCTCGACGCAAGACCCTGCCCAGTTCATGCAGGCTGTACGCGCGAATCGAAATCTCGTTCTCGACCTGACGTCCATCCCCGAACACGATCGAACGTCGGATCAAGACCCGGCTCGTGTGAAAATCGAAATCCACTTCCTCTAGCACCACGCAGCCGTCGCCTTCCCACCAGATCCGACTGGGTAGATCGGACACGATGTAGTCGCGGTTGATGGTGTCAACCAGAAAGCGCCCGCCGGGCTTGATCGCGCGGCAGACGGACGTGGCGACGCGCAGGTTGGTTTCCTCGTCGAAGTAGCCGAATGATGTGAGGACGCAGTATGCGGCGTCGAACTGGCTGTCGTAGGTCATCTCGCGCATGTCCGCATGAACGAAGTTCACCGACAAACTCCGACGCTGGGCTTCGTCGGCTGCACGGATCAGAAGCGGCAAAGAAAGATCGAGACCCGTCACCCGGAATCCACGCTGGCCAAACTCGATGGCATGTCGGCCGTAGCCGCACCCAATGTCCAGCACTTCGCCCTCGGCCGGCGGGGACAGCGCCTCTTTGATGAAGGCCGTCTCCCGCAGCGTCTGTTGAGCGGTCATGAACGGCAAGGTGCGCAGATAGTCCTCGTCGAAGACCTCCTCGAACCACGGCTTGAGTCTCTTCTTGAGAGGTCTGCGGGACAGCGCTTCGGGCAGAGGCGGAACCTCGCTCACCGAAGCCGAGGCGGTTCCACCTCCGACTGATACGCCTGTCGTTGTGGGAGATTCCCGCCCTGCCGACTGCGACATAGCTGCGGTGGACCCGGCAATACCCGGAACCGGCGGCGGCGTCGGGACCACGGACGATGGACGCGACGGCGTGTCGGCCGCCTCCACGACCTCGAACTCGCCCTCCCCAACCTCGGCGGTCTCGGCCATCCTTATCGGGGCTTCTGGCAGCGCGCCTGTCGCGGCAACTACCTGCGACGCCGACGGAGAAACGCCTGGGCTGGGCTTTGCCCCAAGCTCACTTTGTGCCACAGGGCGAGGCGATGGCGCGGGTTCGAATAGCGGAAGCGGCGTCACTGCCTCCGGTTTGGGCGGTGGTGTCGCCGCGATTGGCTCTGGTTTGGGCGCCGGGGTCGCCGCGACAACCTCTGGCCCCGGCGGCGGTGTCGCCGCGACAGCCTCTGGCCTGCGTGGCGGGGTGACTGCCTCCGTCTCTCGCCTAGCCGGCGGACTAACCGCCAGTGCCTCTCGCACC
>PMZX01000296.1 GCA_003170035.1 Myxococcales bacterium | reverse complement strand
AAGGGCACGCGCACCGCCCACTCAGTGCGTGACAGCAGGGCCATCTCGCCTGGATCGTTCCCAGGCAGGCCGATGCGCGCGATGTGCATGCCGATGCTCATGATCCAGAAGGTCAGCACCGGCTTGGACCAGAACACCTCAGCGTCGCGCGGCGATCCAGGCCACCACAGGCTGATGAAGTCGCCCCGCTTGGTCATCTGGCGCGCGACCTCCGAGTAGTGCGTCTCCCACGGGTCCCACAGGCCGTAGCTGCCGGCGAACGGTATATAGAGGAGAAGGCCGACCAGGATTACGAGCAGTGTCATCTGCCGCTCGCTTAGCCGGTCGAACCAATTCACATGGGAACCCTCNNGCGATGGTGCGCCGCCGGCAAAGCCGGCGGGCTCCCCACGCGAATTGCGCGGGCCCGCGGCCGGGCCGGCGGAGGCCGGGGAAGCGAGTGTCGAGGCGTCTTCTGGCGTGATCACGTGGCGTCCTGCTCAGGGGGCAAGCCTACGTCTATCACAGGGTAGCCTCACGGCCGAAACCAAAGCGGGGCGCGTCTGTTCACCTCGACGACGACCCGCTGCCGAGGACGCACAGGGAGCAGCGGCCACGGAACAGTGCGCGGCATGACATCGCTGACGTAGTATCATCCTCCGGGTGGTCCTCATTCCATGCCGCTGACACACAGAAAACCCCCGACCGATCTGCCAGCCGTCTCGTCGCTGACAGGAACCCACCGCCGGTGCGGCGGACCTCTCGTCCCTGGTGGTGGCCCCACAATTGCTAGGAAGCGAAGCATGCCCGCAAGAAGCCCCTTCCGCGTGTCTGCCCCTCTGGTGCTGTGTGTGCTGTTTCTGACGGCAGGGAGCGGGGCCTGCTCGTACATATTCGTCGACGGGCCGCCGGAGAAGCACCGCCAGCTCCCGTACTTCACGTGCACGACCAGCAGGGCTTGGCCGGTGGTCGACACGGTGCTGGGCGCAGCGTACGCGATCGACGCGGTCGGCTTTGCCAGCTTGGCCAGTAGGCAATCGGGTTCCAGCACGGGCGGGACGGAAGTGGCTCTCATCGCGGGTGGTGCGGCAGTGCTATTCGCAGCGTCGGCAGTGTCTGGATATGGGAAAGCCTCGGCGTGCCGCGAAGCCACTGAAGAGCTTCAGGTGCGGCTGACTCGCATGCAACCTGCGCCCGGGTTCGGTTTCGGGCAGCAAGGGGTGCCTCCGTACCAGCCGCCGGCACCCTACGACCCCTGGGTCACTCCACCCCCGCACAGCGTCGGTGCGCCGCCGTCTGCGCCTCCGGGCGCGGGCGCGCCGACCCCGGAATCGAACCCGCCCCCTGCCCCAAAAGGTGAAGCCCCTGGGCAAGAACGTTGAAACCCTGACATCGGTGTCCGATTTTCATCAAGTTCGTCGCCACCGCTGACCGCGCAGATGGCTCCCCCGCCCAACAATAGGAAATAGAACCTGGACAACACCATGAAAAAGCCGCTGCCCTTCATTCTCTTCTTTGCCTTCTCCACCATTTTCTGGATGTCGCCAGCCGTGTCGTGGGCGGCTCCACGCGTGGTCGCGCTCTTGCCGCCCTCGGGGGACAACGTGGCTCCGGACATCCTGCGGGCGTGCCGCGACATTTTGAAGGACCACCTGCAGCGAACCGGGGCCTACACAGTGCTGGAGCCCTCTGGTGCGCCGACGGCCGAGGAGCCGACCGCCGCGGAGGCAGCAAAACAGGCGGCCGCCCTCGGCGCCGAGCAGGCCCTGGTCCTTCGCCTCATCCATTTCGGTTCCTCGGCGCGCGTGCGGCTGACCGCGTACGCGGCCGGCTCGGGACAGGTCGTGTATTGGGACAGCATGGTGATCTCCGGAGGCCCGGACGAGTTGGACACCGTCATCCAGCGGCTGGCCCATGCGATGCTGATCGGCAAGCCGGTGCGCGACAGCGCGGAAATCGACACGGTGACCGAGAAAGAGACGAACAACCTGGCTCGGCGAACGGCCAACAAGTCGTTCGGTATCCACCTGTTCACCTACTTGCCATTCAACACGCCGGCGGGCTCGATGACCGCGCTGCCGGGTGGGGGACTTTTCTGGCTGTACGACGCGCGTTCGTGGATGGCTGACGTCGCAGTCGATGTCGGGGCGGGAAACAACCACGGGGCCTTTGCTGCCTCCATCGGAGGCTACTATCCCCTGTTGCGCGAGGACTTCACGCCGTACCTCGGCGGGGTCGTGCGCTGGGCGTACATGAGCCTCGGGGGCCAGGGCGCCAGCGGCATCGTGCTGCAGCCGACTGCCGGTGTGCTCCTGGGCCGCCTCTCGTCGGTGCAACTGCGCGCCGAGGTCGGCTACTTCATCAATACCTTTGGCGAGCGCGAGAATAGCCCGATGGGCGTCGCGGTCGTACCCTCCCCCGACCTACCCAAGCACTACAGCCACGGCTTCCTGCTCAACGTCGGCCTGGGGTTCTAGTCCGCTGCCATGTTAATCGACCCGGCGGCGCCGCACGTACCTTCCTTGCCCCACCCCCTCGGAGTTGCGTCACCGCCGGATCCCCCGACCCTCTAGCGGACCCGCCGAAGTTCGCCTCCCCGCAGCCCCCGCCGGCCTACCGTCCGCCGCCTGTGGTCCGCCAGAGCCACATCGGCAGGCAGCGCTGTCCCTTGAGGCGAGAACCGGAAGAATCTGCGCGTGCTTTCCTTTCGTATCGGAGTCAAGGATCCACCCGTGATGCCCGCCTCTGCCAAGGTGATCCTGCGCAAGAACCTGGGACGTGCCCTGCGCCAGGGCCACCCGTGGATCTTCCGCGATGCCCTGGTAGAAGCACCCGCGGTTCCCGGTGGGGCCGTGGTTACGGTGGCTGGGCGAGACGGCAGGACCCTAGCCCATGGCTACTGGGATGCAACCGGGCCCATTGCGGTGCGCGTGCTGGACCTGCTGCCGGTGCGCGACGTGCAGGTGCTGGTCTGCGATCGCCTGCGCCAGGCCCTGGCCAAGCGACTGGCGCGTCTCGACCGCAACCAGACCAACGCCTTTCGCTGGGTGCATGGCGAAGGTGACGGCCTGCCGGGCATCCACGTCGACCTGTACGATCAGGTGGCTGTGGTGCGTTTCGACGGCGCGGGCGCCAGGGCATTCTACAGAGATCTGGATCACCTGCTGGCCGAGTGTTCGGCCCCGCTGCGCCTGTCGCAGGTCGTCGATCGCGAACAGCGCGCCAGCCTGGGCGAGATCGAAGTGCGCGAGAACTGTATTCGCTTCATCGTGGATTTGGGCCGCGGCCAGAAGGGTGGGCTGTTTCTCGACCAGCGCGAGAACCGGCATGCGGTGGCGGCGCGCGCCGCGGGCAAGTCGCTGCTGAATCTCTACGGCTACACGGGCGGGTTTTCGCTGTACGCCGCGGCAGCCGGCGCCACCCGGACCGACACGGTGGACAGTGCGAAGCCGGCGCTGGCGACAGCGCGACGCAATTTCCAACTCAACCACCTGTCGCTGGAACATGCCGGGTTTCACGCGACTGATGCGTTGGCGTTTCTCGACCAGGCGGCTCGCCGCACGCGGCGCTGGGATATCGTCGTGTCGGACCCGCCTAGCTTTGCGCCGTCTCGACGCGCATTGCCCGCCGCCCGAAGCGCCTACTTTCGCCTGCATCGTCTGGCGGCTACTGTCGTCGCGCCCGGCGGCCTGCTCTGTGCGGCCTCCTGTTCCAGCCATTTTCCCCGCGACGAGTTTCTGGCCAGTGTGGAGCGGGGCGCGGCTGCTGCCGGCCGCAGGTTCGGACTGGAAGCCGTGACCGGCGCTGGATTCGACCACCCTGCCTTGCCCGCTTTTCCCGAGGGCGACTACCTGAAGTTCGCCATCGGGCGCATCGACTAGCTGTTGCAGTCACTTTTCATGGCCCTCGAACGCACTCTCGCTATCATCAAACCCGACGCAGTGGCACGCAACGCCATCGGCGCTATCATCACCGCCATCGAACATGGCCGACTGCGAGTCGTCGGCCCCGTGACCTAAAGAAAGGAATTTTCCGTGGAACAGAACGATGTCGAGCAGACACTAGTCCTCATCAAGCCCGACGCCCTGAAGAACTCGCTGACCGGCTACGTGCTGTCACAGCTTTCTGAGTTCCACACCGGACTCCGTTTCGCGGGTGCCAAGATCGTTCACGTCAGCACCATGCTGGCCAATGAACACTACGCCGAGCACCGCGGCAAATTCTTCTTCCCCTCGCTGCTCGAGTACATCCAGGGCAAGTTGCACTACCGGAACGAGCCCTGGCGGCGCCGCGTGATCGCCATCATGTACCAGGGACCCAAGGCCATTTCCAAGGTGCGCGAGATCTCGGGACCCACCGATCCACATGTGGCACGCGAAAAGCAACCGGGTTGCATTCGATCACTCGGCACGATCGAGCAAGTCAAGGACGCTGAAGGCAAGGTGCTGGGGGCTCGCATGGACAATTTGATCCACGCCTCGGCCAATTCGGGTGATGCCGAACGGGAGATCAAGCTGTGGTTCCGTCCCGGCGACGTCCCCCCGGCCATGCACCCCTATCCCACGGCTACTAGCTCCGAGCACTTTTACTTCGCGGACGGCAAGTTGTTCGGCGACTACGCCCCCGGTCGCATTTGCGTGGTCGCCCCGGGAGACTTGACCTGGAAGACGGACCTCGACGCGCTTCAATCGATTCTGAAAGGCACCAAGAGTGCTCTGTCGGTCGAGGCCGTGGTCGCCAAGTACCTGATCAACGAACAAGCCGAAGCGGGCTAGCACTACTGTGTTGGATTCGGACCGAGCCGTCGCGTCGCGAGGAGGCCCGGCCGCGACGAGCGCCGAGGGAAGATACTCGACGTATCTGACCGAGAAGCGAGAAAGCGGACGGGACCCACAGCAGCGACGGCGACGGGAGAATCCGACACAGTAGTGCTAGGTTGCGGGGTCGTCTACCGCCACGACTTCGTGCAGCTAGCGTGGTGGCATTAGGGCAGGCGTTGCGCTGATCCGCAGCTATACTCCCCGGCGTTGGACCTTCGATCGTTCACCATCGAGGAGCTGCGGGAGCGCGTGGCGCGCAAGGGTGAACCCCCGTTTCGCGCCGAGCAGATCTTCCGCTGGCTGCACGGCCCTGGGCCGGGCGGTGTGGGCAGCGTTCGTGCGCTCGATGCTGTGAGTAACATTCCCCGTTCCCTGCGCGACACCCTGTTGGCCGAGACGCCCCTGCAACCCATCCTTCTCGACGGTGTGGTGGACGCGGCCGATGGCACGCGCAAGTTTCGCTTCCGCACCCACGACGGCTGCGCCATCGAGTCGGTGTTGATCCCCGATGACAAACCCGAGCGGGCCAAGCTGACCCTGTGCCTGTCGTGCCAGGCCGGCTGCGCCTGGGGCTGCACCTTCTGCGCCACCGCCAGGCTCGGCTTCGGCCGGCACCTGTCGGCCGGGGAGATGGTCGAGCAACTCTACTGGGGCATGGAACTGGCGGGGTACAAGCCGAGCAACCTGGTCTTCATGGGCATGGGCGAGCCGCTGCACAACCTGGATCCGGTGGTGCGCGCGCTCAAGATCTTCGAACATCCTTGGGGTGCGGGCCTGTCGCCCCGACGCCTCACGGTTTCTACCGCCGGGGTCGTGCCCGGGATCGACGCTCTGGCGAAGATCCGGCCGGCGCCGAACCTGGCCATCTCGCTCAACGCGACGACGGACGAGGTGCGCGACCGGCTCATGCCCATCAACCGGCAATGGAACATCGCCGCGTTGCTGGCCGCTGCACGCCGCTTCCCCCTGGCGCACCACCGTCGCATCACCTTCGAATACGTCCTGCTCGCCGGTGTCAATGACAGCGACATGGATGCGGCTCGCTTGCCACGCCTTTTGCGTGGTATTCCGAGCAAGGTGAACATCATTCCGTACAACCCCGTGCCGGGCCTGCCCTTCGAGAGCCCGAGCGCAGAACGGGCCCTGGCCTTCCAGAACGCCGTCCGGCTTGCGGACATTCCGGTCTACATCCGCACCTCGCGCGGCTCGGACGCCGCAGCGGCGTGCGGGCAACTGGCCGCGCGCGCGGACGAGCGCTTGCAGAAGTGTGAGTTGGCCGCCGTGGCCAAGACAGGACGCGCTTCATGATCGGGGCCGCGCTTCACTGGCGCGAAAGCCCTTCCCCGGATGGACCGCGGCTCTCTGCCGCTGAATTGCTGGCGCTGGTCTGCGATCCCATGCAGGTGGTGGAGACGCGCCTGCTGGCCTATATGGACAGCCCCATGGGGCGCATTCCCGAGGTGGGGGGCCACCTGCTCGGCGCGGGTGGCAAGCGGTTGCGGCCGCTCTTGGCGGTGCTCGCTTCCCGGGCGACCGACGCGCCCCTGAACGTCGGCATCGCGGTCGGCTGCGCNNCGGCCGGCCGCGCGCATGGTTTACGGCAATGGCATCGCCGTGCTGGTGGGCGATTTCTGTTTCGCGCGCGGGCTCGGGTCGGTCGCGGCCACTGGATCGCTGACCGCGGTCGAGGCCCTGGCCGCCGCTGTCACCGAAATGGCCGAGGGTGAAGTGGCGCAACTGGAAAGCGCGGGCGATCCCGAGGCCACCGCCGACAGCTACTTCGACGTCATCGACCGCAAGACCGGATCGCTGATGGCGTGGTGTGCGCGCGTGGGTGGCGTGCTGCCCGGGCCTCTCGACGCAGCCCTGGCGCGCTACGGCCGCCTGCTCGGGCGCGCATTCCAGATCACTGACGACGTGCTCGACTGCGCGGGCGACGACACGGCGAGTGGCAAGTCCCCGGGGCGCGATCTGCAAGAGGGTAAGCTGACCCTGCCCGTGTTGCTGGCCTGCCAGGCCCGACCGGCCCTGCGCGACGACATCCGTTCTGCCATGGGCGAAGCGGGCGTATCGACGGCAGACGCCGCCCGCATCCTGCAGGAGACGCGCGCCGCGGGCGGCCTCGACTGTGCCCGCGCCGAGGCCATGGCCTTGGCCCGTACCGCCGCTGCCGAGTTGCAAGCCGTGCCCCCCTCGTCCTTCAGGGATGCGCTGGCCGCACTGGCGCGCCTGTCGGTCGAGCGGGTGGCGTGATGGCCCAGGCCGCAACCGACGTGCGCGCCATGTTCGACCGCATCGCCGGTCGCTACGATGTCGCCAACCGGATCATGTCCGCCGGTCTCGACGTGCTCTGGCGGCGCCGGGCCATGCGCCTCTTGCTCGACGGACTGCAGCCGTCTCCCTGGGTGCTTGATCTGGGCGCGGGCACGCTCGATGGCGCGGTCGAGATCGTGCGCCAGCGGCCGGACGCGCATGTGGTGGCTGCCGACTTCGCGCGCACCATGCTAGTCGAGGGTCGGCGCAAACCGGGCGCGTCCGGGGTGGCTCTGCACAAGGCTGACGGCCACCGGCTGCCCTACCGGGATGGCACCTTCCTCGCGGCCTTCTCGGGTTTCTGCGTGCGCAANNTGCCCCTTGTGGGATGGGCGGCAAGCGGCGATCGCGCGGCCTATCGCTATCTGCCTGAGTCGATCCAGCGTTTCGACACCCAGGCCGATTTCGAAGCCAGACTTCGCGCGGTTGGATTCGTCGATGTGCGCAGCCACGATCTCTTTCCCGGCGGAATCGCCTCACTGGTGGAGGCGCGATGAAGCTCCTGGTCGCGGTCGGGGGTGCTTCTGGATCGCTGTACGCGCGCCGGCTGCTCGAAACCCTGGCGACGTCGCCCGCTGTCGAGGTGGCCACGTGTTTTTCTCCCTGCGGTCTGCGGGTCTGGCGCCATGAACTCGGCGGTGAACCCCACTTCCCGTTCCGCCGCTATGCGGTCGACGACTTTACCTCGCCCTTTTCCTCGGGCTCGGCCCTGTGGGATGCGGTGGTCGCCATTCCTTGTTCGATGGGCCGCCTGGCGCGCATCGCGCATGGCGTGGGCGACGATCTCATCAGCCGGGCCGCGGACGTGGCGTTGAAGGAGCGACGCAAGCTCGTGCTGGTGGTGCGCGAAACCCCGCTGTCACAAATCCACCTAAAAAACATGCTGGTGGTGACACGCGCAGGGGCGGTGGTCTTGCCGGCAGCGCCGTCGTTCTACTTTCGGCCGGCCACGGTCGAGAAACTGGCCGACACGGTGGTGGCGCGCGTGCTTGACCAGCTAGGCGTTGCCCACTCGCTGCAGCCCCGCTGGGCCGAGGAGCAAGCGCCGCGATGAGTACCGGCGTCGCGACGGCGGCGATCCAGTCCCCTGACCTGTTCGTGCTGGGCCGCGCGGCCCAGGCCGCGGCCCGGGCCGCAACCGGCGGCCGCGGCTTCTTTGCTTGCAACGTCTTGGTCGCGGCGTCGCTTCCCATGCTGACCGAAGCCACGGGCCGCGGGCTGCGCGGCTTGCTCCGGCTGGCCGTGCCAGCCGAGGAATCCCTGCCGCAACAAGAACGACGCCTGGCCACGCTCGCCGAGCAGGTGCGCGAGGGTCTGGTCCTCGACGGCGTCGTGCCCACGCCCGAGGAAGACTGCCTGGGCCTTGCGACCTTGCTCTTTGTCGCCCGCTGTCGCTTGGCCCTGCCCGAAGTGCCGCACGTCCTCGTCGATTTGGATCGTCTTGGCCCCAAGTTGGGGCAGTTGGCCTTGGGCTTCGGCGCTGACGAGCTTTGCGGGTCTATCGTGCAGAAGCGGGCCCTGCGCCTGGGCGACAACGCCGGCAGCCGCGTCCTCACGCGCGCCGAAGCAGCCCAACTCCTCCGCGGGGCCGGGCTGAGCCCCTTCGAGCGCGTGGCAGGAGGTGGGCTGGAGGAGTTCGCGCCGTGAGCTTCGCCTCGATCTCAGAAAAGCTGGACGCCGGGGTTCCACTGTCTCTTGACGACGGGCTTGCACTTTTCCGCGAGCCCGATCTGCTGAAGCTGGGTGCCTTGGCCAATCAGGTGCGCGAACGACTCCACGGCGCTCGCGCAACCTTCAACCGCAACCTGCATATCAACCCGACCAACCTGTGCGTGGCGAGTTGCAAACTGTGCTCGTTCTCTCGCCGCAGCCTCGACCAGCCCGGCGCCTACGTGCTGAGCATGGCACAGGCATGGGACAAGCTGAAGGCGCGCCTCGACGCTGGCGATCGCGTGACCGAGGTCCACGTGGTGGGCGGGCTGCACGAAAGTCTGCCTTTCGACTACTACACCGAGCTTCTGGCCGGCCTCAAACGCCTGCAGCCCACGCTCCACATCAAGGCCTTCAGCGCAGTCGAGATCTTCCACTTCCACAAGCTCTTCCGGCTGGAGGTGCGCGAGGTCTTGCAGCGCCTTCGCGCGGCTGGGCTCGACTCGCTGCCCGGCGGCGGAGCCGAGATCTTCGCGCCCCGCGTGCGCCAGCGCATCTGCCCAAACAAGTGCGACGCGCAGGAATGGCTGGACGTGCACCGCACGGCCCACCACATGGGCCTGCGCTCCAATTGCACCATTCTCTACGGCACCATCGAGACCATCGAGGAACGAGTCGAGCACCTGCTGCGCTTGCGCGCGCTTCAGGATGAGACCGGCGGGTTCCAGGCCCTGATCCCTCTGGCCTTTCACCCCGACAACAATGCCCTTGCGCATCTGCCGGCACCCTCAGCGATCGACGATCTGCGCGTGTTCGCGTTGGCTCGGCTCGTGCTGCACAACATCCCGCACATCAAGGCCTACTGGGTCTCGCTGGGAATCAAGACTGCACAAACCGCGCTGTGGTTCGGTGCCGACGATCTGGACGGTACCGTGCAAGAGGAGAAGATCTATCACCTGGCTGGCTCGGGCGCGCCGCAGAGCCTGGCGCCGGCTGAGATCGTACGCCTCATTCGCGCCGCCGGCCGCACGCCCGTGGAGCGGGACACTCTCTACAACGTCGTGGCAGAAGGCGACGCGCTCCTGGCCGAAGGGTACGAGATCCCCGTGGGAGTGTTCAGATGAGCCGGCGCCTGCGCCTGGCCGCGGTGTCCTTCCTGAACGCGCGGCCCATCACCTACGGAATCGAGCAGGGCCTGGTGGGCGCCGACCGCTTCGACCTGCGCTTTGCCGAGCCCTCGCGCTGTGCGGCCGCGGTTGCCGCGGGCGAGGCAGACCTGGGACTCATGCCCATCGCCAGCTACGCCGCTTCGATCGAAGAACTGCGCGTGGTACCCGGCATCGCCATTGCCAGCCGCGGCCCGGTGCGCACGGTCGTGCTGGTGGGCCAGGTGCCGTGGGAAGAGATGACCGCCATCGCTCTCGACGGGGCCTCGCGCACCTCGCAGATGTTGGCGCGCCTTCTGACCAGGGAACGCAGCCTTCGGCCCGGCTTCGTCGAAACGCCGCACGACCAGATCGCGGATGCAGTCGGCGGCACGCGTGGCGCGCTCATCATCGGCGACCTCGGCCTGCACATCGACGGCCGCTTTCGCCATGTCTACGACCTTGGCAAGGAATGGCACAGCCTGGTGGGGCTTCCCTTCGCTTACGCCGTCTGGGCTGGCCGGCCCGGCGTGGTCTCAGTTGAAGACGTGGCGCTGTTGCAAGAAAGCCTGCGGTTGGGTCTGGAGCAGCGGGCGAAGATAGGACGGGCCTGGGCCCTGGAAAACGACGTCGCCCCCGCGGTGGGCGAGGACTACTTGCTGAACAACATTCGCCACCGCCTCGGTTCCGACGAACTGTCTGGCGCCACGGCTTTCTTCGCGCGCTGCCACGAGGCGGGACTTCTGGCCAAGCCCATGCGCGTGCGCCTGTTCGATGCCCCGGCGTTGCCGCACCCGCCGCCACGATCGGGGCTGTCCCTGGATCGCCTACTGACTGACGCTGCTGCGGGCGAGCGGATGACCCTCGACGAGGGAACGCGCCTGTACGCCGAGGCGCCCTTGTTCGACCTGGGCCAGGCCGCCGACCTCCGTCGGCAAGCGCTGCATCCCGACGGCGTAGTGACCTACATCGTCGACCGCAACGTCAACTACACCAATGCTTGCACCACCTGCTGTTCCTTCTGCAACTTCCACCGGACCCCGGGCCACGCCCAGGCCTACATCCTGTCTCGAGAAGAGCTGGCGCAGAAGCTTCGCGAGACCGTCGAACTGGGCGGTGTGCAGGTGTTGCTCCAGGGCGGCATCAACCCGGATCTGTCGCTCGCGTACTACGAAGNNTGCGGACCGTGCTCGAGCGCCTCATCGCCGCGGGTCTGGACTCCGTGCCGGGCGGCGCGGCCGAGATCCTGGACGATGAAATCCGCCGTCGCATCTCGCCCAGGAAGTGTTCTGCCGACACCTGGATCGATGTCATGCGCGAGGCGCACGGCCTGGGTCTGCGCACCAGCGCTACCATGGTGTTTGGCTTCGGCGAGACGCCGCGCCAACTGGTCGGACACCTCGACCGCCTGCGCCGCCTACAGGATCAGACCGCGGGCTTCACGGCCTTCATTTGCTGGAGCTTCCAGTCCGAAGGAACGCGCCTGCCGCTGCACGACGACACCGGCAGTCTCCGCTACCTGCGCGTGCTGGCTCTGGCGCGACTCTACCTCGACAACTTCCCCAACCTGCAGGTCTCCTGGGTCACCATGGGACCGGCCGTGGGTCAGGTTGCCCTGCGCTTCGGCGGCAATGATTTCGGCTCGGCCATGATCGAGGAGAACGTGGTCGCGACAGCAGGCACGGTCTTCAAGATTTCCGCCGCCAACATCGAGCGCTGCGTGCGCAACGCGGGCTTCGTGCCGCGCCGTCGCAACATGCGCTACGAACTGCTGCCGCCCGCGCAGTTGGTCTGACAAAGGCTCCCCTCGCCGCTAGGGCGGCGTCCACTGCGGCGCAATATTCAATTTCGTGAGCCGCTATTTCTTAGAGCGGCACCTTTTAGGGGCAGTGAAACCCCCAAAAGGGGTCATTCCCTGACGATTCTTCACGTCAAGATGCAGCCGCCTCCCACCCCAATGGTCACGACGATGCACTGCCTAGGAGTTTCCCAAAGATGAAAACCTGTCTCGGCCGAGTCTTCGTTGGCGTTCTCGCTCTCGCTACCTGTTCACTGCTGGCCTGCAGCTCCGACAGCTCCCCTCCTGGTGCTGGTTCTGGGGGAAGTACAGGCGGTACGGTCCCGACCTCCAGCAGCGTGAGCGCTGGCGGCACTACGAGCAGTCCGACAAGCACCGGGGGAGTTCTGACCAGCGGCGGTACACCTGCGTCTGGTGGGCAGTCGCAGACCAGCTCGGTTTCCCAGGGCGGATCGACCACTGGCGGTGCGACGCCTACCGGCGGCTCGACGGCTGCCGGCGGCTCGTCCGCCGCGGGCGGCTCGACGGGCAGGGGTGGCTCGACCGCCACGGGCGGCTCGTCCGCCACAAGCGGCTCGACGGCTGCGGGCGGCTCGTCCACCACAGGCGGNNGCTCGTCCACCACAGGCGGCTCGACGGCCACAGGTGGTGCAACGGGCAGGGGTGGCTCGTCCGCCACGGGTGGTGCAACCGGCAGGGGCGGCTCGACCGCCACGGGTGGTGCAACCGGCAGGGGCGGCTCGACCGCCATGGGCGGCTCGACCGCTACCGGCGGCACAGGCGGCTCCGGCTCGGGTGGCAGGAGTTCGACCGGTGGCTCCGGCGGAACAGGCGCGGGCGGAAGGGGCGCGACGGGCGGCGCAGGCGGCTCAGCCGCGGGCGGTGCGGTCGTCACCCCAGCCACCGGCACCTACCCCGTGTCGTCGGGGAAACCCACCATCTATCTGGCGTCAGATTCAACTGTCTCGTACTACGCTTCCAACCCCGACAACCAGGAGGGATGGGGGCAGGAGCTGCAGAATTTCTTCACCAGCGATGTGGTCGTCGTGGACGATGCCATTGGCGGCAGAAGCTCGAAGTCGTTCATTGACGAAGGACACCTGACTGCGATCTTGGCCGCAATAAAGCCCGGTGATTACCTCTTTGCCGCATGGGGAATCAACGATCGATACACGAGCGATACGACTCGCTATACCAATCCCGCGACCACGTACAGAACCTACTTGCAGCAGTACATTGACGGCGCCCGCGGCAAGAACGCCATACCGGTCATCATCACGCCCACACCCCGTCTGGACTATCAAAATGGTGTCTTCAACAATGACTATGTGGCCTATTGCCAGGCCGACGCGGCCGTCGCCGCGTCAAGCAACACCCCTCTCATTGACCTGCAAACCATGGCACTCGCTTACTACACGCAGATCGGAATTACGGCCGTGCAGACGACGATAGTCTTGGTTTCAGGAGGCCAACCCAACGTTCTGCACTTTCAGGCACATGGTGCCTATGAGATGGCGCGACTGGTGGCGCTGGGGGTCCAGGCGCTCAATCTCCCCATTTCACAATTCGTGGTTCAGGCCAAGTTGGACGGCGGCTAGACTCGACGAAACGAGCCGGCCGCCAGGGAGCCGCCTAATCAATAGCCCGCGTGCACGTTGGGCGCGTAGAGATCGAGAGTGTGAACCACCGGGTGCGGGCTGCTCGGGGATTCGGCCACCGAGAGACACAGGCTCATGTCGTAGCCATCGATTTTGCCTGACACTTGCAGAGTTCCGCTCAGTCCGCTGGTGTAGCTATCCGGTGGTGAGGCGCAGGGCGCGGACGTGGGACAACCAACGAACACCTGCACGCCCCATGTCCGAGGTAGGTTGGCCAGATCGAGCGTGGCAGGGAGCACAAAATCCGTGTTGCGCCACGTGACTGCGATCGTCCATGCGAATGTATCGGTGGTGACCTGGAACGCGCCGCCCTCGCAGCAGTCGAGGGGGATCGCTCTTCCGCTGACCACCGGATAGGACTCGATATCATTGACCACCATGTGGCTGGTCGCTCCACTGCAGAAAGCACTGGGCGAGCCATCTGGCGAAGGCGACTGTTCCTCGGTCGAAGCATCGGGCAACACAGGAGACACGTCACGCGAGACATCGGGCTCCGAGGGAGAGGCATCACGCAAGACATCGGACAACGTGGATGGGATGTCGCGCGAGACATCCGGCAACGCAGGAGAACCGTCGCGTGGCACGGAGGCGTCCGGCAACCGGGGAGAGACGTCACCCACCACGGGCGCATCGGGCAGCACGGGAGAAACGTCACCCCGCACAGGGGCATCCGGCAACACGGGAGACAGATCAGCCAACACGGCAGCATCCGGCAGCGAGCGAGAGATGTCGCGCGAGCCATCGGGCAGCGCGGGAGCGGCGTCAGGCAAGACAAAGGATCCATCCGGCGCCATGCCGGCAATCGAACTGTCCACAAGTCGAGGCGCCGCACCGTCCTGCCGTGTCCCGAGTCCGGAGCGGCTGCCACAGGCGCACAGCAAGCAGAGCGCCAGCATCCATGCCCCGCGACCGGTCTGCATGGACGAAGTCTAGACCGAACCTTGGGTCAATGGAAGCCTGTGCGGGGCGCGCTCCACAACAGTGAGTGATCGAGGTCACAGCAGAGCCATCGGCTGGCCGAAACGGCGCGGGGCAGACCGGTGTACACTTCGGCGCTATGCTCGATCGATTCTTCAAGCTAGGCGAGCGTGGCACCAGCCTGCGCACCGAAACCCTGGCTGGCGCCACCACCTTCCTGACCATGGCGTACATCGTGTTCGTCAACCCCGGCATCCTGGCCGCTGCCGGCGTCCCCTTTGCCGGCGCCGCCACGGCCACTGCTCTGGGCGCCGCTGTCATGTGCATCACCATGGGCCTGGTCAGCAACCGGCCGCTGGCTCTCGCCTCAGGCATGGGCCTCAACGCCGTGGTGTCGTTCTCGATCATCGGCGCGCAGCAGGCGCACGTGCCCTGGCAGGTGGGCATGGCCGCGGTGCTGCTGGAAGGGCTGGCCTTCGTCGTCCTGGTACTCAGCGGGCTGCGCGAATCGGTGATGAACGCCATCCCCATGAGCCTCAAGCGCGCCATCGGCGGGGGCATCGGCCTGTTCATCACCTTCATCGGTCTGAACCAGGGCGGCGTGATCCGGCCCGCGCCCGTGACCCTGGTGGCTCTCGGCGATCTCTCGCAGCCTTACGTGTGGGTCACGCTCATTGGCCTGGCCGCCATCCTGGCCTTTCGCTGCTTGCGCGTGAAGGGCGACATCTTCTGGGGCTTGCTGGCGGCTACCCTGGCAGCGCTGCTCCTGGGTGTCGCACGCTGGCCCACTGCTGTGTTGGCACCCATGGACTTCTCGACCTTCTGGGCGCCCTTCGCAACCGTGGACGGCACCCCGGCCATCGCGAAGATGCTCTCGCCGGTGCTGCTGACGGCAGTCTTTGCTTTGCTGCTGTCGGATTTCTTCGACACCATGGGCACGGTGGTGGCGGTGGGCGAACAGGCCGGGTTCGTCGACGCCCAGGGCCGCGTGCCCGGGTTGAAGCGCATCCTGCTGGTAGACGCCAGCGCGGCCGCGGTGGGCGGCCTGTTCGGCGCCAGTTCCATCACCACCTACGTGGAATCAGCGGCCGGCGTGGCCGAGGGCGGGCGCACCGGCCTGACCGTCATCGTGACCGGGCTGCTCTTTGCCGTGGCCGCGTTCTTCTCGCCCATCATCGCCATGGTGGGCGGCGGCTATCGCGTGCCGAATGCCGCGCACTACTCGCAGTTGGTGGGTGCCGGCTTTCGCGCGCCGGCCGACGTGCTGCCTCCGGCGGGAATGGGCGACGCCTTTGTCTATCCCATCACCGCGGGCGCGCTCATCTTCGTCGGGTTCCTGATGATGAACGCCATCCGCAACATCGAATGGGACGACTGGGAAGAATCCTTCCCCGCCTTTCTCACCTTTGTGTGCATCCCGCTCACCTACAGCATCAGCAACGGAATCGGGCTGGGCTTCATCAGCCACACGCTCATCAAGCTCCTGCGCGGCAAGGCCCGCCAGGTACACGGCCTGATGGTCGCCGTCAGCCTGGCATTTCTCGTCGGATTCGTGCTGCAGTCAAGGTGATCGACTCGGGGTTGAGCCTCCTGTCGGGCAGCCGACACGACAGGGATCGCCTCAGGCCTTACTTGCCAGCCTTTTCCCTCCGCACGCCCTGGCGCTCCAGGCGGTCGCCCCGGTGCTCCTTGGCTTCTCCCTTGCGTTCGTTGCGCGCTCCACGCCGCTCCTTGGCTTCACCCTGATGCTCGTCGCGCGCACCCTGGCGCTCCTCCTGGGCACCCTTCTTTTCCAGGACTTCACCTTCCTTGACCTTGCCCTCCTTCACAAGTTCGGCACCCCGACGTTCCTTGGCCTCGCCCTGGCGTTCCTCTCGCTCGCCTCTGTTCTCTTGCCGCGCCCCGCGACGTTCCTGCCGTGCGCCCACTCTTTCCTGCCGCTCGCCACGGTGCTCGACGCGTTCTCCTTTTCGCACTTCTTGCGAGCCAGTCGGTTGGGCGAGAACAGGGGTTCCGACGAGCCCACCGAGGACGATCAGGGCCAGGGATTTCAGATGGCAGTTCATGGTGCTCTCCTTGTCAAAGGGGGACTATTTTCATTCCTGCGTGGGTATCGGGTCAACTGCTCCCGCAGCGCCGGGCGTCGTGAAAGAATCATCGAGACTTCGACGACCTCCTGCCGATGTTTATTCATGAGCGGTGAACCAGGATCGTTCGGTAGATAGGCGGCACTACGCGCGCGCCAGGGCTTCGGCCACGAACTGGTTCAGGCTTTCCCCACGGGCCATCGCCTTCAGCGCCAGTTTCTTGTGCACGGCCGGCGGGATCCTCACGACGAATTTTCCGCTGTAGCTCTTGCCCGCCTGGCTCTCCGGCTCGGGCATCTTCCCGTCGATCACGTCCTGCACCAGGTCTTCCACAATGATCGCCAACTGAGCCGCCACCTTGGCCTCGGTGGCACCGTGGCAGCACTGGCCGACCAATGGGGGAGCGCTGCCCACATAGCAGTGATCTTCCTCGCTCCATTCGATGACGCGCGGATAGCACGCCGACAGGCGGCCGATCTTCGCCTTGCGTTCGCGTTTTGCATTCATTTTTGACTCTCCTCAATGACCTGGCGGACGTGGCGTTCCTGATAGGCGAGCGCGTCCGTCCCCTCGCTGTGCCCGGAAAGGACTGCGGTGACACCCTTTGGATGCCTGAACTTGCGATGGCTCCCACGGGCTGGCTCCTGAACAAAACCGGCCCGCTTGAGGTCAGCGATCAGCTCCCGGAGTTTCCGCGGCACTGGCGAATAGTATCACACTGATACTAGATGGTTTCAAGGCTCGGGGCGGCCATTCCTCAAGCCATCAGCTTTGCCCCACGCTCCGCCCGCAGGGCTTCCACCCTGTGGGCAATTCGCGTGGCAGGTGCAACCGCAATGCGGCGGAGTTTGCGGGCACGAGCTTCGCGCCGTCAATAGCAACATCCCCGAAAAGGGTCGTAGTGCGCTCGCAAGCTGCGATACCACCGCGGCTCGGACGGGCGGGCCACAGGTTTGAAAATCCGTAGGTAGCCTAAGAATTTTCGATGGCGCGCAGAGGCGTAGAAGTCCAACCAGCGTCGCGTCCCTGTGCTAGGCATCTCATTGTGCCTCTTTCGAACCCCGCCCGGCTCATTGGTGCGCCCTGGGTCTTGCCCATCGCGAGGCCCGCTATCGCCGAAGCAGCGGTGGTCGTGGACGGCGCGGGAACCATTGTCGCCGTCGGGCCACGCGCCGAGATCAAACGAACGTTTGCCTCGCTGCCCGAGGAGCGCGCGCAGGGTGCGCTGTTGCCGGGACTGGTGAACGCCCACACCCACCTTGAACTGTCGGTGCTCGCCGGCCGCTTGCGCGGCGGCGAGGGTCTTCCCTCTTGGGCAATGCAGGTGGGGCGCGAGGTGGCCGCTTTTTCGGCGGAGCAACGCTGCGACGCTGCCCGGCGCGCGGCCCTGGCTGCGGCTGCGGCGGGAACCGCGGCAGTGGGCGACGTGGGCAATGCTCTGCTCGCCGTGCCCGCACTGGCCGGCGCAGGCCTGGCCGGGGTTTTCTTCCACGAGTTGCTTGGCTCGCGCGAGGCGGCCACCGACGACGCCATGGCTGATGCCGAGCGAGAATACCGGGAATTTGTTCGCGAGAGCCCCTGGCCCGCAAATCTCGCCCGCGTGCCAGCGCCGCACGCGCTCTACTCGGCGGGACCGGATCTCTTGCGCCGGATTTTCACGGCCGCGGCCGGAGGCAGCCACCCCACCTCGATCCACATCGCTGANNACCGGGCGCTGGGCCGAGATCCTGGCCTCGCTGCAAGTTCCGGCCGGCTCGCGCACGCCCGGTTTGGGTCCACTTGCCTATCTCGAATCGCTCGGCGCTTTTGTCGACGAGCGGCCGCCGCTTCTCGTCCACATGGTGTGTGCCAGCGCAGAAGACATCGCGCTCGCGCAAAGGTACCGCGCCCCGGTCGTGCTCTGCCCGCGCTCGAACCTGCACATCGGTGGCCGCCTGCCGGACGTGCGCGCATTTCTTGCAGCCGGCCTGATGCTGGCTCTTGGCAGCGATAGCCTGGGCTCGTCGCCCGATCTCTCGCTTTGGGGCGAGCTGGCTGCGCTCGCGTCGCAGTTCCCGGACATTGCACCCGAGATCTGGCTTGCCTCCGCCACCGCCGGTGGCGCCGCGGCGCTGGGCCTCGATTTTCTCGGGGCTCTCGTGCCTGGCAAGCGGCCCGGCATCATCGAGGTCGCGCCGGTCGACCCACGGTCGCCTTGTGCCTCGTTGGTCGCGACAGCATCCCCGAAGGTCCGCTGGGTGGTCCGGCCATGACGCCGCTCCGTCGCCCCTTGCTCGCGGTCGTCACCTTCGGGCGGATGGTGAAGTTCAGCCATACGGTTTTCGCCCTTCCCTTTGCCCTGGCTGCGGCTGCAATCGCGGCGCGCGGGCACGGAGTGACCACGGCGCAGATCGCAGCCATTCTCCTGGCCATGGTGGGCGCGCGCACCACGGCCATGGGCTTCAACCGAATCATCGATCGCCGCATCGACGCTGCCAACCCGCGCACCGCCGGCCGCGAGCTGCCCACCGGCAAGGTTTCGCTGCCCGTCGCCGCGAGCTTGACCGTGGCCAGCGCCGCCCTTTTCCTCGCGGCTGCGGCCTGGCTGGGTCCCCTGTGTCTGCGCCTCGCGCCCATCGTACTCGTGCTCGTGCTCGGCTATTCATTCACCAAACGTTTTACCTGGCTGTGCCACCTGTTTCTCGGGCTGGCCATCGGCAGCGCGCCCGCGGCTGCCTGGATTGCCGTGCGCGCACGGCTGGATGCCCCGGCCCTATGGCTGAGCCTCGCAGTGGCCACTTGGATCGCTGGCTTCGACATCCTCTATGCGCTGGACGATCGGGCCTTCGACCGAAAGGCCGGGATTCATTCCATCCCGGTTCGATTTGGCGTGCCCGCGGCTCTTCTGATCTCCGCCGTCCTTCACGCAGCCAGTGCCGTGGCCTTGCTGGCCGTGGGACGCGCGGCGGGTTTGGGCTGGATCTATCTCGCTGGCATGGCCGTGGTCATCGCGATGCTGATCTGGGAGCACGTCATCCTGCGGCCCTCAGACCTGTCACGCCTGAACGTGGCGTTCTTCAACCTCAACGGCTACGTCTCGGTCATCTACTTCGCGGCCACGCTGGCGGATATCCTTGCAACGCAGTGGGCACAGTAGGAATCGAACCTACAACAAACGGATTAAGAGTCCGCTGCTCTACCAATTGAGCTATGCGCCCGCTCCGGATCGATCGGGAAGCGAATGTATGCCTGGCGAGAACGGCCAAGTCAAGACACTGCCCCGCTCAACCAGCTACGAACTTTCGAGAGGCTGTCCCAGCGCGCCCGGAGGGAATCGAACCCCCAGCCCTCGGCTTCGAAGGCCGATGCTCTATCCAATTGAGCTACGGGCGCCCACGAAAGAATCGGGCGGATGATCCTGGCCCCAACCCTCCCTGTCAAGGATGGGTGCTGGGATTGTTCCCGGGTTTTGGCGCGGACGTGTCCTTCTTCCGCGGCTTTTCCGCTGCCTTCTGGGGGATGAAGGTCAGACGGAGTCCCTCGATGAGCGCCTTCTTGGCGGAGTTCGGGTCCCGACGCATGTCCATGTTCTTTATCCGCTCCAGCGTGCTCTTCAAAAGATCAAGACGACCGTGCTCGGCTTCGCCGCAGGCCACGCTGGACCCCGCCTCGCATAGCGCCAACGCCCTCTGGGCCTCCGCGTACGCGTAGGCAGGTTCGAAGTGGTCCGCAAGCGCCAGGCTGGCCAAATGGTGAAGGCGATGGTCATCCGAATGGGCATCCAGCGCGCCCGCGAGTGACGCCAAGGCCCAGTCTGGATGGCGCATGTCCATGAAGACGTCCGCCAGCTCCAGCGTGGCAGCGACGTTGCCTGGCGTGGCTAGGAGCTGGGTTTGCAGCTCTGCAACCCGCTGGCGCATGGCCGGATCTGGCGGCAACGCAGGCTTGATCTTCACATCTGGCCTGGGCATGAGGATCGCCGCCGCAAGCAGCAACAGAATCGCGAGATCAAGAACGCGCGTGACCACGAGTCCTATTCGTACCGCACTGCCGCCTTGCGGTCCAGCCGGCTGATATGTCCGCAATTCAGTGACGATCAGTCAGATTCTCACTGCACTTCGGCAAGGCACAAATCGCGGTATCCCTTAGCATCCGGCCGACAAG
>PMZX01000002.1 GCA_003170035.1 Myxococcales bacterium | reverse complement strand
TCCTTGGCCCAGCCGAGCAGCATGCGGGCGTCTCCGACCGAATACACCCGCCCGCCGCGCATCGGGTTCGGAGATCTAGTGGCTTTTTCGCTACTGGCTCTCGGCTCCGAGTCGTTCTCTAAGCATGTTGCAGATTGGTTCAAGGTTGCGCGCAATAGCCTCCTTCTCCCTGACTTCCTTCGTATCTGCTCGGCTGGCGTCTTTCAAAGCCTTGCTTAGTCTCGCGCTGTGCGGAGGCAGCGAGACCTCGATTAGTATCTTGTGTAATCGAATACACTCGTTGGCTTTGGCTATGATGGATTGGACTGCTCCTAGCGTACTGAAGCACAGCGCGACACGTTCTGCTGGATTGGCTCTTCCTCCGCCTTGGTGGTAATTGTGCAAGGCCGCGTCTGCGGCGTTAAACGAATCGACTAGAGCGCCGTATTGGTCCGTACATAGTTTCCATGCTCCTATCGCCATTGTTGTCTCATCCAATGCGACCGATTCTGCGGCCAGTCTCGCTGTATCTTCTTGGCTTGGTGCAGGCGTTGCGGCGAGTTCCTTGGTTGGTCTCTCTGCCCCAGTGCGGAGGCGTGCAGATGACGTCATGGTCGGGGCTGTCATGGCCGGAGCCGGTGAGCCTATCTTGTCAGCCGCTTCGTCCTCTTCGCGTTTCTTCCTGGCATCCTCCTCCGCCTGGTGCGCGCGGCGCGCTTCTCGTGCCCGGGCATCAGTCACTTCTTGTTGGCGCTTGGCCTGACCTTCTCTCTGACGCTNNTCCGCAAGAACAATAGCCAGACTGGAGCCGCCAGCAGCCGCACGCGTTGGCAGGAGGCGGCCGTGAGTAGGCAATTGGCGGTGGGGGCTCCATGAGACAGGCCGACCAGATAGGAACCATGAAACAGAAAGTTCTCAGAATCTTGCATGAGAACATGATGGCCCTGCGCGGCAACATGGTGGAAAACTTCATTGACCCGCCTTGGGCACGTCTCCGAACGAGTGCCTGCCCCGCAGGTATCAGTCCTGCCGTGCCGCTCTGAAATCTGCTCATGTTGGCCAGCGGATGCCCTCCCTTGGACACGACTTGGCAGATACCGTAGATCACAAGAACATCTGTGGGCATGGTACATCATTTGCGCGGATGCCGCGGGCCAGAAAGCTGGGCAAAAGGCGTACGGTTGAATCTTCCTTCTCGGCGCCCGGGGGGCGCGAGCCAGGTGTGTACTTCGTGGCCAAGCGCAATCTTATAGGGAGAGGGCCATGGCCCGGCGGATAGTGGACACGACCGGAGCCCGAACCTGCTGACCCACAGAGTCCGTTCAAACAGGAGAATTCCATGAGAAACGAAGACAAACCATGCAACCAGAAGGAAGTGATGAGGANNGCCTTTCTCCACAACCGTCCTAGCGGAGAGATAGACAGCAGCACCCTCTTCTTCGGTGAGGTCCGGCTGAAGATCGGGGCCCCGGTGAAGCTGGAGGCTGGCTTAAAGATTGACGGGATAGTCGAAGCTCCCAACGGCCTGCCCGATGAGGCCGTCGTGAATCCCTGCTATGACCACCTTGAGGTTCCAGAACTGGGGATGTTATTGGGCCCCGTTCTCGTCCAAGCAAAGGATCACGGTTGGAAGAAGGTGGGCACGACTGTTTCAGTGATACTGAAGTGAGCAACCACGATTGCAACTGTCACTCAGGGCNNAGGGCTGATACGGTGGGCAGACCGCAGAGGCAGTCATGGAACGTCCTCGCCGATCCGCAGAGCACTATAGACAACTTGACGGCAAGACTAACTACGGAGCCTCAGTCCTGCTCAAGGTGCGTGATGGGAAGGCATCCGACTGGGACTCACTCTGCGCCTCGTTCCGCATCAATCCAAGGATGTATGCAGCCACGACATACCAGCCCGATCTGCTGCCGGTAGTCAAGAACCTCAAGCGAGCAGGGCTCCTGGTTGTCGAGGGAAGGAGAATGAGACTTAAACTAGACGACAGGTGGGAAAAGGTCCAAACCGCTCTGGGAATCGGCCTCACGGACCTCGCCCACTACGTTCGTCGGCAATCCCTGGTGGTAAATTCCTGGTTTGGCCCTGTCGCCCGCAACACAAGCCCCATCGATGTCTTTGTGGCAATGCCTTTTCTTCCAAAGCTGGAACTCACCTACAAGTGCATCCGCCGAGTGGGCAGCAAGTTGAAGTTGAAGGTGGCTCGTGCCGATGACCTGTTTGGAGCGGGCGCAGTGGTCGCTGACATATGGCAACAGATAAACTCCGCACGACTGGTGCTTGCCGACTGCACGGGGCGCAATCCGAATGTGTTCTACGAGATAGGCATTGCACACGCAGTTGGCAAGCCAGTGATCTTGACCACCCAGCGACGCGAAGATATCCCGTTTGATGTCGCCCATATTCGGTCCGTTCAATATGAGCACACGTCGCCCGGAATGAAAGAGCTAGAATCCACACTCGAAAGGACGCTCAGGACCGAGCTGAAGCTTGATTAGCTTGGGGATGTGGGCCCCTTTGCTCAGCCACTTCCCTGTCCGCACGGACGGCCAATAAG
>PMZX01000240.1 GCA_003170035.1 Myxococcales bacterium | reverse complement strand
TCCTGGATGAGGTCGAGGAATTGCAGGCCGCGGTTGGTGTACTTCTTGGCGATGGACACCACCAGGCGCAGGTTGGCCTCGACCAGTTCCGCCTTGGCCTGCTCGGCTTGGTGCTCGCCGTCCTCAATCTCCCGCACCGTGACGCGCAGGCCCTCCTCGGTCATCGCCGCCTCTTCCTCCACCTTCTTGATCTTCTTCTTGGCGTTGTCGATGACCTTGGCCAGATCTTCGATCTCCTCGGGCCGCAAGCCGAGCTTCTTGGCCACCGCTCGCTGGCGCAGCGGCGATGATCGGATCTCGCGCAGAGTCCTGCGAAAATCACGTTGCGGCAGTCCCGCGCGCTGTTCGCACTCACCAATCTCGCGATGGGCGCATTCTATGCGGGACACCAGGCCCTTGAGTCGAGCCACGATGCGATCGATCTGCTTCTTGTTGAGGCGCATCTCCTGCAGGGCTTCGAACAAGTCCTGCTCTATACCCGCCACCTGCGTCCGCTGCCTCCGGCGCGCCGATTCGGACACACCCCGGGCGCTGCTCTTTTCCTCCGCCTTCTCCAGATCCTTGTGCAGACGGCGTACCTTCTCGATGATCTTGCACACCCTTTCGACGTGCCAGGCTTCATCGAATTCGGCATCGTCCTCGTCGGCATCCTTGACGACTTCCTTGACCCGGATCTTCTGCTTGCGCAGCTTGTCGCCGAGATCGAGGATCTCCTCGATGGCCACGCTGGAGTTGAGCACCACCTGCAACACGCGACGCTCGCCGTCCTCGATGCGCTTGGCAATCTCAACCTCGCCCTCGCGGGTGAGCAGGGACACCGACCCCATCTTGCGCAGGTACATGCGTACCGGATCGTTGGTCTTGGAGTAGCCGTCGTCCTCCTCCTCTTCCTCGGGCTCCGTCGCACGCGCAGGCTCGGGGGCGACACGCCCCTCTTCACCGTCCGCCCCGCCCGACTTGTCGGCCACCCTCACCTGCGAGGCCGAGTCCACGATCTCGATGCCCTCTCCTCCCAGGGTCGAGAGCCAGTCGTCGATCTGGTCGGACGAGACGATGCTCTCGGGCATGTGATCATTGACTTCGTCGTAGGTGAGAAACCCCTTAGCCCTACCGATGGTGATGAGTTCGCGCTTCTTGCGCTCGCTCTCCTTGCTCGACATGGGGGTCTTGGCCGCCGTCTTGCTGACCGACGACAGCTCGTCCTCGTCTTGGGTTTCGTCGCTCAGTTGCTCGTCTGCGTCTTCGATCATGTCGTGTGGCCTCTAGTTCGCTAGACCCAACTTGGTCCGGATCAGTTCCATCTCGCGCATCGAGATGGTGCGTGCTTCTGCTTCATCCCCGCGCGCCAGCGCCTCGTGATGCTGGCGTTCGGCCAGCGTGATCTCGGCCTCCACCCGCGACCGTCCCAACCGACTCACCAGGGCCCGCAACGCCTCTTCCGCCATCTCTACTTTCTCCCAACTGCCGTCCATCACCGCCGCCCCAACCGATGCACGAATCTCGGAAGGGCAGGCGTCCAGCCAGGCTGGTACATCCGCCCGTTCGCCGGCCTGCAAGGCTTGCAGAGCCGTGCGGTACACCTGCCGCACGCCCGGATCAACCAGCAGATCGAGTGCCCGCGCGGCGTCTTCAGTAGACGCCAACTCGGGGTGGCTGACCAGCAGCGAAAACACGGCCAAATCGTCGCGCGGCGGCTCGCGATGGGGGGCCTCGCCTTCGGACGTCGCATCCTCGCCCGCAGGTACGGGGCGCGAGGCTGGTGCCAAACGGCGTTCAGCCGCCGTGTCGCGCACCATGCGCACGACCTGCGACACCGGGACGTGCAGCTTGGCGGCCAGCTCACGCTGGTAGAGATCCCGCATCAGAGGATTTCTCACCTTGGCCAAGACCTCGACCACCCGCCGCGCGGTGTCGGCCTTGCCCGGGATGGTGGCGTCGTCGGCCGCCTGCTGGATCAGATGGTCGAGCATGGGCCGCGCCCCTTCCACGAGAGCGCGGAAGGCTTCCGCGCCCTGCGCGCGCACGAAATCGTCCGGGTCAACCCCGGCCGGCATCTGCGCCACGCGACCGTCAGCGTCGGCCTCGGCGAAGAACAGGCCGGCTTCCACCGCGACCGGGATGGCCTTCTCCGCCGCCCGCGCGCCCGCCGCGTCGCCATCGAACACGACCACGATCCGCTTGGCGGCGCGGCCGAGCAGCTTCACTTGCCCGCTGGTCAGCGCCGTACCCATGGGGGCCACGGCTTCTTCAATCCCAGCCTCGTGCAGACTGAGCACGTCGAAGTTGCCCTCCACCACGATGGCGGTTCCGCTGCGCCGAATGGCATCCATGGCCACGTGCAGGCCGTAGAGGTTCTCCTTCTTGTGAAAGAGCGGCGAGTCGGGGGAGTTGACGTACTTGCGCTCCTTGGCCTCCGGGTCCAGCAGGCGCGACGAGAATCCGATGGGACGCTTCTGCCGGTCGAGGACAGGCAGCATCACGCGATCGCGAAAGAAATCGTAGCGGCCACGCTCGTTGGCGCCCACCAAGCCGAGTTGCTCCGCAACGTTGCCCGGGATCTGCAAAGAGGCGAGGTGCCTCTGAAGCGTGTCCCAGGCTGGCGGCGCATAGCCCAGGCGAAACCGGGCTCGCAGGGCCGGGGAAACGCCCCGCTTCTCCAAGTAGGCTCGGGCGGCGCCGCCCCCAGAACCCGCGAGCTGGGCCTCAAAAAAACTAGTGGCGGCGTCCATCACGCGCAGCATGCGCTCGCGTTCGGATTCCGCCTCGGCTGCGGCCTGCCGTTCGGCGGGAGACTGCTTGACTTCGGGCAGGTCCACACCCGCCTGATGGGCCAAATCGCGCAGCACCTCCATGAATGACCGCTGCTCGATCTTGACCAGAAACGAGAAGACGTCGCCTTTCTCGCCACAGCCAAAACAGTGAAAATATTGGCGCTGCTCGTGCACGTTGAACGAAGGAGTTTTCTCCGCATGGAAGGGACAGAGTCCCTTCCAGCTTCCGGTGCCAGCCCGTTTCAGCTCCACATACCGTCTGACAATGTCCACGATGTTCGTACGATCGCGGACATCGTCAATTTTTTCGCGTGGCAGCAGAGGCAAATCGAAACCCGCGCCCCAGAAANNCCGAGGAGACCAAGAGAAGAGGCGATCACACAGACAGGGCCTGACGGTCGGCCGCTCAGAATCGGAGACGATTCTAACTGTCGACCGTGGATCGGAATCGCGTGCTACTGACCGGCGTCGTTCTGGAGAATCTGCTCATCCTGCCGCTGCATGATGATGAATTCCACGCGGCGNNCATTCCTCGTTGTGTTGCGTGCAGATCGGCTTGGTCTCGCCGTAGCCCTTGGCCTTCAGTCTTCCAAGCGAGACGTCACGATCCTCGAGCGCCCGCATGACGGACTTGGCGCGCCGATCGGTCAGGTCGAGGTTGTGCTCGTCGTCGCCGCGCTCGTCGGCGTGGCCCTGGATCTCGATGAGCTTGATCTCCGGGTGGCCCTTGATGGTCCCGGCGATCTGGTCGAGAAGCGGGAACGATCGCGGCAAGATCTCGTCCTTGTCGGTCTCGAAGTAGATCTTGTCCATGATTTCCAGCTTGCCTCGCTGAACAATGACCAGGCCCTTGTCCGGGCAGCCATCCTCGTCCTCGAAGCCGTTGTAGGTTTCCGGCTCGTTCGGGCACTTGTCCAGCTTGTCAGGAATGCGATCGTGGTCGTTGTCCGGGTCGGGACAACCATCCTCGTCCTCGAAGCCGTCGAAGTCCTCGGGGTCGTTGGG
>PMZX01000140.1 GCA_003170035.1 Myxococcales bacterium | reverse complement strand
CTGCCCAGGTCCACGCCCGCCTTGACCAGATCTCCCAAAATCAATTCGAGCGCCTCGACCCACATCAGGGGATCGCTGTGCCTGACCCGGGGATCCTCCTGCACAAGGAAGCCCTTGGGCGAATTGTATTGCGGCAGCCGCTCGCCGAATACCACGCTCTGGTTGGCGTACACCGCGCCGGTGTCCGTGTCGATGATCAGCGCCGAGAGGCTCTGTGTGCTGGCGTCCAGCCCGAGAAAACGCGCCATATGTTCTCCAGAATCCTTGCTACGAAGCGGGACCGTCGTGGCTCGCGATGGCGCGACCGGCGTCCCCTGGCTCGAAGAAGTGCACGCGATCCATGTCGATGGCGACTGGCAGTGTCGCGCCCACGCCCAGACCGGGCCGCGCGTCCACGTGGGCAACGATGCGCTCATGCCGGGCAGTGGACAGGTACACGTCCATCTTGGCGCCCAGCGGCTGCACCAACCATAGCCTCATGGGCAGGCTGGCTGCGGCCGACGCAGCGGAATCGTCCGACCGGGGCAGCACGAGCGCCTCGGGCCGCACGCCCATCACCACGTCGGCGCTTCCTGGCTGACGTTCGCGCAGGGCAGACGCGGCCCAGGCGGGCACCGGCAGCTTGGCCGTGCCTTCGTCGAACAGCAGCCGTCCCGCCTCGTCGATCAGGCGGCCGGCAAAGAAGTTCATGGGCGGGGTGCCGAGAAATCCGGCCACGAAGCGGTTGGCCGGGCGATGATAGATCTCGAGCGGGCCCGCGCACTGGTGGACCACGCCGTCCTTCATCACCACCACGCGATCGCCAAGGGTGATCGCCTCTTCCTGATCGTGGGTCACGTAGACGGTGGTGCTGCCCAGTTCCAGGTGCAGCCGCTTGATCTCGGCGCGCATCTCGACCCGCAGCTTGGCGTCCAGGTTCGACAGGGGCTCGTCGAAGAGAAAGCATTGAGGGTCCCGCACGATGGCGCGTCCCAGAGCCACGCGCTGGCGCTGCCCACCTGACAACTGGCGTGGCCGCTTGTCGAGGAGCTGCGCGATCCCCAACTTGTCAGCGGCGCGCCGGACCTTGTCGTTGATGGTGGTCTTGGGCATGTGGCGCAGGCTGAGGGCAAAGGCCATGTTCTCGAACGCGGTCATATGGGGATAAAGCGCGTAGCTCTGGAAGACCATNNGGGACCTGGTTCATGAGGCGGCCGCCGATGGAGATGGTGCCCGACGTGATCTCTTCCAGACCCGCGATCATGCGCAGGGTGGTGGACTTCCCGCAGCCGGAGGGTCCCACCAGCACGATGAACTCCCGATCCGCGATGTGCATGGTGAAATCGTCGACGGCTTTGAATCCGCCTTCGTAGATCTTGTGCACGTGCGAAAGCTCGACGCTCGCCATGGGACGCGCCGACTCTAGCGCGGACTTTTTCCGGTCGGAAGGACAAACACCGCCCTTTCCCGGCAGGACGGTGAAATGTTAAAAGACCTTCCAAATTCCCTTCGGTCGTTATGCGCTTCGTCAGCAACTTCCCGTATGGCAGGGCACCCTTCTGGTTGCTGGTCATTGCGCTGGTGTCGCTGGGCCTGCGCGTGGTCACCTCGCGCCGGCGTGAGGCGCGGCCCGACCTGGTCTTCGTCACCCACACCGAGGCCCACTTCGACGCCTATCGCAAGGCCATTCCGCGCTTCGAACGCGAGCACGGGGTCAAGGTGCAACTGCAATTCGCCAACTGGGCCTCGTTGCAGGCGCGCCTGCAGAACGCCATCCTGGCCGGCACCGAGGTGCCGGATCTGGCCGAGGTGTTCGAGGGATCCCTGGGATTCTTCACCCGTGGCCCGATGGAGGACTTCGGTCTTCTCGACCTGACCGATCGGCTGCGCGCCGACGGGCTGGACAAGCGTCTGGTGCAGTCGCGCTTCACCCTGTGGTCGGCGCGCGGCCGCGTCTTTGCCTTGCCCCACGACGTCCATCCCGTGATGCTGGCGTACCGGCGCGACCTGGTCGAGAAGCTGGGCATCGACGTGAGCAAGCTCGACACCTGGGACAAGTTCGTCGAGGTGGGGCGGCAGGTGAGCCGTGACGTCGACGGCGACGGGATCATCGATCGCTACATGCTCGACATGCGCTTCGACGGGAACTGGAGCCTGCAGATCCTGATGTTGCAGCGGGGCGGCCAGTTCTTTGACCAGCAGGGCGAGGTAGCTTTCGCTACCGAGGATACCGCGCAACTCATCCGCTGGTACATCGAGCAGACACGCGGGCCGCACCGGATCGGCTACGAGTGCGGCTGGGGGCAGCCCGTGGTCAAGGCCATGACCGACGGGCTGGTGCTGTTTCAGTGGGCGCCCGACTGGCGCAGCTGGGTGTTCGCCGACGAGGCGCCCGGCCTGTCCGGCAAGATGGCGCTCATGCCACTGCCGGCATGGAGCCCGGGCGGCCGGCGCACCTCTGCCTGGGGCGGTACCGGCCTTATGATCATGAAGCAGACACGCCACCCGGACCTGGCCTGGGAGCTGGCCAAGTACCTCTATTTCGATACCGCCGAATTGGGCGGCCGGTTCCTGGCGACCAACATCCTGCCGGCCCTGAAGGACGCGTGGAACCTGCCCGAGTTCGAGACGCCTTTCCCCTACTATTCCAATCAGCGGGTCGGGCAGTTGTACGCAGCGCTGGCGCCGGAAACCCCGCCGGTGTATTCGAGCCCGGTGGACGATGCCGCGCGTATCGGGCTGGACCGGGCGTTCAACCGATCCGCGGAATACTACGTGCACAACGGCGAGGCTGGCTTGCTGGAGAAGATCCGGGCGGACCTGGCCGACGCGGCCGAGGATGTACGCCGGCTGGCCAAACGCGAAAAGATCCTGGCCAAGGCGAAGCTATGAGCGGCAAGATTTCCCAGCGACCACCGCGGCCGCCCGGACGGCCGCGCTACAAGGGCAAGGCACCCTATCTCTTCTTGTCGCCGTATATCGTCCTGACCGCGGCGTTCTTTGCCGTCCCCTTCATCAATGCCATTGTACTCGCGTTCTACGAGACCAACGGGCCGCGCAGCCGCGCCTTTGTGGGACTGGACAATTTCATCTTCCTGTTCTCCGATTCGACCTTCCGGCAGGCCCTGTTCAATACCACGCTGTTTGCTTTTGTTTCGGTGTTCATACAATTGCCGCTCTCCATGGCCCTGGCACTGCTTCTCAATTCAGGGGGCGACAAGGTGAAAGGCTTCTTCCGACTCGTGTTCTTCTCGCCCAACCTGGTCGGCCAGGTGCTGGTGGGCATCCTCTTCAGCGTGCTGTTCACGCCGCGCTACGGGCTGGTCAATCGAGTCTTTCAGATCGTCTTGCACTGGGGATTGGAGGCCCGTTGGCTCTCCGATCCTCGGCTCATCATGGCGGCGATTGTTCTGACCTCGCTGTGGCTGTGGGTCGGCTTCAACATGATCTACTTTCTTGCCGCCTTGCAGACCGTGGACAAGACCTTGCAAGAGGCGGCGCGCATCGACGGGGCCAGCCCCTGGCAGATCTTCTGGCACGTGACCCTGCCCTCGATGCGCCACGTGGTGGTCTTCGTCGTGATCATGAGCGTGATTGGCTCTTACCAGCTCTTCGAGCTGCCGCTCACCTTGTTGAGTGAGAGCTACGGCTTCGGGGCCAACAACGCCGGGCTTACGCTCATCACCTATCTCAACTACATGGCGTTCCGATCCGGCGATTTGGGCCTGGGATCCGCAGTGGGCTGGGTGGTGGCCGTGATCATCTTCACCATCAGCCTGATTCAGATCCGGCTGGGCCGCATCGCCGAGGAGGACTAGGCGATGAACATTTTACAGATCTTGCTCGTGGCGCTGTTCGTGGCATTCGTCGCGCTCCGCTCGCTGGGCCGGCGTCAGGCCGCGTCCCGCTTTGCGCGCTGGACGCTGATGGGTCTGGGCGCCGTGGTCGTGCTGGCGCCCTTCACCTGGCTGCTGGCTGCGGTGTTCAAGGATCGCTCGGTCCTCAACGAGTACATCTTCCTTCCCCCGGTGGGGCAGTGGTCGGAAAAGACCCTCAACCTCAACAACTTTCGCCAGTTGTTTCAGGGGCGACCGAGCGTGACCGGCCTGGTGTATTTCTGGGAGTACGTGCTCAATTCGACCGTGTACGCCACCTGCACCACGGTGTTGCAGATCTTTTTCTGTTCCCTGGGCGGCTACGCCCTGGCCAAGTACGAGTTTCGCGGCAAGACCGCGCTGACCCTGTTCATGCTCGGCTCCATGATGATTCCCTCGGTTTTGCTGCTGGCGCCGCTGTACAAGATGGTGGTGGACCTGGGACTGGTGGATTCACTNNGCCGGCCTGATCATTCCGGGCATGGTCAGCACCTATGGCATCTTTCTCTTTCGGCAGGCCTGCCTGAGCGTGCCCAACGAGATGATCGACGCCGCTCGTCTGGATGGGTGCGGTGAGTTCGGCATCTATCTTCGTCTGGTGATGCCGCTGGTGCGGCCCATGGCAGCGGCGTTCTGCCTGATTTGTTTCTTGGGCAACTGGAACGCATTCTTTGCCCCCAACGTGTTTCTGCACAGTCAGGACAAGCTCACCCTGCCGGTGGTGTTGAACCTATATTTGGGCGAATTCAGGCACGATCAGGGCGTGTTCCTGGCCGGGACCGCGCTCGCCATGATCCCGCCGGCGGTGCTCTTCTTTGCCCTGCAGAGGGAATTCATCAGCGGCCTGACCTCGGGCGCAGTCAAGGGGTAGCGGGCCGTGACTGCACGAAAACCCCGCACCTTTCGCAATCCGATTCTTCCTGGGTTCTATCCTGATCCCAGCCTGTGCCGTGTCGGGCGCGACTTCTATCTGGTCACCAGCAGCTTCGAGTATTTCCCGGGCGTTCCCATCTTTCACAGTCGCGATCTGGTGCACTGGCAGCAGCTCGGCCACGTGCTGGTGCGCAGAAGCCAGCTTGACCTGACCGGGGTGCCCAGCTCGGGTGGAATCTACGCGCCGACCTTGCGCTACCACCGTGGTCGCTTCTTCCTGGTGACCACGCATGTGGGCGGCGGGGGAAACTTCCTGGTCAGCGCTACGCGGCCCGAGGGCCCCTGGTCGGATCCGGTCTGGATCGACGAGGGCGGGTTCGATCCCTCGCTGTTCTTTGACCGCAGCCGAGTCTACTACGCGCGTGACGGAAAAGGGGCCGACTTCGAACACCCGGTGATTGAGCAGGCGGAGATAGACCTGACCACTGGCCGTCTCACGGGATCAATGCAGGTGATCTGGCGTGGCACGGGCGGGGTCTGGCCCGAAGGGGCGCACCTGTATTCCCTGCACGGACGCACCTATTTGCTGGCTGCCGAGGGTGGCACCGCGTACAGCCATTGCGAGGTCGCCGCGCGGGGAGATTCGCCGTTCGGACCTTTTGAGTCCTATCCGCACAATCCGGTGCTCAGTCATGGCCACCGTCGAAGGCATCCCATCCAGGCCACCGGGCATGTCGACCTCGTCACTCTTGAGGACGGCAGCGTGTGGGCGGTGTTCCTCGGCGTGCGGCCGCGAGCCGGCCGCCATCATCACCTCGGGCGTGAGACTTTCCTGGCGCCGGTGCGCTTCTCGGACGACGGTTGGCCGGTGATTGGCCGATGCGGAAAGGTCGAGCTGGAAATGGACGCCCCGGAGTTGCCGCCGCATCTCTTTGCCCCGCTGCCGGCGCGCGACGACTTTGACCACTTGGCGCTCGACCCGATCTGGGTGCACGTGCGCAATCCGCCCGACGGTGCGGTCAGGCTGGGCGAGCGGGCAGGGCACCTGCGCCTCTGGGGCCAGCCCGCCAGCCTGGACGACGTTGAACCGGCGGCCTTCGTCGGTCGCCGCCAGCAGCACTTCGCCATGNNGTGGCCCTGCGCCGGACCGGGGGCGCTGCGTGCGTGTTGGGTCGCGCCCGCATTGCGTCCGGACCTGTCGAACTCTGGATTCGCGCCGAAAATGATCGCTACCAGCTCTTGGCCGGGAAAGGGCGTGCCCATGTCCTTCTCGGCGAAGTGCCGGCGCGCGCTCTGTCGGCAGAAACCATCACGCGCAAGGGGCCGATGCACTTCTGCGGTGTCGCAATCGGCATGTACGCCACGGGCCGAGGCCGGCCGTGCAGCGTACCCGCCGATTTCGATTGGTTCGACTATCGCCCCACCGCCACGGATTGAGCAGGAATCGGCCTGCGCAACCGAGCTGCGGCGAGAAAAGCGACGAGCAACACCAGCNNGGAGACTCCGCGCATGGCCAGGTTCACCCGCAGGATCGGTGTCGGCCGACCGTCGAGCGAGGCGCTCCAGCCGGCATCGAACTGTTCGAGGAACACAGCCACGCCCGGCCGGGTAACCCGGCAATGGGCAACGATGCGCATATTTCCAAACGATTCCAAGTCACAGGTACCGACGCTCCGCTCGACGAAGTCGGCGTCGGCTGCGAGAGTGGGCGCCTGGGGCTGCGGGGCAAGAATCGCCCGTCGACCCGCGACCACCTCGGGGTCGAACACCGCGGTGCGTGCGGCTCGGTCAGGCAAGATGCGGGTTGCGCCCGCCCAATACACCCTAGGCAACACATCCTTGACGTGGAAAAGGCGCGTCCCTGGCAAAGGGTCCATCATTGCCTCGAGACCATCGGGCGTGGGCATCGACAGACGGTCGACGCCGGAGATCAGATACTCGACCCCAGTGAGACGCAGCAACGCGGTTCCCAGTTGCGGGTCCACAGTCCACAGCGCGCCCAAGGAACTTGGGATGGCAGCGCCGTAGCCCGGCATCACGCCAATCCCGTAGATGGTGGCGTGGTTGTCTATCAGCGTGCGCAAGAGGTTGCGCTGTACCTCTGCCACCGTGCGAGGCGGCGCACGTCGCTCGACGGCGCTGTCCACATCAGGCGAACGGTGTACGCGCGGGGGAGCGCGCAAGCCACGCTCGCGCGCATCAGCGCGAATTGCAGCGGCCGCCGACGGTACTTCGTCGAGAAGACTGCTGGGACCGAAATTCTGCAGCGGCCCGGCCGCCGCCGCCAGGTCGCCCGTCACGATGGCCACGGCCAGAATGCCCGCCAGTCGGGGACGCCGCCCGGCCAGCCAGGTCGTCGCGGCCATGGCCAAAGCAGCGGCAAGCCCGAGCAAGGCCCCGTGGCGCACGGGCCCGGCCATGGCGGCGGGCACGAAAGGCAGGAACAGGGCCAGCGCGGCCAAGGGAACGGCACAAAGAATTGCGCGGAGCCAGACAGGACTGGAATGGAGCCGCTGCATCCCCAGGCCAGCGAGCAGAGACGAGCTCGCAACAGTGACGATGAGGTATTTTTCCGGACCTCGCATGAGCGCGAGCGGGGGAATCAAGGTGCGAAAGACAGCGTGCACCGGCGTGTGCCGGCCCAGCGCCAACAGCAAGGCAAACAGGGCGATCAGAGCGAGAATCAGTGGCCCGCGACGACGGCGACCAAAGCCAAGGCCCGCAAGCACGATCACGCTGGCACCGAGATAGCACCCGTAGACGATGGGCCTATGATCGAGGCCTCTTTCCCCCACCCAGGGGCTCGCAACATAGTCGGTGTAGGGATCGCCCATTGATCCTGGCGCCGCTAGTTCCAAGAGACGCAGGGGGTGCAATGAGCCCACCTCGGCGGTGGCCCGCGCCAGCGCAGATCCGCGCGTGGTGCTCGGTACGATCCTCTGCGCCGGAACGATGGCGGCCGCGGCAATGCCCGCTGCCAGCACCAGCGAAAGCATTGCGGACAGCAGGAAATTCCTCGCACGCTGCAGACGTCCATCGGACTCACCCGCACTGCGTTCAGGGTCGGCCAGCGTGACAGCCAGGCCAAACCCGATTGCCATGATTGCCACAAACACCTCTCCAGTCAGAAAGGCGAGGGCGACAGGAATCGCGGTCTTGGCAAGAGCGCCGAGCCAAGCGCCTGTCCCGAGTTCGCTGCGCAGCACGCGGGCCAGGTGAATGAACCCCAGTCCGCACCACGGCAAGTAGGCGCCCGCGATCAGACGAAGCCCGGCCGTGAATTCACCGGTACA
>PMZX01000277.1:815-9539 GCA_003170035.1 Myxococcales bacterium | reverse complement strand
CGGTGCGCTTGTAGCGCTCGCCACCGAAATCGAAGCTCTGGTAGTTCAGCTTGACGCCGTGCTTGGCGCACGCAGCGTTCACCACCTTGACACCCTCGGCCAGCACCTCGGGCCCGGTGCCGTCACCCGGAATCAGCGCGATGTTGTACGACTTCATGTTGCAGCCTTTCGTCTCCAATTGTCGCGTGGGAGCCCGCTGATAGCACGTCGGAACCTGCGCAAACAAGGGCAGCTGCGTAACTCTGCGCGGCACGCAAGGAAAACCCTTCGCGATGATTCGCGCACTCGACAGGAGGCCAGCGGTTTTGCTACTGATCTGAAGGGCAACAGGAGTAACGAAATGGGAAACCGGCTGTATGTTGGCAATCTGTCGTACAACGTGACCGAGGCGGAGTTGAGGGAGGCTTTCGCTGAAGGGGGAAAGAATGTGGTCGAGGTGAAGATCGTACTCGATCGGGACACGGGGCGGCCGCGTGGGTTCGCGTTCGTCGAGATGGGCAGCGACCAGGAGGCGGCGCAGGCGATCGAAACCCTGACCGGGCGCGAGATCCAGGGGCGGCCCATCAACGTGAGCGAAGCCCGCGAGCGCGCACCACGCGGCGGTGGCGGATTCGGCGGTGGCGGCGGCGGCCGCGATCGCGACGATCGTGGTCGCGGCGGTGGACGTCGCGGCGGCGGCTGGTAGAAAAACTTACGCCAGCGACCGCAGCGCTTCGCGGTCGACCAGGATCACCTTGCGACCCTCGGTCTGAATGAGTCCGTTGCGCTTGAAGTGCGACAGGGTCAACGACACAGTCTCGCGAGTCGAGCCGATGAGATTCGCCATTTCTTGATGCGTGATCTTCAGGCCCAGCACCAGGCCACGCCTGTGCTCTAGCCCGTGTTCCGAGCCCAGGCGCAGGAGCAACTCGGCCAGCTTGGAGCCCACGTCCTTGAAGACCAACTGCTCGACCTTGGTTTCCAACTCGCGCCGACGGTTGATCATGGCGCGCAGGAACTGGTAGGTCACGCTGGCATTGGTTTGCAGTAGTTTGTCCAGGGCGCCCCGCTCGACCTCGACGGTGGCTGTCACCTCCATGGCCTCGACCATCTCTTCGCGCGGGCCGCCCTCGAGCAGGGCGCCCTCGCCAAAGAAGTCTCCGGCTGTCCGGTAGGCCAGGGTCAGCTCCTTGCCNNTCGCGGGTGACCTTCGAGATCTTCACCCGGCCGCCAGCCAGAAAGTGCACGCCCACGGCCCGGTCGCCCGGTAGGAAAACCACCCGGCGCGGCTGGTAGCTTTGCAGTTGGGAAGTCGCCGCGAGCCGAGCCAGCGCATCCGCCGATGCGTCGGCCAGAACCGGGGACTTGCGCAAGATTCCCAGGATCCTCTTCTCTTCCGCGTGAGCCATGGGGAATCCTTAGCAGACCGGCCGCGGAGCCGACAAGACAGATTGTCACCTAGACTACAATTTCGCTCGGCGGGCGCCGCTGTGCACCAGGAACAGCCCGAGCCCCGTCAGCATGGCAGCGGCAACGAAGATCAGCGCGGACGCCGCGGTCCCGACCTCAGCTACCCTCTCGTCGATGTGGAGATAGGCCAGCCCCACCAGGCTGGCGTTGTTGAGGAAGTGGGCCAGCATGGCAGGGACAATGGATCCGCTCTCCAGGGCGACGAGCGAAAGCAGAACCCCGAGCAGGGCAGTGGGCAGGATGCGCGACAGCTCGACGTGAAAGACCCCAAAGAGAAGGCCGGTCAGGGCCACCGCCGCCGCGGGGCTGACTCTGCTGAGCAGTCCACGCAGGATGGGGCCGCGGAACAGGGCTTCCTCGCAAATGGCCGGGGTCAGCGCGACCAGGGCCAGGGTGGCCAGAAGGCCGCGGCTGCCGTCGGTGGGGATCAGGCTGCGGCGAAGCTGCTCGATGATTTCTTTGGGCACCGGGCTTACCCATTCGCTCAGGACGGCCACCGCCGCCCACGCGCTCAGGCCCACCAGGGCCGCGCCAGCCAGGCAGCGCGGCGGCGGCCGCACAAGGCGCAGCAGGCCCGCAAGGGATCGGCGCGTGAACACGGCAAAGAGAACCACCAGACCAAGCAGGCCGCCCCACTCCGAGGCCAGCAACCCGAGCACGAGGTCGCGTCGCTGCAAGGGCAGCCACACGAAATAGAGCAGCACGAAGGCCAGCGCATATAGGAACAGGGCCTGGCCAGCCGTCGGTGGTGCGAGAGATGTCGCGGGTCGGGCGGTGTCAGGCGACGGTTCGCGCGGTCCTGGATCCACGAAACGTTCGGAGCTGTAGATACGAGCGGCCACGACAAGCGCGGCGCAGCCCCAGGCCAGCGTGGAGGCCAGCGCTGCCAGCCCGCCAGCCCAGGGGATATGGCCAAGCAGCAGCTCACGCGCCAGCAGAGTCACGTTCATGCACGGGACGAAGGCGGCGACGCCGGCCAGCCGGTACTCACCGATGGCTCCCGCAACCGCCGGCGCAATCGACAAGAAATACACAGGGGTCAGAAGGTGCTGCGCCTCCTTGAATCCGCGCGCGATGGAGCCGACTGCCACGAAGACCGACGCGAACAGGAACGCCGCCGGAAGCACCACCCCGGCAGCGGCGGCGGCGCGGGTCCAGGGCACGGGCAGCGTCGAGCCCGGATCCGCCAGATGCATCACCTGGATCAAGGTCACCGACATGGAAGCGAGATTCAAGAGACCCGTCAGCGCCGCCAACGCGGTCACCGCCAGCACCTTCCCGAGCAGGAGATCGAAGCGTCGGATGGGCGACGAAAGAATGGTCTCGAGCGTGCCCCGCTCGCGCTCTCCCGCGGTGACGTCGATGGCCGGGTAGAAGGCGCCCAGCAGCACCATCAGGACGACCAGCAGCGGCAGCACCTTGGATAGAAGGTAGCCACCCACGCTGGCCTCGGGGGCCAGGCTGCTCTTCTCAAGCGAGAATCGGGGCGCGCAACCTTCGGGCAGGACCGAGGTGACGACTTCGGAAAGGCGATCGGCTGCCTCGCGGGATTCCTCGCGGCCAGCATCGTAGATGATCTCGGCACGGCTGGCCGAGGCCTCACCGAGCTGGATCAGGGCGTCCAGCCTGCCGGCCGCGACATCGGCCCGGTCGCCGCGCTCGACCAGGGTGAGCTGTTTGGGTCGCTCGCGAATCCGGGCGGCAAGGTCGTCGCGTGCGACGCCGGTTCCGGTCACCGCCACCAGGGACGTCCGGGCCTGGCGAGCCTGGTCCCTTGATGCCGCCACCTGGGCCGCCAGCAGCGACAGCAGCGGGTACACGACCAGGGGGAACAGGATCATGACCGCCAACGTGCGGCGATCACGGAGAGACTCTCGCAGCTCCTTGCCGAGGGTGAGCAGCACGTGGGACAGACGCCTGGACATGACGAATCACTCGCTGTCCACGAGCTTCAGAAAGGCCTCTTCCAGGGTGGTCGCCCCGCATTCTGCTCGGATGCCAGCCGGCGTACCCTCGCGCAGGAGGCGGCCGCGAAACAGCAGCCCAATGCGGTCACACAGCAACTCGGCTTCGGCCAGGTAGTGGGTGGAGAAGAGCACGGCCTTGCCGCGGGCGCGCTCGCTGCCCACGAAATCACGCAACGATCGGCTGGCCAGCACGTCCAGGCCGCTGGTCGGCTCGTCAAGAATCAGGACCGGCGGGTCGTGCAGCACGGCTCGCGCGAGCGACACCCGTTGCTTCTCGCCGGTCGACAGGCTCTCGCAGCGCCGGTCGATGACCTCCTCGAAGGCCAACCAGCGCGCCAGGGTGGCAATCCGACGTCGCAAGTCGACTTCGGACAGGTCGTGAATGCGGCCGAAGTACTGCAAGGTCTCGCGTGGGGTCAGCCGGGCATACAGGCCGGTGCTTCCGCTCAGAAATCCCATGCGCGTCTTGGCCTGCAGGGAAACAGCATCGAGGCCCAGCACGAGAGCCCGGCCGCTGGAAGGCTGCAGCAAGCCAGCCAGCATGCGCAGGGCCGTGGTCTTGCCTGCAGCGTTGGGGCCAAGCAATCCGTACACCTCACCCGGCACGATGGAGAGCGTGAGATCAACGACCGCGCGCAAGGCACCGAATGACTTGCAGGCGCCGTCCAGGACTGCCGCCGCTTCGACCATCGTCAGTGCCGCCTCACGAAGCAACCGCCCGAGTGCCGGAGAAGATACAACCGAACCTCAGACGCTGAACCCGGCGTCTCGGCGCCTATCACCGCCACCGCCTTCCGCAAAACAACCAACCGCGGGCGCCCGAAGGCGCCCCGGTCGGTCAGGGCCCACTTCAAGCCGGTCGGCCGAAGCGGGCACACGCCTACGCTACGGCGTCCTTGGCCGCCTTCACTGGGCGCGCCTTGACCACCTTGCGGGCTGGCTTGGCCTTGAAGACCGTCTCCTGGCCGGTGAACGGGTTGATGCCCTTGCGCTCCTTGGTGGCTGGCTTCTTGACCACGACCATGCGCACGAGCCCTGGCACCACGAAGAGGCCATTCTTCTTCAGCTCGGCATGACCGACGCTGACCATGGCCTCAAGGACGCCCTTGACATCCTTGCGGGTGAGTTCGTTGGCAGACTTGTCTGAGAGAATCTGGACTAGGGCAGACTTGGAAAGGGGACCTTTAGCCATCGTATCTCCTTCTGGTTTGGGTGGGCCTGGAAGCACCTGTTTTGCGCGGCGGAGGGATGCGACAGCATTCCTAGGCGCCACGAAGACCGGCGTTCGCAGCAGACTCTAGCCGATCTTGGGGGTGGGGTGTGATGAAATTCGCGGGAAAAACGGGCGATCCCGTTTCGGCCAGGTTTCCGGCCGACCGGCAGGTACGGTCTTTCCCCACCGGAACCTCCCCGGTTGATACAAGCGACCGGACCGGAAGCGCCAGGTCTGGCTCCGCCTTCCGACCTGCAGTCTACTGCCTACAGCCTGTGGCCCGCGCCCTTCCAAGGCGCCAGCAATCTCCGCGCCACGCAAAGATTCCGAAGTAGCAGATCAGAGCAGCACTATCCGGCCCGGAAAGCGCGCGCGCAGGCCTCGGGTTGCGTTGCGGGTGTCGACCACCAGGCGCGCGTTTTCCACCAGCGCGCCGTAGTCGACATCGCTGTGATCCGTCGCGATCACGACGCAATCGAAGTCAGCCAGCCGGTCGAGCGGCGCACTCGGGATGGTGGCGCCGCCATGATCGAGCTGCGGGACGTGGCTGTCGTGGTAGGAGACCTGGGCGCCTCGTCGCTGCAGGAGTTCGATGATATCGAGAGCCGGGGATTCCCGGACGTCATCGATGTCGCGTTTGTAGGTAACCCCGCACACGAGGATCTTGGCCCCCCGCACCGCCAGGCTCCGCTCGTTGAGTGCGTCCGCCACCTTGACCGCAACGAATTCGGGCATGGACGAGTTGACCTCGTCCGCGAGCTGGATGAACCGGGCGTTGTACTTGAGGGTCTTGAGCTTCCACGACAGGTACAGGGGATCGATGGGGATGCAGTGTCCGCCCAGACCCGGGCCGGGATAGAAGGGCATGAAGCCGAACGGCTTGCTGGCCGCGGCATCGATGACCTCCCAGGTTTCCAGGCCCAGCCGGCTGCACATCATGGCGACTTCGTTGACCAGCCCGATGTTGACCGCGCGGAAGGTGTTCTCCAGAAGCTTGACCATCTCCGCCGTATCCGACGACGACACCGGGATGACCCGTTCGATGAACGCGCTGTACAGCGCGACCGCAGCTTCCAGTCCGAGCGGGCTGGTGGAGCCGATGACCTTGGGCGTGTTGCGGGTATGAAACCTTGGGTTACCGGGGTCCACGCGTTCGGGCGAAAAGGCGACGAAGAAGTCCTGGTCGACCTTGAGCCCGGTCGACGACAGCTTGGGCAGCAACACCTCACGGGTGAAGCCGGGAAAGGTCGTGCTCTCCAGTACCACGATCTGCGGGCGTCGCATGCGCGGCAGCAACATCTCGGCCGCGTCGAGGATGAACGAGTTGTCTGGATCCTTGGTCTTGTTGAGCGGGGTGGGCACGCAGATGATCACCGCATCGGCCTGACCCAGCACATCGGGATCGTCGCTGGCCCGCAGCTTGCCCTGAGCCACGAGCGGTCCCAGCACGGACGACGGAACGTCCGCGATGTGGGACTGGCCGGACTTGATGGCGTTCACCTTCGTGGCCATGCGATCGTAGGCCGTGGTGGCGAAGCCGGCTCGGGCGATCTCCACCGCCAGCGGAAGACCCACGTAGCCAGCGCCGACCACGACCACCTGGGCGGAACGATCCCCGATGCGTTCGAGCAGTGTCTTCATCGTGGGACGAAGGCTAGCATGGGTTCCGGACGATGGCCTTACAACGAGACGGTCAGCCCTTCGGCGGCGCCAATCACTTCGATGCCCGCGGCGCCACGCTCATCCAGCCAGCGCCGGCCTCGAGCCACCAGCTCGTCCACATCGCGATCGCTGTAGTCCTGGTCATAGTGGAAAAGCGCCAGCTTCTTGACNNTCGGCGCGCGCCGCACAGTCGAGCGCGTCTTCGAGAGACGACAGGCCCCGTTCCAGCCGCAAGGCCCGATCCTCGGGGGTAAAGGTGCTGTCGTGGATCAGCAAATCGACGCCACGGTAGAGGTCCACCGCGGTCTGGGGTGGGCCGCCGGATCCATAGCCGGCGTCGCTGGCGTAGGCCAAAGACTTGCCACCGGCCTCGATGCGAAACGCCAGCGCAGGGGTGGGTCCATGCGGATTGGCATGAGCGCGGATAGTCGCGCTGCCGACCCGCACGTCCTTGTCCTCCACCAGGGGCCGCATCTCCATGCGAGCGCCCATGTTGCGGAAGCTCTGCACCGGGAAGAACTGGGCCGCCATCTGGCGCTCGAGCACGTCTTCCAGGAGGCGCTCGCCGCGGCTCCCGCCATACACGGTGAAGCTGTTGCCCGGGACGTAGAAGGGGCCGAAGAACGGGAAACCTTGGATGTGGTCCCAGTGGGCGTGCGAAAGCAGCAGCGTGGCCGAGCCCTTGCCTTTACCGAAGGGGCCAGCCAGCAGCGAGATCCCCAGGTTGCGCGCGCCAGTGCCGCAGTCGAGGATGATGAGCTCGCCGCCGGGCAGGCGCACCGACACGCAGGCGGTGTTGCCGCCGTAGCGCACGGTGCCCGGGCCGGGCGAAGGGATGGAACCACGCACGCCCCAGAAGGTAACGTCCATCATCCCTTCCCCAGGGCCACGTCCAGCCCCTCGAATCCCGCCACGACTTCCAGCTTGGGCGCTGTCACCTTGGCATCCCTGCGCGTGGAGGCCAGCACGGCATCCACCTCGGCGTCCGAGCGATCCGGCGCGTGATGGTACAGGGCCAGCGTCCGAACGCCTGCGTCGCAGCAGATCTCGACTGCGTCCGAAGGCCGCGAGTGTCCATAGTGGGGCGTCTGGCGGTACTCCTCGGGNNCGCAGCGTCTTGTGGTCACTCTTGCTCAGCACCGAGTGCGGCGAGGGCGGTCCGGCCAGGAACTCGTGACCGAACAGGATGTCCGAGAAAGGCGCGGTGTCCGCGATGTACGCCACCTTGGCTCCGTCAGCGGACAGGGCATAGGCGGTGGCGATGTAGGGATGGTTGAGGCGAGCGCAGGAAACCACCACATCGTTGATCTCGAAGTGGGCCCCGTCGTGAAGTTCGCGGAAGGCCACGTCGGCGCGCGCCTTGTGAAAAGGCACCGGGAAGAAGGGGGAATCGACCTGCAAGGAGAGCACGCTGCGCAGGTTCTGGTCGTCGCGCTGGCGGGCGTACACGAAGAGCTTGTTGCCGGCCCGGTAGAAAGGCGCGAAGAAGGGCAGGCCCTGGATGTGGTCCCAGTGGGTGTGGCTGATGAGGATGTGGGCCGCCCCCTTGCCAGACTCGAACTCGGCATGCATCAGCTCCTTGCCCAGGCGACGGATGCCCGTGCCCGCATCTATGATGATGCGGGTCCCGGCCGCGGAGCTGACCTCGACGCACGACGTGTTGCCGCCGTACCGCTCGGTTCGCGGTCCCGGCACGGGCAACGAGCCTCTCACACCCCAGAATCGGATTCTCATGTTCAGGCGGGGCTCCCGTGCATGGCCTCGGAAACTGTATCATATTGCGAACGCAACTTGGTTGGGCGAGTTTTTCCAGACAGCCGCCGGCAGCCGAGGACCCAGAGAGGACAGGGGAGCACCCGGAGGAAGACGTCCGAGATCGGTTCAGCGAGACAACGCCTTGATAATCGCGAAGTACTCGGTGCGGCTGTAGGGCTGGTTGAGGATGTGGAACTCTTTCTTGGCAAGGCCCACGCAGCCGGTGCAGTAGGTGCAGTCGCTGCATGAGACGCACTGGACGAGATAGGCCGAGCCGGTGCAGCCCTGCGAGTCCTGGCAGTGCGAACAATCGTGGCAGCCGGTGCAGCGCAGGCAATGTGAGCTGCCCGTGGTGGCCACGCAGCCGGTGCAGTGGGTACAGCGGTAACAGTTGGTGCAGCCGGTGCAGAACATGCAGCGCAGGCAGCCCTGGCAGTCCTGGCTGCGGAAGCTGCCCGCGTTTTCTTCGCGCACGACGGCCGCGCGGCGCAGGCGCTGCAACTCGGTTTGAAACTCCGTCCGGGTCATGGCCAAAGACTATACTGCCGGATGACCCATGTGTGGCCGCATGACCCTGACGCTTCGCGAGTGGGACGACGTTCTGTCCGAGCTGGCGGCGTTGCTCGCCGGAGCAGGCCCGCTCGTCGTCGATGAGGGGGCAGCGGCCCTGTATCGTCC
>PMZX01000277.1:0-706 GCA_003170035.1 Myxococcales bacterium | reverse complement strand
GGCCGCTGTGGTTTCATCGATCCGACCGACGGCTGCTGCTTCTGGCCGGGCTGTACGACGACGACGGCCGCGGTCACGTGCGCTTCGGGGTCATCACCACCGGGCCCAATCGCCTGATGGCGCCGGTCCATGACCGCATGCCCGTCCTGCTTTCGCCCCAGGAGGCCGTGGCCTGGCTGGCCGAGCCGTCGCAGAAGCTCCTGCACCCAGCGCCCGAAGAGCTGCTGGTCGCCACACCGGTCTCCCTGCGTGTGAACTCGGTCAGAAACGACGACCCTGACTGCCTGGCGCCGCCCGGAACCAGTGGCCAGAAGTCCCTCTTCTAGCTGACCGAAAACGGTTGCCTGTCGACGGCCGCCGGTCGACTCCCTATAATCCGCGCGTCCATGTCCGACGAAACGCCAGGCCCAGTCGCCAAACCCCGCAAGCTGTCGAGGCTGGCGCGCGTCCGCAACATCGGCATCGTGGCCCACATCGATGCGGGCAAGACCACGGTCACCGAGCGGTTCCTGTACTACGCGGGGCGCATTCACAAGATCGGCGAGGTTCACGACGGCGAGGCGCAGATGGACTGGATGCCGCAAGAGCGCGAGCGCGGCATCACCATCACCGCCGCCGCGACCACGCTGGAATGGAAGCGGGCGGGCGAGACGCACGACATTCACCTCATCGATACGCCCGGGCACGTGGACTTCACCATCGAGGT
>PMZX01000125.1 GCA_003170035.1 Myxococcales bacterium | reverse complement strand
CGCCCGGCTGCGCGTGCCGCCGCCCTCCGGCGACCTCGGTGTCCGGCAGGCGAGGCTGCTGTACCGGTCCTCGACGCGGCGGGAGGCTCCGAAACGGTGGCCGGGGCCGTTCCGGCGCGCAGGGTTCGCTGCGCGGCTGCGACAAGCGCGGCCCGCTCGGCCCGCTCGGCTTCGGCGTCGAATGAATCCTGCAGCAGCTCGGAAAGGATCGCCTCGCCCGAGGGAACCACGGAGGCAAACGGCGCCAGGGCGGCCGCCAGATCCGACGCATTGGCGAAGCGGCCTTCGCAGCGTTTGGCCAGCGCGCGCGCCACCACCTGGTCAAGCGCGACGGGGACGGACGGGTTGAGACGCGACGGCGGGGGTGGATCGCGCTTGAGGATGTCATCGAGAAACCGCTGCTTGTCCGTCGAGGGCGCGACCACGCGATCCCCGTCGATGGTGGTGCCCAGCTGCCGGCCGGTCAGCATCGCCCACAGCACCAGGCCCAAGGTGTAGATGTCGGTGCGCCGGTCGAGGGGGCGATTGCGTGCCTGCTCGGGCGACATGAAAGCCAGCTTGCCCCAGCGCTGGCCGGGCGCGGTTAGGTCCGCGGCCAGTTCCGAGCGCGCGATTCCGAAGTCGAGCAGCTTGACCTCACCCGCGTAGGTGACGCGGATATTTCCGGGCGTGACGTCGCGATGGACGAGCTCCAGCCCGGCGAAGTCGTGCGCGTAGGCCAGCGCGCGCGCCACCTCGCACGCCACCTGCACGGATGCGGCCACCGGTATCGGCCGCCGAGCGCTGGCCGCGTGGTCGAGCAGCTTCTGCAGATCGTGCCCTTCGACGAATTCTTGCGCGATGAAGGGCTCACCGTCGATCTCTCCCACCGAGTGGGTCTGCACGATGTTGCCGTGAACCAGCCGGCGCGCCAGGTCGGCTTCATGGCGGAAGCGGCGCAAGAAGTTCGGATCGCCCCGCCGCTCCGGCAGGATGCGTTTGACCACGCAGAGGGTTTCGAGGCCGGGCGGGCCAGACATGGCCAAGAAGACCTCGCCCATACCGCCCTCGCTGAGCGAGCGCAGCAAGATATACGACCCGAAGCGCGCCGGAAATTCGTTCACCGGACACAAGGCTAGCGCAGTTAGGGCGCGCAAGGAATTTGTCTACTGCTTGTTGCAGGCCACAGCCGCCACGCTCTCGATGGCGATGGCGGCGACCGCCGAGGCATAGTCGAGGTCGATGTTCTTCATGGTGTCGTCGGTGTCGTGGTACCCGGTGCGATTGATGTCGTAGTTTTCCATGAAGAGCACCACCGGTATGCCCAGGTCCGAGAAGATTTGGCCGTCGGTGTTGTACAGGGACGAGCGCGGCTCCCACTCGACCCGCACCTCGCCGGCCACCGGCAGGTGCGCGAAGGGTGGCGGCAGCTTCTTGCCGTCGGGCATGCGCTGCGCGCGACCCAGGCCTCGCCGCGGCGGGGCGGCATTTGCTTGCTCTGCCTGATGGTTCCAGCGCTGGTTGGCCAGGTGGGCGAAGAGCGCCAGTTGCGCCGAGCCCACGCCCTCGCCCGAAGCAATCTGGAACACATCGCGGTCGTGGTCGTTATTGTGTGCGATCATGTCCAGGACAAAGGCGCCGACCACTCGCACCTTTGAGGCGTCCCACGTGCTTCCGTCTTGCGCCGTCAGGTGCAGACTGCTTTCCACCAGCGTCTGGGCCAGGGCGCGTGCACCCAAACAATCCGACGGGAATTCCTCGCCGGTCAGGTGCACCAGCCAGATGTCGCGTTCGAGCCGACCGGCGCGTGCGAGCGGCAAGAAGACCTCTGCGGCGGCCAGCAGTGTCGCAGTCGCCGAATGGTTGTCGTCAGCCCCGGCTGCGGCTGCCCGCAAGCCGTCCCCGCCGCGCGCCGGTTCAAAGACATCTTCCATGTAGGCGGTGTCGTAGTGGTCCGCCATGATCACGGCCTGAGCGCGATCCTTGCCGGGAATGACGACCACGATGTTGCGCTCGTGCGCCCGACTGTGCTGATTGTTCGTCCACGCCTCCGACCAAGAAAGGTCGAAGTCGGTGCGCCAGGTGAAGAGATGATCGAACACCTGGGCTCGGCCCTGCATGCCGTGGCGCTCGATGGCTTCGCGATGGCGATGGTGCAGGTGCTGGCCCAGGCGATCCAGGTCTCGACGCGTGCCGGCCTCGACATGGGCCGCCCGGGCAGCCGGCCCGCCGGTCTTTCCCTCATTGATTGCCACCCAGTCGGCAGTTTCCTTGTGCCGGAATTCTCCCTCGGCCAGGGCCGAGATGGTCCGCCAGAGCGTCTCTTCGAAAGTGTGCGTTGCGGTTTGTTCGAAGGTGAGGCCCGAGTCCAGCGGCTCCTCGGGCGCGACGTGCGCGCGCAGGTCAGCGACCAAACGGGTGGCGGCCTCTCGATCGCTCGCCAACTGCGGCAGCTTGGCCAGCCACGCGTCCAGTGTCGTGTCTTTCGCGATCCGCAACAGCGCACGGGCAAACGACGGGCGCAAGGGGCCTGCAAGATACTCGCGAAAGTCGAGTAGCTTGCGCAGGTTCTGGGCGGTGGTGTGGCGAAGCTGGCCCGGTTCGCGCGCAAACAGGGTCGCGGCCTGGCGATGGCCAGGGCGATCGAGGAGGTTGGCTGCGAGCGCGAGAGGCCGCTCGCCTGCGGGTGCGGTTGCCTCGGCCGTGACGCTGCCAAGCCGAAGTGTGTCCTCATGGACCTCCACCTTGCCGCTTTCAGGATGCAGGCGCGCCAGCAAGGGCAGGTGCCAGAAAAGCTCGCGGGTTCCTGCCCGCATGGGGGGATAGTAAAGGCGGTAGCCGAAGCGACCGCCGCGGTCGAGCAGCTCGGCGGCGTGATCCAGCTCGGCCTTGCTCGCGCTCGGGCCGTCGAGCAGCAACTGGTAGTCGCGCGTCCAAATCTGCGAGTTTCGCCCCATCGGTTTGCCGTACAGGCCGAGATCGTCCGGATTGGTGGAAAAGAGCGCGATGGTGACGTCGTCAGTGAACGCGCCGTCACCGACCAGAGGCTGGTCGCGCGGCGTGCGCTGCCATCGGTGGGTGCGCGTGATGTGGTGGACGACACGATGGGAACCGGCGGGCCGCGCCTGGCTGGGATCGTGTTCGTCGAGCCAGCCCGACTGGGGAATCCGTAGCGTGTAGCCCTCTTGCACACGGGGGAAGAGATGCAAGAGCGGGATCTGCGTGGCGCGCGGCAGGGCGGTGGCCAGCTTGCGATAGCCGGGATGCCCGCAAAACACGTGGCTGGCGGGAGTGGGCAGAATGCGCAGTGTCCCGTTGAGAAATGCTTTCTGCAACGAATCGGGTAGAGCCCCGAATGGTTCCAGGGTGAAGAGCGTGTTGATGCGACCGACAGGTTCGTGCTCGCGCCACAGCCAATCGCGGGCGAACCGGGGCAGCACGGCGGCAGGGCCGAGCACGCGCAAGCCTCCGCGCGGGGGCGGCCTATCGCTGCTGGCCCATGCGATGAGGCGCCCGAAGCGCTCCTGGTCGCCGTCGGCGAAGCCGCGCCAGAAAACCGCGGAGGCTGGCTCATGGCTGGCACCGAACAGGGTCCAGCGNNTTCGAGCAGAGTGCGGGTGAACTCGTGCGTCGAGCCCGAAGCCAGTTTGCCCAGCTCGTCGACGAGGTGGCCGGCGAGCTTCGCCAGTCCAGGGCGCAGCTCATGCTCCTGTTCGTACTCGTCGATGGCCAGGCCACGCTCGTTGCACACGATTGTGTTCGCCGGGGCCTTGGCTGGATCGGACGCGGTGAAGGGCTTGATGCCCACGAACGGGGGCGGCATTAACTCCGAATACGCGGGCACGGGAAAACGCCCCTGGCCGCGAAAGGCGCCCGCCGCTTCTCTTTCGATCTGGGACCACGCTCCCTTGTCTTGCATACGACCTAGGGTAGTGCCGGCGGCACTCTTCCGCTAGCATAGCCGCCATGTCCGCTGTTCTGTTTGATGTGGAATACCGAGACGCGCAGGCCCTGTTGCGAGCCTTCGAGCCAACCCCAGACGAGGTGCGCGCCGCTGCTGCCCAGCTTTCGAGCTACTACAACGACGAGCACAACCGGGCCATGCTGACCCATGAAGACGACATGTCCGTCGAAGAGGTGGCTGCCCACTACAGCGAGTCGCGCGAACGAGGGGACCGCCTGTTCTTGCTTGAGCAGGACGGTATCCTGGTGGGGGATGCGGATTTTCGCCAGTTCGATGCCGAGTCGGCCGAGTACGCTATCATGATCGGCGCGCGCAACTTGCAGGGCAGGGGACTGGGCAGGAAGTTCACCACCATGCTGCACGCCTGGGCTTTCCGCGGGCTGGGCCTTGCGCGCGTGTATGTGACCATCCTGCCCGCGAACCGCGCTTCCTTGCGCCTGTTCGAGCAGCTCGGGTACGGGCCAGACCAGAGTCCCCGGGCGCGCAGCTTGATCGACGAAGAAAGCGACGTCACCCTGTCGGTGGAGCGAACGGCGTTTGAAAAGCAGCACGGCGTCCTGATGGACGGGGNNGCCGCGCCTTGGTGGGCCGCAGCCTCATCGACTGTCACCCGGAACCGGCGCGGTCACGCCTGCTCGACATGCTGCGCACGCCGCGCGCGAACAGCTACACGATCGAGAAAGCCGGGAAGAAGCTTGTCCATCAAACGCCCTTCTTTCGCGAGGGTGTCTTCGCCGGCGTGGTCGAAATCGTGATTGAATTGCCCGCGCTGCTGCCGCACTTCGTGCGCGGGGTCTAGCTTCGCAGACTGGACAGGCCTGGGAACGACGTCACCGCCTGGATGACGACGGCGGGCGGGATCTCGCCATGGCTGCGCATGCGCGCGATCAATTCGACCGCAGGTCCGGAGGCTGGCGGGGTCACCACGGTGCCGCGCAGCCGGCCTTCGCGCACTAGGCGCTGTCCGAGGGTCGGCGTCCCGTCGCAGCCGACGATTGGGGTCTTGTCGAGCGGCAGGTTCAGTCGGACGGCGGCATCGCGCGCGGCCTGTCGCAGACCCAGAGCCATCTCGTCATTTTGTGCGACGAAGACACCGGGCACTTCCGTGTCCTTGGTTATGTTCTTCAGCCAGCGCTCGAGCGCCAGGCGCGCACCCTCGCTGGTCCAGTCCGCACTCAGGGTCACTAGTCGGTAGGGATCCACGATGACGGACTTCAGGCCGTCGAGCCTGTGCTGCGCCGACGAGGCAGAAAGCGGTCCGGTCACGCACAGCACACAGCCGCCGTCGGGCATGAGCGAGCGGACCTGCTGGCCGTGGATGCGGCCGATCTCAGCCTGTTCCGGGGTCACCGCGAAGATGGCTCGCTCGGTGAACTGCCGGCGCTGTTCCTCGATGAAGTCCGCTTCACGGTTGAGCAGCACCCACTCCACGCCGGCCTCGGCGGCAGCGCGCACCGTCGGGGCCAGGGTGTCATCGCGGACCGGGGCTATCAGCACGGCTACCAGGTTGGTGGCGTGCGCTTGCTGGATCGCGGCTGTGATCTGCGCAAGTTGCCGCCCGGCATCGTCCTGTGCTGACTCCGCCTCGATGGCAAAGTCCGCACGCTTGCCTTCGCGGATGGCTTCTTCTTTGAGCTGCTGTTGGTAATCATTTTCGGTGGTGCGGAGGAACAACCTGATACTGCCGGCCATGCGTGCGATTGTCGCACAGATCGGGTGGGATTGCGGCCACAACGATGCGTGCAGCCGCCCTGCGACGCACCGATCAGGGCGCCCGACGCGCACGACGCGGGCCGACGGCCCGATCAAGGCTGCAGGCCCAGGTCTTTTCGGATCGCGACAACGATCTCGCAGTGATCGATCAGGATGTCCGTGCCGGTGGCTTCCGTCTCGTAGTTGAGGCCGTAAGGCCAGAAGTGCATGCTGTCCGCGTGGATCGCGGTGTCGAGCGGCTTGACGAGCGTGGAGTTGATGGCTTGTAGCTGCGCGGCAGTGTTCGTCCCGACGAAGAGCCCGTTGGAGACATGGGCCGCCCACTGCGAGGCCGTGCCAATGCCCTGGGTGTGCGCGATCTCGTGCATGGCGGTCGCGCATAGCATGTATTGCCGGCCGGCGCCGAAGCGAATGGACCCGTTGATGTTGCCGTCAGCCGTCGTCACGCCCGTGTCGTAGCTGACCCGGACAGACCCCGTAATGTTGGCGTAGCAGTTGTAATAGGCGACCGCCATGTCCATGGCGCAGGTGATTTGGTTGTAGGCGTCGGCCTGGTCCGCGGTCGGCGAGGCAGCCCGGGCCAGTGTGTAGGTGAGATGGCCTGTCGGTGTGCACACCGGAGCTGGCTTGCCCAGGCACGTGCAGTTGCCGGCGATCGCGTCCGCAGGGCGGTCGGGTGCGGCATCGGGAGAGAGGCTGGTGTCGCTGAGCCCGTCCCGCGCGGAGGACGTGTCACGACCCGCATCGGACAAGCCACCCGTGCCGTCTGTCCCCGCATCCGCGCCTGCGTCCGCGCGCGAGCCGCCGGAGGCTCCACCACCACTGGTGCCGCTCGCTGTGCCGCCGGTCGAGCCGGTCGTGGCAGTCGTGCCGCCAATCGAGCCGCCAGCCGTGCTCGTCGTACCGGCCGCGCCGGTCGTGCCAGCCGTGTCTGTCGTGCCGCCGGTCGAACCGGTCGTGTCTGTCGTGCCCGCCGTGCCCGTGGAGCCAGTCGTGCCGGTCGCACCAGCCGAGCCGATCGTACCGCCCGCATTTGTCGTTGTGCCGGCGCTGGTGGTGCCGCCCGCGCTGGTTGTGCTGCCCACGCCGGTCGTGCCACCCACATTTGTCGTGGCAGTCGTGCCCGACGTGCCACCGGCGCTGGTCGTCCCGCTGGTTGAGCTGCCGCCCGAGACCGCCGCCCCGTCGGTCTTGACTCCCGGGCCGCCACCGTTGTCGCAGGCCGAAAGCCCGAGAAGGGTGATCCCCAATGTCAAACCGATTCTCGGCCTGCGCATGTTCTCTATCTACTTGAGGTTGGGCACCTTGTCGCGGGTGATGGTGTAGGTGCTGGCATAGGCGGTCTGCAAGGCAGCCAGCCGCGATTGCTCGTAGCCTGCCCAGATATTCCAAAGTACCCACGGTGACGAAGTGGGGAACCAGCTATCGGGAGTCACGGAGTCGGACTCGTGAAGAGTAAGCGGCATGGTGGTGCCAACAATACCGCGGAACTTGGTGTAGTTCGCAGCAGTGCCTGTGTAGTCCGGACCTGAAAGATCGACGGTGTCCTTGCCCGGGAAGTAGGGTGCTGCAGAGGCGCTGACGCCGTTTTGGCTACTGAAGGGCATGAGCCAGACGATGTTGTTGATGCTCTTGGTGGCGGTCAGATAGTTGAACGCGTACTTCCACAACGCCACGTATTGGGCTCCCGTCCCCTTGCTCCACCAGAACCAACCGTTGGGTTGCGCTTCGTGAAGCAGCGCCAAGATGATTGGCACGTTGGCGGCCTTCATGACTCCGACCTGATAGGCGATGTAGTCGAGCCTGGCGTTGTACGCTGTATTCTCTCCGGTTCCTGCCGTCACCGCAGCATCGAGTAGGCCGGCAGGAGGGGTGGACATGGCACCGTTGGTACCGTTGTAGCTGTCGTTCGCTCTCGTTGAGCCAGCCACCGGCATGCCCATGTGGTAGCGGAACATGGAAATGCCACCCCCGTTCCAGTAGGCGATGGCGCGCGTGATTCCGGAAATAGTGGCAGTGGCGCTGCCACCGGCGGCATACAGGAAGTCGCCGCCAAGAATTGCGGGCTCTTTCATCCCATTGCTGGTGTACCAAGTGATGTCATCGAGGGGATTCGTGGCCCAACTGGTTTCCTGCTGTCCCGACAAAACGTGGTTTCCGCTTATGCTATACAGGTAGCAGAGCAGGTTCTGGGCCTGAGGTGTGGGATTGGGACTGACGGGAACGGCGCTACATGGGCCAGTGGATGTCGAACCGCCCGCGCCGCCGGTCCGGGTGGTGCCACCGGTCGAGGTCGAACCGCCGGTTCGGGTGGTGCCGCCGGTCGAGGTCGAACC
>PMZX01000136.1 GCA_003170035.1 Myxococcales bacterium | reverse complement strand
TTGTCGGCCGGCACTCGAAGGCGGATCCTATGGTGGCCGCCAGACGGCGCCCGGATGACAGGGTGGTCGAAGGACAGGTATCATCTCCGGGGGAAATAGGTCCATTATGCTTCTGTGGCCGCGTGGGCGGCGGCACGCACAGGAGACGCGAAATGACCGACGCAAAGACGACTTGCGGCAAGTGTAAGGAGGAGATCCCGGAAGGGGCGACGACCTGCCCGGAGTGCGGTGCGCCCACGGACGTCCCCTCGCTGGCGCCGGGCACGAAGACCTGCCCGTTCTGCCGCGAGCAAATCAGGGTGGATGCCGTTCGCTGCCGCCACTGTCGCAAGGACCTGCCGCGATTCCGGCGCAAGACCTGGGTTGCGGCCGGCGTTCTCTGCGCTGGGCTTCTTGTCGTGGCAGGGTTGCTTGGCTACGACCGTCTTGTCGTGCCCAGAACGCGGCCGGGCTGCAACGAGAAGACGCTCCCGGGTTGCATCGATCAGGCCAGGAAGCTCATTGCCAACGGAAACACGGGCCGGGCCTATCCATACGTGGCATTCGCGGCGCTGCGTGGTTCAAAAGAAGGCAGCGCCTTGCTTTCCAAGATTCGTTCCGGGCATATCTCGAACGAGGCTAGCTTGACCTCGACGCTGGACAAGGCTTGCCGGCTGAACGACCTGCCGTCGTGCTTCGCGCTGACGCTGTTGCGTGGGGGACGTGGGGGCGCGGAGGCGAAGGAGTATCTCGGTCGTGCCTGCGACGGCAACGATATCGCGGCCTGCCTGGAATTGGGCCGCACGTTCGAGAAGGGCGTCTGGGACGTGCCCCAGGACCAGGGAAAGTCCGTTTCACTCTACGAGAGAGCTTGTACGGGGGGCGACATGAGCGGCTGCTTCGACCTTGGTATCAGCTACGCGAACGGCGTGGGTGGGCTGGGCAAGGACCCAAAGCGCGCTGTGGAACTCTATCAGAAAGCCTGCGACGGCGGCCACATGCGCGGTTGCGATGCCCTCGCTCTCAGTTACCACGATGGCAACGGCGGGCTGGGCAAGGACTCGAAGCGCGCCGCGGAACTGTCCCAGAAAGCCTGCGACGGCGGCGATATGATCGGTTGCGACCTCCTCGGCCGCATGTACGTGAACGGTGGGGACGGGCTGGGCAAGGACGCGAAGCGCACCGTGGAGCTGTTCCAGAAAGCCTGCGACGGCGGAGAAATGATCGGTTGCAATGACCTCGGTGTCAGTTACGAGCACGGCAAGGGTGGTTTAGGCAAGGACCCAAAGCGCGCCGTGGAACTGTTCCAGAAAACTTGCGACGGCGGCTACATGCGCGGCTGCTCGTACCTCGGCGTCATGTACAAAAACGGAGAGGGCGGGCTGCGCAAGGACCTCAAGCGCGCCGTGGAACTGTTCCAGAAGGCTTGCGACGGTGGCGAGATGCTCGGCTGCAATTACCTCGGCGTCAGCTACGAGTACGGAGAGGGCGGGCTGCGCAAGGACCTCAAGCGCGCCGTGGAGCTTTATCAGAAGGCCTGCGACGGCGGCGAAATGCTCGGTTGCAGTTACCTCGGCGTCATGTACGAGAACGGCAAGGGCGGCCTCGGCAAGGACGCGAAACGCGCGGCGGGGCTTTTTCAGAAAGCCTGCGACGGCGGCGACATGTTCGGCTGCAACAACCTTGGCATCATGTACGAGAGCGGCGAGGGCGGGCTTGCCAAGGACAGGAAGCGCGCCGTGGGACTGTTCCAGAAAGCCTGCGACGGCGGCGAAATGTTCGGTTGCAACAACCTCGGCCTCAGCTACGAGAGCGGCGAGGGCGGCCTCGCCAAGGACAGGAAGCGCGCTCGCGAACTGTACTCAGATGCCTGCAGCGGTGGCAATGACTGGGCCTGCAAGAACCTGCGTCGGAATCAACCAGGGCGCCCTGGCGAGCCGCTAGAAACGGACTTCTTCTCCTCGGGTAGAGAAATGGAATGAACATGGGACCGCAACTAGGCTGACCCGCATGGCCACAACATTCGAATTGAAGCCCACACGCCAGCACCTTGGTCAGACGAGGCGGTCGCTCAAGGCGGAGGCTGCCGCGGGTGGCAGTTTCTTCAACAACTGGAAGATCATTGAACGTGCGTTCAAAGAAGACCGCTTCGCGTGTGCGCTGATCGACGGCAGGGCAGTCGGATTCACGGTGTGGAGTGGCGCGGCTCCCTGTTACCGTCTGGAGATCGAGTCCGTTCGGCCGGACCAACGAGGTCGTGGAATTGGCCGGCGCTTGGCTGAAGCCACGTTTGACCATCTCCGCGCTCGTGGCGGCGCAATGGTTGACTTGGAATGTCAGCCGCGAACCTCCGAGTCGTTCTGGAGGAACTTGGGCTTCCTCGACTTCCATCCCAAGATCGGACAGCACATAAAACCCGACAATCTCTACAAGATTATCATCGCTGACGTGGCTCCTCTGTCCGATGGGAGCTGCCCTGACCGTGAGGTTATTGAGTTGTGGGCCGGTCAACCTTTTGAGGCGAAATCTCAGCGAGCCGATTGGACTTGGCGCGTAGCCCGCAAACCCGATTCACCCACTCTCGCTTTGCCGATCGTCCAACCCTGTTCGGGCGATTGGCGAGTGGTCTGGCGAGCGGGACATAGCGTCCTTGCTGATGACAAGATCAAACACGCTCTCAAGGGATGCTATGCGGGCGATCTCCTGTTCATTCGCGATCTGCCGCCGCCCGAGGGAGGTGGCTGACACATACTCGGAAGTGCGGCAAATGGGGGTCGTGAGGAAATCGTCGCATTCACCACACGACTTCATCTTGGGCGTCATCAACAGCACCGCCCTAGGATTGAGATCGGGAGTGCCGGCGTCTGGCACCGGCTCCACGCTTGCGGAAGCTTCCTGCTATTTCTTCGGGAACGCCTCACGGGCCAGGCGCTGGCGGAGATCGTCGATGAAGGCCTGAAGCTCGGCGGCCGAAACCGGCTTTTCGAGACCTTCGGGAACACTGCGAACCTTCACGTCCGACAGGACGAAAGCGAGCACGGCTGGATCAAGGCCGCCATCCTTCCGGCGGGCTGCGGGTACGGATGCCAGCGGGTCCTTTCCTGCTTTCGCGAGGAAGTAGAGGTCGACGTAGTCGCGCACCTCTGCGCGGCCGAGGATGGCGCCCAGCTTGTTGGCGGCAATGTCGTCAAGCGAATCGACGACCAGCCCCTGCGGCGTGATGGTCGGCGGGGCGATCCGTTCCGCGGTGTCAAGAACCAGATCGACCGGTACGGTCTCGTCTGCATCCGACACCACGAAGCGACGGAACCCAGGACCCGCGGTACCCGAAGCAACGCTCCAGCCCTCGCCTTCCGCCAATCGCACAAACTGCCGCACATGCGCATCGTACTCGGCCGCCTCGCGCGTGAAGAGGTCGAGATCCGCAGATCGCCGGTGCCCAAGGTAGAAGGCCCCCAGCGCTGTACCACCGCTGAGGAACATCCCAGACAACTGCGCCGAAACGGCGTCAAGGATCCGCCCCTGCAGCGGGCTGAGCAGCTTAGGGAACGAGGCCAAGGGACCGCCATTCCGCAATGAGGAAATCCCAGAAGGCGAGGCGCCGCCCCAGATTCCGGCGCAGCCGCGGGTAGTCAGCGACGATCTCCGCCACCGGAACCAACCCTACGGCCTCGTCGAAACGTGCCTCGCGCATCACCTTTGCTACCAAACGCACTCGCTCTCTGTCGTCGTCCCCTGTGAGACGTCGGCGTAGTTCGTCTAGGCTCAACGGCTCGTCCCACAAGAAGTAGGGAACCGCTGATCCATCGGTGAGGTCGGTTGCAAGGCGCACTCAAGAATTATACTGCGTCGCGGTCCCGTAGTGTACTGGCTACCTCGCTGCCAAGAGATTGCGCACCAGCGTCTGCACCTGGCGCTGGGTGGTGGCTTCGTCGCCTGAATTGTCGATGACGTCGGTGGCGGCACGGCGTTTCTCTTCCGGGGGAAGCTGGGCGTGCAGCCGCACCAGGGCTTGACTGCGGGTGCAGCCCTCGCGCGCCATCACCCGACTCACCTGTTGTTCTTCGCTGGCCACGACCACCACCAAGGCGTCGAGGCGGCGGTGCAGGCCGCTTTCGACCAGCAGGGCAGCCTCGAGAAACGCGAGCTGCAATCCCTGGCGTCGAAACTCATCGGCCTGATCCAGCGCCCGTTCCGTGATGCGCGGATGAGTGATGGCCTCCAGGCGCGCTCGGCTGGCAGGATCGGCGAAAATGCGCGCTGCCAGCTTCTTGCGATCGATGCCGCCGCTCTGGTCGACGACATCGGGCCAGGCGGCCACGATCTCGGAGTGGGCAGGCTGTCCCGGCTCCACAACCTGGCGGGCCAAGAGATCGGCGTCGATGACCGGCACGCCCAGGTCGCGGATCATGCGCGCCACGGTGGATTTGCCGGTGCCGATGCCCCCGGTGAGGCCGATCAACTTGAACATGGGGGAATTCTAGCTTTTTCACCACAGAGAGCACAGAGAACACAGAGGCCGGAAAGGAAGAAGGGGGTCGGACCGGACCGAACCCAACCCATTCCTTTCCGATCCGGCTCTGTG
>PMZX01000016.1 GCA_003170035.1 Myxococcales bacterium | reverse complement strand
GCCACCGCCCCGCCGAGCTGATCCACGGCAGCTCCCTGCTTCTCCCGCGGCGCCTCGCCAGAGCCGACGTCTGCCGTCGGCGCGCAAACGTAGCTGCGCTCACGTCGGTTCCCCGTCGAGAAACGCACCCGCCGGCATGATCAGTGGCCTGCCACCGGGCAGATCCGAGTCACCAACGCCGCGCTTGCGGGATCAACCTCGGTGCGGCGCTATCCACCTCCGCGGTGCATCTCATACCGGCCATATTCGTCCATCAAGATTGCAACAAGGTATTCGGGGCTAGCCGTCGATTCGAAGGAAAAGAACCACCGGACAACCTTACCAGAGCCGTCGAAGTCCTTCAGTTTTACGCTTTCCCTCGCAATACCCATTCTCGTGGCGTCTTGTTCGGCCACTTTCTGCGCTAGGTGTCGCGCTTCAGCTTCGTCCAAGACGTGCCCACGTTTGCAACCAGCCCAGAAAACAGCCAAGAACAGACCTACTATCAATACCGCAACTGATTTTCCCATAACGTCAATCCCTCGATTCTCAGTAGAATTGTTTGCTCGGGATTGTCCCATTGGCGTAGACATTCTTTGATCCTACGAACTGGATCTCATAGGGCTTTCCGTCGAATTGACGCCCAGCCCATGTCGCCGCCTCCCCAAACCAACTCCGGTGGGTTGAGGCGTTGAAATCGTAGATATCATTCAGCGCTGACACCTTTCCTTCGAACGACCACCAGCCGCCGTAGCCAACGGAAAGCTCACCTTGCAGATGAAGAGTGACGTACCCAAATGTCAGTGCTTCGTTGCCCACTGTCTTGAACGGCGCAGTTGCGCTAATTATGAATGTGTCGCCAGGCGACGCCTCTGCCAGCGCGGATCGAAATCCACTGAAATAGTCGGGCCCCACGTCAGCGCCAAGCTGGCTAAACGGCGCCTTCAGCATCAAACCGCTGCCCTCACGATAGTGGCTGAAAGCGTCTCTGACACCGAGGGGCTCCGGCTCGTCGGAGCAACCGTCACAAACCAGCTGGTACCCACTGCCACTCCTGGTTTGGTCTCCACCAGCCGCACCGGCCACCTCGCGCGCCTGAATCCTGTCTGCGTCACTCCCCCCGCCCCCCTGCTGTTGCCGGGCCGATCAAGGAATCAAAAGTCCACTAATATCGGTAGAGCTACCAATTCCTCGGAGGGCGACAACGCTCCTTTCGGAGGCTTACGGCTCATTGGTCCTGAATCCTTCCAATGGGCTACAATCTCGTACCGATGCCCGTGAGAGAACTTGTAACAGAAGCCGAGGCTCATGATCGCCCCAACCGTGTGTCCTGTCTCGAGTCTGACATATGATTCCGCAGGTGCTGTGCTGGCGCGGACCGTACATGAGAACGGAAGACCTGCGCCGCCGACTTCGCGCACGTCAAACCATATCTCACGGTAGGCTGGGGGAGACTCTGGATCGTTAAGCACAAATCGCCGTGTAAGCCACACTTCGGACGGGCCATGGTTCACTATCGTGAGCTGGACTACTGGCGGTTCGGATTTACTGGTCCAGCTCGACAATAGCGCTTGGAGAGTCAACGAACTTCGCTCATCGGCTCTCCCATCGCTTACGCCCACAGAGACGGCCATGACAAGAAACACAGGCAAGGCACTCTTACAATCCATTGGTTACTCCTGACCTATTTGTAGTAGCCCCAGTTCCCTGAGAGCGCGATTTCCGGATGCCGAAGAGTCGCAAAATGGTCGTATAGTCGTATTTCTAGATCCTGCACCTGACTACGGTTCAAGCCGTAGGCCCTTGCATTCCGAAGATCGTGGATGTATGCCTCGACTTCATTGAGTTCATGCGCTTGCCCAATTCCAAGCCGTCCACCGATGTCCTGAAGATAGTGGACGTTCTCGTGAGCAAGGGTAGCGTACAGGTTCTCGGCACTCACCCTTCCGTTTTGTTGAAACGCATTCTTGCCGACTAGGATTCGCCCTTGACTGTACTTTCCCTCGTCATCTCCGATGTCAGCATAGGTTCCGCCAAGAGGAAGGTCGTAGTGAGAGTGCAGATACTCGATCGCCTCGTTCCAGGAACCCTTCGCGATCATCTTGTTAACCGTAAGCACGTCTCCCGCGGAGAGCCTTTGGTTGCCAGGGACATCTTCACCTGGGCTCAGCGCTCTAAGCTTTTGAACGATTTCTAGCTCCTTCGCGGTTAAGGGCTCGCCGGACTGCCTTCTCTGCCCTTCCGCTCCACCCTGCTGTTCCGCGACACTACTCTGCGACACCGGGGTGACACCCTTCACCGCCCATGTTACCGCTGCCGCCGCTGCGCCCGTGAGGGCCCCCTGCAACATGTTGTCGCCGAGGCTTCCGCCGAATACCGCAGTGCTGATTGCTCCTGACACCGCGCCTGAGATCGCCCCTGTCACGACCTGCCAGGCCGGATTGGTGGCGGCTCCGAAGGCCGCGCCAACCCCCATCCCGGCTATTGCGCTCACGGCGCCTGTGAACACCACAGCCTGCCACGGTGCCCCCGTCACAATCATGGCGGTGGATTGCATGACCGCCAATCCAATCGTGATCGCCGCACAGGTGGCGGGCCCGCCTGCTACGCACACCATTCCAGCAAAGCCAGCCTCGACCAGCCCCATGTAGAAGCTCGCACTCGTCAGGAAGCTGTACCAGGCGTACCCGGTCGGATCCGTGTACCGCAGGGGATTGTTCGCCACGTAACTGTATCGGTTGTAGCTCTGCAGGTTCGCCACGAACTGCACGTTCGGGTCAGGCGTCAGAAAGCGCCCCAGCTCGGGGTCGTACACGCGACCGTTCATGTTGACCAGGCCCAAGTTGGGGATGGTCTCGTGGCTGGTGTATTCGCGGTGCCCCACTTGCAGATTGAACGCTGTGCTGGCTACGCTCCCATCGGGGTTGCGCCGAGCGCCCCACGCGTCGTACCCGAGCACAGTGGCGTCTGCGCCACCCAAGCTTGGGCCAATCACTTGTCCGTATTCGTCGCTCATCGCGGTCACAGACCCAAGGTGGTCGAACAAGTTGTACTTCATCGCCACGGATGAGCTGCCTTCAGTGGGGATGCGCAAGGCAAAGGCATTCCCGCCGTGCGCGCTGCCNNGGCCGTGTCTGTCGTCCGCTCGTAGATGCTCTTCCCGGTACCGCCAAGGCCCACATACACCGTGCGCTTCACCTCGCTGCCGTTCTGCCCCACTGATTGCACGACCCGGTGCCCATCTGCCCCGTAAATGAATTCGGCCGTCGCGTGAGATTCAGTGTTCTCGATGCGAGACGGCTTGTTCGCCGGGTTGTATTGGACTGTCCGGCCCTGGCCGCTAGTCATGTTCCCGTTGGCGTCGTAGGCGAAAACCGTTCCCGCCCCCACCTGGCAAACGGCGTGCGGGCCAGCGTTGCACCCGGTGTAGATGTACTGCTTCCCGCCCTTCCAGGTTAGGTTCCCGAGCCTATCGTAGGTGAAGGCCTCGGACATGTGGTAGTCCGCCGACGGAATCTTCACCTCTGATGACAGCAGCCGGTCCAGCTTGTCATAGGTGAAATCCTCCTCCCACGCCGCAAACTCTTGCGACATGGATTGCCCCCGGCTGCGCAGATTTCCCACCGCATCGTAGGTGAACTCCCAAGACTGAAGCACCTCATCATTGATCGCTTTGGCCGTCGCAGTCGATTCTAGCAGCCATCCAGTCGACGGGTTCCGCTTGGAAACAACCTCTACCCCGTTCCGCGTCTGCTCCTTCGTGACCTGCCCGGCTGCGTTCATTTCCTGGGCCACCCAGTACGGCTTGCCGTCCGATGCGTCGGCCACGTAATCCAGATACCCGCTGCTGCTGTAGTGGTACCTGGCCGCGAACCGAGTGTAGTTGACTTCAGGATACCGCACGAAGAGCTGCCGGCCGTATTGATCGTACTCGTACTGCGTTGAAAACACCTCGCCGTCCACGCATTCCGTCGCCTCCTTCACCTCCCCAAACTCTGTGTAGTCGAACCATCGGCCTGCTCGATTGCCCGATGTCTGCGTCGTGTCGGGCACCGAACACGCGGCCTTCAGCTTCGGATCCGGAGCGCTGATCATGGCGGCCAGCTTGCCGATCCCCCCAGGTCCCTTGTCATAGACCCATTCCGCGGTCCCCGCGCTGTCGGTCTTGCTGGTCATCCGGCCTAGCCTGTCATATCTCATCGTCGAGACGGCGCCCTTCGCGTTGGTCTGGCTGATCAAGTCGCCGAACCCATTATACCCGTACGTCCAAGACCCCAAGTCAGGATCTTGCGTGCCGGTCTTTCGCCCCAGGGGATCGTAGGTGATGAGCACTTGGTTGTTCGAGTGGTCCGTCGTGCTAGTCAGGCTTCCGTCCGCATCGTACGCGTACCAGATGTGGCTGCCAAGCGCGTCGTCCACCTGCGACACCTTGCCCAGAACGTTCTTCCATTCGGTTCGAGTGCGCTCCTCGGTGCCGACCATCTGTGTCGTCTTGCTCTTCGAGCCGGTGTAGCTCGTGGTCACGACGGCGGTGGTCGGTGAAGCTCCACCATCGATGACCCCCAATTCCTGGGTGACCGTTTCAGGGCGGCTCTGCCAGTCGTAGTTCGTGCTGGTCCATAGCGGGGTCTCGCCTGTCAGGTACGGTTTGGACACGTTCGCGACGCGACCTCGGTCATCATACTCCGTCTTCACGTGCGTCAGCACGCCCTTGAAGCCGTAGCTGAAAGTCTCAATCGCCCGCCCAAGCTCGTCCGCATAGCCTCCGCTCACGGTGCCGCTCGGCTCTGTCGTCAACGTCAACGTCCAATACGACGGGTCCACGGGATTGACATCGTAGGGAACCTTGACCAGATAGCGGCTCACCGTCGTTTTCAGCTCCTGCAGCGAGCCGCAGCGTGCTGTCTCCGACGTCTTGTATCCCAGCCCATCGTATTCGTAGCAGGTGTGAATTCCGTTCGGTCCCGTGCTCTGGACCAAGACGCCAAGTCTTGGGTCATAGGCGCTGTATTGGGTCTGGTTCAGGGCGTTCGTCGTCTTCACCGGGTAGCGCCCATCGCCGTACGGCAGGCTCTGGACCCGTGCCGTCGGGCCAGGGGTGAAGGCATTTTTGTAGTAGCTCACCGTCGTCGTGCGGAATGGAGGGTGCGCCGGATCGTTCGGGTCACCCTGCGGGTTATCTTGGCCGGCAGTGCAGTTGCCGAAGTCGCTCGCGCAGCTCGTCGTCGTGATCAGATTGCCGAAGTCATCGTAGTCGTAGGCCGTGTGAAGCTGGCTGCCCACTTCTGCGTCGGGCTCAACGATCTTCTTCGTGAGGGCCAGCATCGGCGATGGTCCGTACTGGAACCCGGTCTTGTGGGTCCTGATGGCGCCGCCTCCTGGGACAACCCTGCGCGACGTCGCCGTCGTCCCCCAAGGCTTCCCTCGCGTTGCCCAAATGCCATCGGCCGGGCCGTAGTCGTTCTCGGTCTTCTTTTCGTACGTCTCTCCTGTTCTGCTCCCGCTGATGGTCACCGTCGTGGTCGCTGGGTTTCCCCACCTGTCGTAGACATACTGGGTGGTCGTTTCAATTACCTCGGCGTTGGCCCCCGGCGCTGCGCTATCCGTATCCTGCAGGTGGCTGACGTCGCTGACCTTCTTTGGATAGACGAATACTCCGTACTCACCAGGGTTCGAAGGCCGTCTTCCAATCTCGCTGCACTGTGGTTCGCTCCCGGCGGGCGCAATGTTGTCGCAATAGTCAGTAGTTGTTTCTGTGACCAGCCTCCCATGGTACTCCCGAACCACCGAGAGGGGCATCCCCGTATAGGGATACCCTTGTGCATAGGTGGTTGTCGTAACGACGCCGCTCGGGTCTTGCACGATGACCTTCCCGAATCCCTGCGGACCTCGTCCCGACCTGCTCCCGCGCAGATCCCTGTACGAATACTCGCTCACTGCAGACTTGGTTCCCGCGCCTCCCGCGTCCTTCACGCCCGTATCAGACGACACAGACACGACCACCCGCATCGGCACCGATAGATACCTGGTTCCGTCCGCCAGGACATCCGAGTCATCGTAGGTCGCGTGGCCCGGTGCGTCGGAGGTCGTAATGACCTTGTACGAGACTTGGGTATCCTGTGCATAACCGTTCGGGAAGCCGATGATGACTGGCGGCCGGTACTTGTTCAGCCATGCGCCCTTCTTCACAACAGTGGCCCCCGAATTGGTAACCCGCACTGTCTGCAAGCGGTCTGTTATTCCGTCGCCGTCTAAATCAACGAACGCATCAAGGGGAGCCTGCGGCAGGATTGCTGACGGCTGCACCGCCGAGGGCACATACTGGTACTCCGCCTGATCTGCGTCAGGATCGTATTCAGTACGCCCCTCAAGATCGACCCACGTTCTGTCGGTGCTTCCAGTGTTCAGCAGGATCTGCCCGCCCCAGGTGCGGTTCAACACCACGTCCGCCAACCCGTCCGCGTTGAGATCGGCGAACTGGAATAGTCCCTTACTCATCGACCCAATCTTGGGGTCCATTCCGCCCACCGGCCAAACTGAAAAGACAGCCAGGATCCAACGGTACGGCTCGCTCGCGCTCTCGCTGTTGGTCCAGCCGAGGCCGGTCCCAAGATGGATGCTCGTGGCGCTGGTAATATCGGGGTCTGGGAAGAGCATCTCGCCTTGTTTCTTCGTCTTCAGGATCACTTGGTCATACACCCCATCCCCATCGACATCTCCGGTCGCAGCAAGAAACTGGTGTTCCCCAGTTGGTTTGGATACGCCGTTCTTCCAATCACCCTTCCAGATCGTACGTTTGTACCCCGCACCAAACTGTCCAGTATTCACGACAGCCCACTTTCCGTCTTCGCTGAATACATCCGCCAGGCCGTCGCGGTTGATGTCCGTCAGGAAGAAGGGCCCGTCGTTCGAGCTTGCGAATGAGTACCCAAGGTCGTGTGCCGGCGAGGCAGAGGAGTCCGAAAGGAACCTCCAATCCGCAATATCTGTCCCCCCGACTGGGTCCATGGCCCATTCTTGATTATCGAGGTCAAAACGGAACACATAGACCAGCCTCACGCGCTCGCAGGCGGCCGGGCAAGGGATCGGGAAACACACGGAAACGGTACATGAACTCGTCCAAAGGCTGGCGCCTTTCTGGAGGTACACGATCTCCGCTCGCCCGTCGCTGTCAATATCCACAACTTGGAAGTCGCCGCTGGTCAGATTTAGCTTCGGCAGGTGCGCAGTGGTGAGAAGAGTGTTGAGGCTGTTGCCAGAAAGCTGCCCCGTCTGGCGCGCCCACGCAGTTGTGCTTCCAGGGGTCCTGATTTGGTTGAGCCACACTGCTGGCCTAGAGTCGCTGGGGAGTCCGCCACCCTCTATTGGCTCCTTGTCCGTGATGAGATCGGGCAGTCCATCGCCGTCAAGGTCTGCCAGCCTGGTACCATATACCAGCCACGGGCTGTTACTGCCCCATGCCAGGGGCACGAATCCCGGCAGGTTCCAACTGTCCATTGCTTGCCAACCCACGCCACTGTTCCGCCAAACATGCCATCCTTCGTTGCCCAGCCCCCAAATTGCCTGCAGGAAATCCACACGACCGTCCCCGTCCAGGTCCACAAACTGTGTGCCATTCCCACTTTCATCCGAGGGGAGCTGGTAGGCCGGTGCCTCGTCAAACCTGACCAACGCCGGATCGCTGTGCGGGCCCAAGACATTCGTCCCCCAGTCGAAGTGTGTGTCCGCGCAAGGACCTCCCGTCACACAATATTCGATTGACTCCAGGCGGCTTGCAGGGCCATTGTCAGCCAACGTCAAATAGGTAAGTGAGTACTGAGCGACGGACGTATCGGAGCCATATTCGCGAATGTTGATGGACTTCAGTCGTTGGTTCTTCGGCAGGTAGGAATCGCGGAAGCGCATCCGGCCAAGGTCAGGACGCGTCAGGGTCTCGCGTGATTCGTAAGTGAACTTGATGGAGTAGAAGGGGTCCGTCGAGCCGCCTGCCGCCCCGCTGAAATGCCCGGTATAGCTGATCTTCGTCACGATCAACCCGCGTGCGGTGAAGTCTGACGTCCCGTCGTTGTATTCAATGTCGTAGTAGTTGCCCCACGGGTCTGCCACCTGGTCGAGCGCCCACACCGCGATGACGGACTGGCTGCCCGCATCGCCGGGTGGGGCGATGCCGTCGTCGTTCTCCATCGGCAGGTATACGCGAGCGTTGCTCTTCAAGCCGTACGAACGCTTTTCGCCGGACTTGGTCGTGATTGTAAACGTCTCTTCGGTTTCGTTCAGATTGATTGTGCTGAAGTCCTCCATCTCGGTCTTGAAGACGCCGGGCGCAGCGCCAAGCAGCCTCTGGCCGTCAAGACAAACCCCATCGCCTTCCGCATGGCTGACGGGCGTTGCGTCCATGTTCACGGCCCACGCATAGCCATCCGTCACTTTTGTCTTGGGACAGCGGTGGATCATCGACAGCCCAGTCAGGTTCCACCCCATGCCGGCGATGCCGTTGCCAGACTGGCTGTTGTAGACCAGGTTCAGATTGGGCGCCATGCCCGCGATCCCAGGCGGGATCTTGATGGGCACAGTGTAGACCGCAGCGCCGGTGGGACCAACGCTGAGCTGGCCGGCCAGCCTTGCCTGGAAAGGCTCACCGGCTGGCAGTGTCTCGGGATTGGGCGCAGGATCTGCCGGTGGCAGCAGATACGGGTCCAGGTCCGGCTTGATGGTCACCGTGCGATCGCCCACGTGCACGAGGGACCCACTACTGCCTGAAGGCTCTCGCACAAGATGGGGGGAATCCTGGGTAGCGTCCATGGTCTCGTCGTCGACCTTCCATGAGATCGTCTGACCAGCGGTGAAGGTCGGCAGGAAAGCCCCGATGTGCGGTCCTGGGGCCAGATTGGCCGGCGGATGCGGCGTAGGATTCGGCTCCGGATTTCCATTCAGCAAGACCTCGTTCTCGCCGGGATGGAAGCTGCCGGTCGCCCCGCTGTCGTACCCAAAGACGGCGACGTAGCTCCCGTCGGGCATCTGTACCACGCCGTCCATCCGCAGATGGGCGTTGCACCCGACCTTGTCGCGAATGGGGTCCGAGCACACGCCAGTGGCTGGCTCGCA
>PMZX01000198.1:11155-15408 GCA_003170035.1 Myxococcales bacterium | reverse complement strand
TTCGCGCAGGAACGCGACGGCATCCTCGACGATCTCCCGCGGCGGCTCGGGCGGAAGCGCCTGGCCATCGGGGGCGGCGAAGGCCAGCGCGCCGTCGGCATTGAGTTGCACACGCATCCTACCAAGCGTTCAACATATGGAAGCGCCGACCACAGCAACCTTCAGATCGGGTCTCGCCAGTTCTCGATGCTGAGTCCGAAGGGCACGAGGCGCTGGTAGTGGGCCAGGTTGGCGCTTGCCAAGGTCACGTTGTTCGCGATGGCAGTTGCTGCAATCAGAACGTCAGCAACACCAATCGTCGTCCCAGTCCGCAAGAGCGCGCCGGCTATCTCGCCGCCGATCCGCGCGGACTTGTCGTCGAATGCAAGCACCTCTGCGTTCTGCGCCCATGCGAGAAACTGCGCTGCGCGATCGATTTGCTGCGCCTGATTCCTTCCGCGCACTACTTCGAACACCGTCACCGCCGATAGCGTCAGGCGAGCGTGTTCGCTAATGTAAGCTTGCGCTCGGCGAAGCACGTTGCCGTTCTGGCCGCGCAGGAAGTCCGACAGGATGTCCGTATCAAGCAGGGTTCGGTTCATCGCCGCTGCGCCAAATATCCGTCGCCCGCAAACGCTCCAGGGTGGACTGGAACGCCTGGAAATCGGATTCGCTCTCGTCTGCCCAAATCGCCGACGGTGCGGCCGCGTGCGGGGCGGTTACGTCCGACGCCATGTCGTGGACCACCTGCTCGACCACGCGCAGACGATCCGCCGGGGGAAGCGTGCGGAGTTCTTCGAGAATGTGTTGCGCCGTTACAGCCATCGGACGACCTCTTGACCTAAACTATAGCCCATTCTGAGCTTTCTGGCCGGCACCTGGATCATGCATCGAGAATCGCTGCAGACGCATCGTCCCTCGCCACTCCCGCCCTCACCTCAAAGACTGCCCGGAAACGCGCCAACATAAATCCATCCCGCCGCGCCCTTGCCGCCATTACCCCATCCCGATCATCGCCCCCTCGGCCCGATCGTAGTCGACCACGTGCCCGTCCCTCTCTGGCCGGTTGGTCTCTGCTCCCAGCTCCAGCCCTTGATCCGCCGCCCTTTCGCGCAGGAACGCGACTGCGTCCTCGACGATCTCCCGCGGTGGCTCGAGCGGGAGCGCGCGGCCGTCGGACGCGGTGAAGGCCAGCGCGCCGTCGGCATGGAGTTGCACACTCCAGCCGCCCTCGTGCACGAGGTGGTGGTGCGCGGTACAGAGGTCTTCTCGGCGATTTTCGTTGTGCCATACGACTGCAGGTCGAGGGAACTTCGTGATGCGGGGGCGGGCGACCGCAGGTCGCCCCTACCGGTCAATGCCTATGGGCTAACCGTCACCGCTCCTGTCGCCGTCACCGCGCCTGTCACGGTCGCTGCCACCGCCCCTGTCACGGTCGCCGCACCCTGAGCCCTGAGTTGCGCAACGTACGGCCTAGGAATATCCTCGCCTCCAATCGCGGCTTCACCATCACCGAAAGGGAANNAGTGCCGTGCTGGCCGCCGGATTTCCCCGGGTGGGCATAGGGCTTCTGGGGGTTGCGCTGGCCTTTGGTCTGACCGTGCTGACCATGGCCTTTGCCATCGGGCATATTTCCGGATGCCATCTCAATCCGGCGGTTTCCGTCGGGCTGTGGGCCGGTGGTCGCTTTCCCGCGGGCCAGCTCTTGCCTTACATCGTCGCGCAGTTGTTGGGCGCGGTGGTCGCGGGCGGCGTCCTCTATCTGATCGCCAGCGGGAAGGCCGGCTTCTCCCTGTCCGCTGGGTTCGCTTGCAACGGGTACGACGGCCATTCGCCCGGGGGATACTCGCTGGCGGCAGCCCTGGTGTGTGAGGTGGTGATGACCATGATGTTCCTGCTCATCATCCTGGGCGCGACCGACAAGCGCGCGCCGCAGGGCCTGGCGCCCATTGCCATCGGCCTGGGTCTGACCCTGATCCATCTCATCAGTATTCCGGTGACCAACACTTCGGTGAACCCCGCGCGCAGCACAGGCGTGGCGGTGTTCGTGGGAGGTTGGGCGCTCTCGCAACTTTGGCTCTTCTGGCTGGCTCCCATCGCCGGCGCTCTGCTGGGTGCGGCCGTGTACCGACTCATCGGCCGGCCAGACGAGGCCGGCCGCGCGTAAAAAAGGCGTCATTGCCCAGCGGCTCAAGTCTTGCTAGGTCCGTCAGGTATGGCGGCTATCGACTCTCTGCTCGCGCTGGTTGAAGCGCAAAAGGCGACCGGGATCGTGCTGCGCGCGCGCGAGCCGCCGGTGCTCATCGGTTCGCAGGGCCGCGGCCTGACCATGCCCCCGCTCGACGCAGAAATCCTCGAGACTTTCGCGGCCGAGGTGCTCACGCCCGACGACCGCGAACGCCTGCGCGCCTCGGGCGCGTGCGACGCCGTGTACCGCTCCGAACGCCACGGAACCTTCGCCGTGGAGGCGCGTCTGAGCGCTGACAAGCTGTCACTGAAGTTGCTCCGCTCAGGTGCTGTTCTGGCAAAGCCTGCGCCTCCGGCACTGGCCATCCCGCGGGCCGCGGAGCCGCGTGTCTCTGCTCCTGATGCCGGAGCCCTGCCTGCCTCAATCAGGATTGCCTCCACCGGCGCGTCCACGGCTGCGTCTTCCCGCCTGGCCGGCCTGATTGCCCGCGCTGTCGATGAAACCGTCTCTGACGTCATTGTATCGGCTGGACAGCCCCTCTGGATCCGCACGGCCAATGGCCTGGCAGCATCCGGTGAACCCATCGACCAGCAGGAGATCTCGGGCTTCGTCGATTCTTTGCTCGATCCGCCGCGCCGCCGCTCTCTCGACGAAAGCGGCAGCGTGGATCTGGCCTGGGAGGCCCCGGCCCTCGATGCGGAAGGTCCGCAGCGACTGAGGGTCAACGTGTTCAGGCAAGCGCACGGCCTGGCCCTGGCCCTGCGGCCGGTGAACCGTCGTGCCCCCACCCTGGCCGAACTGAACCTGCCTGACAGCGTCGGCGCNNCGCCATCGTGGAACTGGTGAACCGAACCCGCGCCCGCCACGTCATCACCCTGGAAGATCCCATCGAGTTCGTGTACCAGCCGCGGCGCTGCCTGATTCACCAGCGCGAGGTCGGCACCCACGTGGAGAGCTTTGCTGCCGGCCTGCGCGCGGCCTTGCGCGAATGTCCTGACATCATCCTGGTGGGCGAGATGCGCGATCGCGAGACCGTGGCCCTGGCTTTGACCGCGGCCGAGACAGGGCATCTGGTGCTTTCCACTTTGCACAGCGGCAGCGCGCCCATGGCCATTGACCGCATCGTGGACATCTTTCCCGAACACCAGCAGGCGCAGATCCGACTGCAAGTCTCCGGCTCGCTGCGCGCCGTGGTCACCCAGCGGCTGCTGGAAGGCGCTCTGCCTGGTACGCGCTATCCCGCGCTCGAGATCCTCATGGTCAACTACGCCGTCGGGGCGCTCATCCGCGAGGGCAAGACCCATCAGTTGGCCACCCAGATCCAGACCGGCCGCGAGGACGGAATGGTCGCCCTGGACGCCTCGCTGCTCGACCTGGTGCGCGCGGGACGCATCAGCCGCGAAGTCGCAGTGGCCAACGCCCGCGACCCGGTCGAGCTGCAGCGGCGTGTGCGCGGCTAGCCTCAGCACGCGATGTCTGTCGCCCTTGCGTGTCCCGCACACAGCCGCCATGCTTTGCCATTGACTGAAGAGCAATCCCAAGCCCCAGCCAAAAGGAGTTCCCCGTGCCTGCGACAACTGAGAATCTCAAAACCGCATTTGCCGGCGAGAGCCAGGCCAACCGAAAGTACCTCGCCTTTGCGCGCAGGGCCGAAAGAGATGGCTATCCCCAGATCGCAAAGCTTTTCCGCGCCGCTGCCGAGGCCGAGACCATTCATGCCCTCGCCCATCTGCAAAACATGGGTAGCGTGGCCTCGACGGTGCAGAATCTGCAGGAAGCCATCGCGGGCGAAACTTACGAGTACTCCGAAATGTACCCGCCCATGGTGGAACAGGCCAAGAGCGAGAACCACAAGGGCAAGACCATGCTGGAATACGCCAGCAAGGTCGAGCGCGTGCATGCGGACCTGTACAAGCAGGCCCTGGCCGCCCTGCAGGAGGGCAAGGATCTGGACGCGATGGACGTCTACCTGTGTCCGGTCTGCGGCCACCTGGAATTCGGCAAGCCGCCGGAGAAGTGCCCCATCTGCGGTCTGCCGGCGGCCCGCTATCAGAAGATGAGCTAGAGCACCGAACGGTTTGCCGGA
>PMZX01000198.1:0-11150 GCA_003170035.1 Myxococcales bacterium | reverse complement strand
AAACCGTTCGGTGCTCTAGAGGTTCACTGTCAGATACAGCCTCGGTGTGATACGCGAGATCTCGGTACAGGAGGGCGGCCCGCTCGCCGGCTGGGAGAGGCACGTGGTGTTGTCGTATTGCACGCCCCCGTCGAGGTAGATCTTGTCGCCCATGCGCCAGATGCCACCCACCGCGATGTAGTAACTCATCCCGTCGGGTGCGCCGGTGCCGTGACCGAACAGGCGAAACACGCCGTCGCGCTGATAGAGATAGAGCGACGCGGCCTCTGGCAGCGGGAAGAAGCGCAATTCGAGCTCCGGCCCGACCTTGTACTGTGTGTTGTCGAATTGGGTGACCACCAGAGTGACCAGGTCTTTGTTCAAGAAATTCGAGGTGTCCATGATGCTGAAGTTCAAGCGCGATCGCGTGGTCAGTACCCGGTTCCATCGCATCAGCCATTCCAAGATGCTTTCGTAGGTGGCCTGATCCGCCCAACCGGTTCCGACGCTGGGATCGTTGAGCGAACGCGTGTCCTGATAGTTCAGGCGCAATGTAAGGGGGGAGTAGTAGCGCGGCCGGTACACGATGCGATTCCGGATCTGGGTCTGCTCAGCGTTCCTGTGGTGGTCTGACTGGGTGACCGCAACTTGATATAGCTGGTACAGTTCCAGATCCCACTTGCCCCCGCCGGCCCACACCGCGCGGTTGTCCAAACGATAGATCCGATTGTACTGGGTCTTGGTCTGGTCGACCGAGGACTCGCTGTCGCTAACCGAGAACTGCGGCTCGATGGCCGCAGGGGCCAGCCGCTTCCACCATTGCCCTGGGAAAACTCCGAACGCGCCGCCGATCGTGGCCTGGACCGTGCGCGTGGGTGGCACCACCGTGATCGCGCCTGGCCCGGGCGGGACCAAGGCCGACGTACTGGGGCCCAGCGAGGCGGGCGCCAGGGTTGGGGTTCCGCCAGTCGTCCCGGTGCCGGTCGACGTGCTGGTGCTGGTCGACGTGCTGGCGCTCTGGGCGGCGAGTCGGTTGTCGTCGTAGGTGGCTGTGTAATTCACCTTGGGCACAATGCCGGGAATGATCGTGCTCTGTGCGCCCGCGTACATCTCCCAGTGCAGAAGGCTGCGGTCGTAGCTTCCACCTTGGGTGGCCTGTCGCTCGAGCAGACGCGAACGGAACAAGGTGTAGATCGATTCCGTGTCGGTGGGCGACAGCTTGCCCTCCAGGCGCGAGAGCTGGACTCGGTCCGCGTAGGCAAAGCTGCCGCTCTTGTCGGTCTCCGCCTGTGACAGGCTGTACAGCCCGCGCACACTGAAGCGCTTGATGCGGGTGAACCTGAGAATCTGCGCCAGGTCGTAGTCGGTCTGACCGACCGCTTGCAGGCGGTTGGTGGTGAAGGTGGGGCTTTCCAGGATCGTGCTGCCCGCCTGCACGCTGGTCATGGGCAGCCCCTTCTTGTTGAGCTGGATCCGCGCCAGGGCGTGCTGAATCACCCCCACGTCGTTGTTGATGGTGCCGGTGCCATCGTCCATCCAGGATCGCTGGCGGGTGAAGAAGACCGTGGTCGGCAACCAGGCCAGGGGATAGCCGGTCGCGCTCAGGCGCAGCTCGTCGTCCAGCTTGCCGAAGCGCGTGCTGTCGCTGCCCAGTGACGTGAACCCTTGCGATGACTTGCGGCCTGACAGCGTGCCTTCCAGCGAGGGGTGGGACAGGCGCAGAAAGCCCATACCCGCGAAACCGTTGGGAGCGCCGGGGTCCTGCCGGTTCGAGCCCGCGAATTCTCCATAGCCAGTGAACAATCCGCTCTCGCCCACGGGCCGCTGATAGCGGGCATCGGCCACGCCGGACATCAACCGGCGCGCGGGCGTGACTTTGAATGTAGGCAAACCCGTGACCGGATCAACCACCGGTACTCGGGTCGCTGGGTCCAGCACCTCCTGCCGCAAATCGCTGACGTCCTGCAACTCCACCACCCGCGCCCCGATCTCCATCCCCTTGACCGGCGAAGCGGCCGCGCGCGAGGCCACCATCCATTGCTTGAACTGGTCGCCCAGGTTGGCCCCGGCCTGGCTCTTGCGGTTGATGATCTGGTTGGCGAACAGCTCAAGCGAGCTGAGCGAGGCGTCGTCCTTCGCGCCGATGTTGATCTCAATGTAGAAGCGGTCCAGAAAGGAGTAGGCGGCATAGGCGGTGGGCAGCCCCATGTCTTCCACGGCGTTGCTGAGACCGGAGATGGGCCTGCGCGAGGCTGGAAGATAGGCGTTGTAGATGGCTTCACTGTTCGCATCGCCGCCCATGTCGTGAATGGCCACTTGGATGCTGCGAGCGCCCTGGCGGTACTCCACGTACACGCTGCTGACCCAGCCGCGCTCGATGTACTTAGGCGCGGCGCCATCGATGCGACTGTACAGTCCCGCCTCGTCGGTGATCAATTGCGCCTCACCGGCGCGCGCCCAGGTGCCGACCTCATTGTCAGCCGGCAGCATGTCGAGCAAGGACAGGCTGCCCAGATCCTTCTTGGGAACCAGATCGGCTTCATACTCGACCGAGATGACGCTCAGGTCATCGATGCGCTCCGGATTGAGGAAGGCCAACTGCCCGGCGGTGTAGATGACGGTGTAGTCGGTTCCGTTGGTCAGAAGTTCCCCGTCGACGTAGACGCGTTCTGACGCGGGGATGATGTATTTCTTCGACAGCGTGTACACGCTCTGGCGCGGCCCGGTGATGAAGTCGCGCACCAGTACCCCGCGCCGGAATCCGCCGGTGGTGGCCAGGCTGGCCTTGGGCTCCGCGCCCGGGGTGGCCACCCGTGCATACGCACCCTGCAACAGCAGCGGCCGGTCGATGCCTTCTTCCAGGCCCTGGTACTTCAGCTTGTCTTCCACCCGCACGTCGCGAACCACGTCGCTCTGCTTGCCCAGGTACTCGACCTTGTACTGCAGGTCGCGAATCCCTCGCGTCTCCAGCGTGCCGTAGTCCAGGCGTACCGAACCGGCCAGGTTGCGATCGCCTTCAAAACTGTGGCCAAAGGAGAGATTGCCGTCGCCGGTGTCGTAGCGTTGCGGGTCGAAGCGGCCGGCTTTGAAGTCGTAGGGCGTCTGGGCGTTGAGCCGGCCGAAAAGGTGAGCCGTGGTCTTGCTCTCGTCGCTCTCGGTCGCTCCCAGCTTGCGTTCTACGAACTGGTCGGTCTTCACGTCGTAGACCTGCGCGCCCTCCGTGAATATCACGCTCCACAGCGACCCGTTGAGCAAGGTGCCGATGCTGCCCTCACGCCGGGTCAAGTTCTCGACGATGGTGAAGCGCCTGATGATTCGGGTCAGGCGACTGAACTGGACGACCTCTTTGTCGGTCGTGATGTAGACATAGTCGGGCGTCACCTCGACGCCGGTGATGTTGCGACTTTCCAGCGCGTCCTGCTGCGGGAACGGCAACAGCGAGTCATCGGCGGTTTGCAGGGTGAAAAGCCCGTTGTCAGTCCCGACCCACACCGCGCTGCCGTCGACGGTGAACACGCGGATCTGCTGCGCCTTCATGACCGCCAGCGAGAAGTTGCTGAACACACGCTGCTGGATGCGGAAACGCGACAGTCCCGCGTCGGTGCGGCACCACAGGTCGTCGCCCACTTGATACAGCTCCGCCACGTCTGCCCCGGCCAGCCCGTCGGCCTCCCCGAAGCCGCGCAAGCCGTCCACGTCCGGGCTGAAATAGGCAATCCCTTCGCGGGTGGCGAACCACACCTGGCGGCCCACGGTCAAAGCATCGTTCACCACCTTGGAGGGCAGCCCGTCCTTTTCCGTGTACACCCGGATGGTGCGGTCCAACTTGCGGTAGCGCGCCACCCCCTTGTTGGTGGCAAACCACACGTACAGGTCGTCGTACGCCACCGCGGTCACCACCTGGCTGGGCAGGCCGTCGTCCATGGTGATGCGTGTCGCGCGCCGGCTGCCCGAATCGAAGCGGATCACGCCGTCGTCGGTGGCGACCCACACCGTCTGGGCATCCACCGTGATCTTGTTCACATTCGCGCCGGCAGGGAAGACGCTCCAGCGGTCGCCGGTCTGGTAGATGAAGACCTCGCCACCACCGATCCACATGCCCTCGCGCGAATCCACCGCCACGGGCGGTGTGCGCGCCCACGCAGAATTTGCGTAGGCAAGGCCCAGCAAGGCTGCGGCGACGGCCGCGCGTCTCATCATTTGCCTTGCCGACTAGGCAGAAACCTTCTTGACCTTCAGCTTCGCGATGTCGACTTCGCCCAAGCCCGCCTTGCCAGCGAGCTCGATGTGTCTGACGTCAGCGGGTGTCATGTTCTTGCTGTTGAACTTGGCCAGGGTCAGTCCGTAGGCATCGACCGAGGCGATATGGCGGCCGGCCACCATGCGCCCCGGCGTCGCCGTGTCACCCGGTCCTGCCGGGCCGTTGGTGAGCAGGGCTCGCGTGCCGTCGATGATGGTGAGGTTCGGCCTGATGATCAGGCCGAGATCGGCGATGGCCTGGTGCAGATCCAACGCGGTATGAAAGATCTGCCGGTCGAAAACCAACCCCATGTGATTCTTCAGCCCGAGCGAGACACCAGCCTGGTAGTGCGCTTTGGCCGCCGGCAGGTTGATGAACACGTCGGCCGACAACAGGCTCTTGGCCACATCGGTGGTCTTCAGGGACACGCCCCCCTTGACCTCGGTCTTCTGGAAGTCACTCGGACTGCCCAGCAGCTTGATCTTGGCGGCCGGCAGCACGGCCATGGCCTCGGTCAAGCCGCAGCGCTTGAAGCACATCTCGCCCTTGGCTTGCGGGAACTCCAGGATCAAGACCCCCTTGGCCTTGGCGTCCATGCAAGCCTTGGCCACCGCGAGCACGGTCTGCGGGTGCGTCGTGCTGCCCCATTCGGCCGGATTGGCAAATGCGGCGTTGGGCTTGAGCACGACGAAGTCGCCCTTCTTGACGAACTTGCCGATGCCGCCCAAGGCCGCGAACACCGCGGCGACCATCTTCTGCGGATCGCTGCCGCTCACGTCCACGATGTCGGGCTCGCCCGCCGCGAAGGCGCGCCCATAGCGAAAAGCAGCGACCGCGGCAAGCGAGCCGCCTACGAAACTGCGTCGGGAAATGGCTGTCATGTGTTGTTCCTCAGAATGGGACCGCGCTCCTGCGGTGTTGCCGCCACCCCTTTGCCGACCGCAAACGATTCTACCAGAAGACTCAATTCGGCCATGCTATTCTTTGCACGTTGTTGCGCGAAAGAAGTTGCATGTCAGGCACCGGAGGCAGAACACGCCGGGAAATCCTGGTTGACGCCGCAAAGGCAGCGGCCGCGGCATCAGTGGCCGGGCTGGCTGGCTGCTTTCCCGACGTGGGCGGGCGCTGGCCCGAGGCTGGGGCGCAAAGCCAGTGCGCGGAACCGGACGGGGGCACGACCAGCGACGCGGGTGTGCCTGCGCCGGTCACGCCTGCCGTGGTCGAGGTCTTTCGCGAAGAAAGTGTGGTCGTAGGCGCCACATTCGTCATCCATCCCGACGTTGTGGCCTCCATGCTCGACGTCGGCCTGGCGGCCTTGGCCCGTCAGGCCGCGCTGCTCAACCCAGGCTCGTCGGCGCAGGATGGCGGGGCCGATGCGGACGATGCAGGGCGGTCGGATGCGGATGGCGGCACCGATGCGGGCGCCGCAGGGCAGCCCGAACAGGACGCCAGCGTGGACAACCCGTGGAAGGTTCTGCTGCCAAACTACCAGCCTGGCCAGCGTATCGGGCTCAAGGTGAACTGCCTCAACGGCCACGCGCCCACGTCGCCAGCCGTGGTGCGCGCCATCATCGCCAGCCTGCGTGACAAGCTTGGGGTCGATCCCACCACGATTGTCGTGTGGGACCGTGGACTTGACGAGCTCAATGGTGCCGGCAGGTACAGCGCCACTGATCTGGCCGGCGCCCAGCTCCTCGGAACATTGCTCAGGGCTTTCAGGAAGGACAAGGGCGAGACCGAGGCCATGGTCACGCCTGATGGGCTTGGCTATGGCGACGCGATCTGCCCGGCGGTGGAAGGCCTGTCACCACGCCTGTCGCGCCTGCTGACCCACAAGACTGATCTCACCATCAACTGCCCGGTGTTCAAGAGCCACGGAAAGTCCGGCGTCACCGCGGCAATGAAGAACATCTATGGGATTATCGACATCCCGGGCCAGTACCACGGCAACCTCAATACCGCCCTGCCCAAGCTCTACGCCCTGCCCGCCATCCGCAACTCGATTTCCCTGACCATCGTCGATGCGCTGGTCGCCGTCACCACCGGCGACACCGACGCGCTCGCCGATGCCGCCCCCAGGCGCATTCTCCTGGCGCAAGACCCCGTCGCGCTCGACAACTACGCCCTGGTCTTGATGAACCAGCTTCGCGCCTCCGTGCCCTATCCCGCAGTCGACACCAAATTGACCGGCTGGCTCGCCCAGGCAGCGGCCCTGGGCCTGGGCAACCCGAACTACTCGCTGATTCAGGTCTAGTCGCGTGGGGAGCCCGACGGCTCCCCATCGAGGACGGACTTACGGACAGGCGGTTGCCGTGCAGGTGGTCCAGGTCACGTTGGCGTAGAGGGAGTTGCTGAGAAGATCAGTGTAGATCGTCGTCGCATCCGCCGCTGACGCCATCTGCCAGACCTTCAGATCCATGGTGTAGGGGTCCTTGGCCCATCTCTCCCAGGCCAGCGCGGTCGCGTGATAGCTCTTGGTCGAGTCAAAGAAGGGATCGGCTGCCCCATCGATCAGAGCCGTGGCCCCGGCGAAATCGGTCGCCGTCGCAACCCCACCCACGGTCTTGCTTTCGCCGGGGTCCAGGACCCAGCCCGGAAGTTCACTGAGCGCCGGTACCAGCGTGGCTGGCGCGGCCGTGTTGGAGCCGACCTTGGCCACAACCTGCTGAGCAAAACTGATCGCCTGCGCTTTCCCCGCAGTGTCGTCTTGATAGGATGGTTCGATCTGGAAGGAGAAGTAGTACGCGCCCTTGTGGGCGTTGATCCACCAAGCGGTTGCGGTGTTGCCGATGCGAGCCGCGTCCCATCCGGCCGAACTGCCGCTGTTGCTGCTGCCGCAAGCCATGGCAGTCAGCGACAAAGCGAGGCACGCGCAAAAACCGAGACACCTTAGACGACTCATTTGATTTCCTCCTGTAGGCGGGGATTAACGTATTGCAGGCCGCTCCTGAGGCAGCCGGGGCAAGTATCATCGGCCTCGCCTCGCCGTGCAACTTGAGAGTTATCGACGCGGCTGCGCTTGATTGCCGCCCTGCGCTCGCCGTAATCTTCCTGGCAGTGCGCATCTTCGTTTTTGTCGTGCTGGTCCTCATCCCGCCGGCATTCATTGGATGGATGGTCAGGGAGGGCCACCGCGCCCCTGCCCAGGCCGCCGCCCCTGCAGGCAAAGTCCGGCCCTCCGGCGCGGAGGCTGACAAGATCTTGCTGGCGCTCTTCCAGGGCGACCTGGGCGGCGCCAAGGTCAAAGACAAGGTGACTCTCTACGACGAGAAGGGTCTTTTCGACTCCATCGACGGAGCCGCACCCATCTTCATCGAACGCCACTTCCGCAGGCAGGCTGCGACCGAGCTGGCGACAGCGGACGGCAGCGACGTGGACTGCGCGGTGTATGACATGGCCGAGCCAGCCAATGCCCAGTCGATCTTCGATGCCGAGAAGTCAGCCACGGCCAAGCCGGTGACTGACTTCCCCGACGCAATCGCCGGTTCCATGTCCTTCGTGTTCCGGTCAGGCCGTTACTACGTGAAGCTGACCGCATTCGACGCCAAGGCCGAAGCCGCCCTTCCTGGTCTGGCCAAGGCGCTCAAGGGGAAGATGAAATGAGCAGCGAGGAACGGCCCAGCCCGCACAACCCGGTACCTGCGCCGCAGGTTCGGCTGGGCAATCAGGCCGCGACGTCAGATGCCGCGGGCACGGACCGGCGCGGGGCCCTGCGCGTGGGCGTGACCGCCGCCATGGCCATCGGCTCGGTGGCGCTCGGCCTCGGGCTGCGCGAGCGCGGCTCCAACAAGAAAACCCGCGCGCTGCCCACCATCAAGGACCATCGAGCCGACAAGCCAGCCGGCGCCACGGACATGGCCATCGTGCGGGGACCGGATCCTGCAGCCAACGTGCGCAAGGCGATCGAGGCGCTGGGGGGCATGGGCCGCTTTGTCCGGCGCGGCGAGCGCGTGGTCATCAAGCCCAACATCGGCTGGAACCGCCTGCCCGAGCAAGCCGCCAACACCAATCCCGACGTGGTGGCCGAGGTCGTGCGCCTGGTGCTTGCGGCCGGCGCAAGCAAGGTGTGGCTGACCGACGCCTCGGTCAACACACCCGAGCAGTGCTTCGCCCGCTCCGGCATCGAAAAGGCAGCCAAGGCGGCGGGCGCCACCGTGATACGGCCCGACGCCTCGGCCTTCCGCGAGGTGAACGTGTCGGGCAAGCTGCTGCGCACGGGCGACGTGCTCTTCCCCATCGTCGATGCGGACCGCGTGATCAACATCCCGGTGGTCAAGCAACACGGGCTTTCCCTTGCGTCCATGGCGCTCAAGAACTGGTACGGGGTACTGGGCGGGCAGCGGGTGAAGCTGCACCAGAACATCCACGTTTCCATCATCGACCTGGCGGCCATGGTGAAGCCCACCCTGACCATCCTGGATGCCACACGCATCCTGCTTGCCAATGGCCCCACCGGCGGCAGCCTGTCCGACGTGAAACAACTAGACACGGTCGCGGCGGGAACCGACGAGGTCGCTCTCGATGCCTTCGGCGCCACTTTGCTCGGCCTCAATCCCAACGATGTCGGCTTCATCGTCGAGGGCATGAAGGCCGGCCTGGGCACACCGCAGTGGAAGAATCTCAAAACCGTCGAGCTGGGGGGCTGACCATGTTTCGTTGGTTGCGTCGCTCCTACCAGGTTGTTTTCCTCGGATTCTTCCTGTTCCTCGTCTTCGTCACCACAGCGGGCCTGATCCGCGGCTACGACGTGCAGTGGCTGCTGGAGTTCGACCCTCTGGTCGCGGTCACCACCGCGCTGGCCTCGCACTCGCTGCATCACACGCTGCTGTGGTCGCTGGTTCTCATAGTGCCTACGCTGATCCTGGGCCGCTTCTTCTGCTCGTGGATCTGCCCCATGGGTGTCCTGCACCAGGCGCTGGGGTTCCTGGCGCGCAAGCGGCGCCCGCCTGACCGGGTGAAACAGAACGCCCCGCGCCCCTCGCACAAGATCAAGTACCTGGTGCTGGCGGTCATGCTCGGCCTGGCGGCGGCCGGCAGCGTGCAGATCGGCCTGCTCGATCCCATTGCTTCGACCTGGCGCGGTCTGGCCACGTCCGTCATGCCCGCGCTCGGCAACCTTGCCTTCGGCAAGTACCAGGGCGAGCGACACTTCCAGTGGGGAACCCTGATAACCCTGGTGTTCTTCGGCGCACTGGCGCTCAACTTCGTGTACCCGCGCTTCTACTGCCGGGTTCTCTGTCCGCTGGGCGCGCTGCTCGGACTGCTGTCGAAGTTCTCACTCTTTCGCATCAGCAAGAACTCGGCGATCTGCAAGAGCTGCAAGTTCTGCGGGTCCGAATGCCAGGGCGCGGCTGATCCGCAGGGCACGGTGCGCGCCACCGAGTGCATGGTGTGCCTGAACTGCATCGAGGCCTGCCCACGCGGCGGGCTTTCCTACCGATTCTTGCCGCCGGTGCATTCTTCCACGACCAAGCTCGATCTTGTGCGGCGCAAATGGCTGAGCGCCGGCGTGGTGGGCGCGGTGGCGGTGCCTTTCATGCGCGCCTCTGACGGCGTGGAGCCGCGGCCCAATCCCGCGCGTATTCGGCCGCCCGGCTCNNTGCACGAAGCCGGCATCGAGGGCTTCTGGTCGCCCATCCTGATTCCGCGCATCGGCTACTGCGAGGCGAGTTGCACCTTGTGTGGCCAGGTCTGTCCCACCGGCGCAATCGAAAAGCTGACCGTCGCGCAAAAGGTCGGCGAGATGCCGGCCCGGCCGCCCGTGCGCATCGGCTCGGCCTTCTTCGACAAGGGCCGCTGCTTGCCCTGGGGCTACCAAACCGAATGCATCGTGTGCGAGGAGGTCTGCCCGACCTCGCCCAAGGCCATCTACTTCAAGATGGAGACGGTCACCGCCCGTGACGGCACGCAGAAGACCCTCAAGATGCCCTTCGTAGACCTCGATCACTGCACCGGCTGCGGCATCTGCGAAACCCGTTGCCCGATCGTCGATCGCGCCGGCATCCGGGTGAGCGCCGCCAACGAAAGCCGCACCCCCCGCAGCAGCATCTCGCTCACCGGTGGGAAGATCTAGCTAGCTTCTGTCCTGCGAATGGTCCGGCCTGGCCCGGCGCAGAAGCACCAGCAGTGCCCCTGCGCCGCCGTGGCGGGGCGGGGCCGAGGTGAAGGCCAGCACGTGTTTGGCCAGCGGCCGTCGGCAGAGACTTTCGACTAGGGCCGATCGTAGGGCAGGCCCGCCCGGACCAGAGTGCAGGCCGCGGCCGTGGATAAGCAGCACGCAGCGCCGACGCTTTGCTGCCGACTCCTCGATGAAGCGCTCCGCTTGATGAGCGGCGGCTTCCGCCGTCAGGTGGTGCAAGTCCAACTCGGCCTCGGGCTTGGTCTCGCCGCGCGCGAGCGAGCGGACCAAGTCGTGGGCCACACCAAAGGCCGCCCCGGTCAATTCCTCGCCCTCCCCCTCTACATGCAACGCTTCCCGCTCCGGGCGATGCCTTGGCGCTACGGCCGGCGCGGGCGATTCCGCTTGCCAGTCGGGCACAGCGCGCCGCGGGCCAGGCGGCAAGGGACGCACCCCCTGCATCGCAGCTTCAAACAGGTGGCGCTCTTCTTCTTCCGCCGCTTGCCGGGCGCTGGCGGCTGGCGCTGGCGGGTCAGTCGACGAGGCAGGCTTGCGCGAATCCACGATCGGCACTCCTAGCGAGATCCTAGCACTACTGATTGAAATTCTCCCGTCGCCGTCGCTGCTGTGGGCCCCGTCTGCCGCCTCGCTCCTCGGTCAAATACGTCGAGTATTCTCCCTCGTCGCTCGTTGCAGCCGGGGCTCCTCGCGACGCGACGGCTCGGTCCAAATTTCAATCAGTAGTGCTAGCCGACGGAGCTGCCCGTGGCAGCTCCGAAGCAGCCTCGGTTGAGGCTGCCATTTTGACGGGAC
>PMZX01000437.1:3531-13802 GCA_003170035.1 Myxococcales bacterium | reverse complement strand
CCGAAGTAGCCGGACGCCACGTACACGTCGTCCCCAAAACTCTCGAGGTGCGTGGCATAGCCCAGGGTCCGCAGGAAGCTCACCCCAATGGGCGCAGCCGGCTGGGAGATGTCCACCACCACGATGCCGTCCCCCTGCAGGTTCAGGAAGGCCCGATCCTTGTCTATGCCCATGATGCGCATGTAGTAGGCCTTGGTCGGCTGGTCATAGGCCAGCGACAGCGTGTTCCCGGACAGGTCGAAGACCATGAAGCGATCCGAGGTCAGTTCCCAGGTCGCGCCCGTCACATAGTAGGCGGGCCGGCCGGTGACGATCATGGTGTTGCCCTCGCGCACCAGAGCGGAGAGGCTGTTCCCGGAGAACGTCCTGTCATCGAGAAGTTCAGCCGCTGGCTGACCGCCCACGCTCACCTGCCGCAGCAGGGCCAGCTTTGTGTCTGACTGATAGTAGTAGTAGGTATAGGTGCCCGAGGTGGTCGCGGTTTGTGTGTAGACCTGCTCGCGGGTCAGGAACATCCGCGTGCCCGCTGGCCCGCTCCAGGTGTTCACCAGAGGGCCCGGCAGATTGATGACCTCAGCCGCCACCGGCGCAGAGCCGGTGAATTGCCAGCGCTGGGCGTAGTTTCGGTACTGGGTAAACACTTGGCCGTCGCGCGTGACCTGGCCCACCTGGGTCCGATAGGTCAGGTAGAACCCAGAGGGATCTACGGCATCGGCCACCAAGGAGGAGGCAGCATTGGTGTAGTAGGTGGAGGTGCTGCTCGTACTGGTAACGGGTTGGCTGGATAGCACAGGGGCATCCGGATTGCTCAAATCCAGCGACACCAGATTGATGGCGTAGTTGTACGACCCGTTCGCGTAGGTCCACTGCTGACTGAGCATGACCAGGCCACGGTTCGTGGTGGTCCAGTTGTTGGTGGAATTGAACCAATACCCGCCCCACCACGACCAGCCACAGTAATAGTAGTAATAGGGGAAGTTCACGTTCGACGGCAACACCACCTGCGATGCAAGGCGCGGGCTCTCCGGATTGGAAAGGTCATAGACGAGCGCCGTACTCTGGTAGGTCGTGCCGGCGTCGGTCGTTTTGTAGATGGTGCCGAAGAGCAACAGATTGGTGCCCTGCTTGACCACCCGCTGCACCTGCCCGGCGGTGAAGCTGGCAATCGGCTTGTCCGACAGCCCGCCCGCGGCCTTGCGCACCCGGAACTCATGCGGTTCCTGGTATGCGCTGGCGTGGGGCTGCACGTGCTCCACCAGATAGTCGCCGAAACGGTATATCTCGCTGTAGTAAGGGGCGATCTCGATGATGGATAGCTGTTGCGGGTTGGCCAGATCTTGCAGGTCGGCGATGGAGGCATGCGTGTCCGAGAGGTTGATCATCGAGCGCCGCCCGGTCACTGGATGGGTGAACACGATGGTGCGGGTGACCTGGCCATTGGGATGGACGAAGGTGCCGTAGTTGGTGATGACCTTCTGTTGGGTCTCATCCTTGGTGTCATCATACTTGGTCAGATCCCAGGCCATGATGCCCACCGCGGTCTGGTAGTTGTACCACCACCAATCGTTGGTAGCAGACTTGGTGTAGTAGTACACAGGCACCGTGATGACGTTGGCCTGTGCATCGGAATACATGCCAATCATCTTGTGGGCCTGGTCCAGGTTCGACGTCACCGCCGAGCCGGTACCCCAGGCCGCCCCGGCCACGNNGCCTGGCGGTTGCTGGCGGTGTCGAACCCGCTGCAGGTCGCGCTGGTGTCGGTCCCGATGGCGAGCAGGAAGTTCCCGCTCGAGATGAGGCGGAACACGCTCATATCGCCCGAAAGCCCATCCACCGCCGACAGGATCTTCAAATTCGTGCGATCCGCGATGCTGATGGCATAGAGCGGATCCACCCGCTGGGCGGTGATGCCGTACGCCACCTTGCGGGTCACGTCGAAGGCGGTCCCCCGCACCAGTTCGTTCTGCTTGCCGAAGTCGAGGCGACTCAGGCGCACGGGGTTGGCCCCGTCGGTCACGTCCCAGGACTCGATGGCGTTCTGTGTGTACGACGTGCCCGAGCAGCCCGCGCTGGACCACACCGAGCGCGCGAAGATGCCGAAGAACGTTCCGGTCTGCGCGGTGTCGTCGTAGACGTAGGTCATCTTGAATTGATCGCTCACCGTGCCGCTGGTCTCGAACTTGGTGTGGAGGCGAATCGTGCCCGCGGGATCGCTCACGTCGATGAGCGAAACCACCGACATCTGGTTGCTCTCGTAGCTGCCACAACCATAGCCGCCGCTGGTGTTGTAGGAGCTGCTGTAGACATACCAGTTCTCCACCACCATCAGCGCGTTGGAGGTCGCCGAAATGGCCACGCCATTGAAGTACTTGCTGTAGCTGACGTTGTTATTGCTGAACTGAACGCTACCACCCTCGAAGATCTGTAGCTCGTTCACCTTGCGCGGGGCCTTGGGATCCGAAACATCGAAAGAATAGACCCAGGCCTGCTCCTTCTGTGTCCCAGAAGTGCTCGCGTAATACCACCCGTAGTAGTAGTTCTGGGGAATGTACGACACGACGTAGATGGTGTTTTCGATCTTGCGCGACACGCCCTCGCGCAACTGGCCGATGATGTCCACGGTCTTGATGACAGTGGGCTTGCTGGCGTCGCTGATGTCGATGGCCACCAGTTGCGAGACGTTGTATCGCTCGAACTGCGGCTTGCCGTTNNCGCGAGATCTGAGTCGGATTTTTGGGATCCGTGATGTCGAAGATCAGGAAGCCCCGGTAGGTGTTGAAGTACAGAAGACGGTTGCCGTCGATCTTGTAGATGTCGGCCTCTTCCACGTCGGCCACCCGTCCACTCGGGGCTGCGGCAGCGGCCGGGGCGTTGCTGGAGTCAGATGAGGTAGCAGCGGCGCCTGGCGATACTGCCGCCGTTGCTCCGCCCGCCGCGGGCGCTCCACCCGATGACCCGGGTTCCTCGCTGACGAATTCCGTCTTGCCGGTTGCGCCGCCCGTACCCGAATCTGATCCCGCGCTGGTTCCTGCCTGCCCGCCCTGGCCGGACTCGGCGCGGGTGGTCCCTGCCTCGGCCGACACAGGAGATCCGGCTTCACTTCCGGTCTGCGAACCATCAACCCCCGGAACGGCCGGCACGACCGCATCGGGCGTGGTGGGCTTGCCCGCTTCCGGGTTACCACTTACCTCCGGTCCGGTCTGCGCGCCGTCAACCCCGGGACTGGCCGGCACGATCGCATCGGGCAGGTTGGGCACGCCCACATCCGGCGTAGCTCCCGGCTTGCTGCTCGAGCAGGAGAAAAGGAAGAGCACCGCAGAGAGAAACCATGGGGAACGACGCGTCATGCTGTGCATATGCAACCTCCGCCGGCCGCAACGATGCAAATTGTGCACCCGCGGGGGCCAGGCCATGGGTGAGCAGCGACGAGAAAGAGTCCGGTGACCCAACTGCTTGGTTTCGCATGGTTTGCTGAGCCAAAGCCTGGGTTGGGCGGGCATCCTAGTCGTATTGCCGTCCCGCAGCAGACGCCATCGGTCTGACATCTACGGATTGGGGACATCAGAAAACTGATGGCAATTGCCCGAGGGCGCTTCAGTGAGCCAGCTCCCATCGGAGGGCAGACTCCAGGTCCGGATGGGCGAACTGGAACCCAGAGGCGAGCAGTTTGCGTGGCAGGGCTTTCTGGCCGGTGAGCAGCAATTCGTCGCCCATTTCCCCGAACAGCAACTTCACCGCAAAGGCCGGCAACGGAACCAGCGTGGGGCGCCCGAGCACCTTTCCCAAGTTGCGGGTGAACTCGGCGTGGGCGACAGGTTGGGGAGCGGTGAGGTTCACCGGTCCGGAAAGCTCCGCCGTGCCGATCGCGTGCTGGATGGCAGCGGTCGCGTCGACCAGTGAGATCCAGCTCATCCACTGCCGTCCTGTCCCCACGACACCGCCTGCGCCCAGCTTGAAGGCCTGCAGCACCCGCGCCAGCATTCCACCCTTGCGGGAAAGCACGAGGCCAGTTCGCAACTGAACCGTGCGAATGCCAGCGTCTCGCGCGGCCGCCACAGCTTCCTCCCACTGGCAGCAGACGTCCGCCAGGAAACCCTGGCCCCGGGCCGAGGTTTCATCCAACACTTCATCCCCGCGGGATCCGTAGAACCCGACGGCGGACGCCGAGATGAAGACCTTCGGTCTTGTCGGCAGTTGCGACACGACTTCGGCGAGCATCCGCGTTCCGCGCACCCGGCTGTCGCGGATGGCCTTCTTACTATCTTCGGTCCAGCGAGAGGCGATGGGTTTCCCTGCCAGGTGCACCACCGCGTCCAGGCCAAGCAGCCGCGCGGAATCCAGCACCCGGGCGTCGGGATCCCATTCGATCTCGCCTTTCGATGCCTCGGGCTGGCGCCGCACCAGCACCAGCACGGTATCGCCGGCGGAACGCAGGCGCTCAGTCAAGGCCCGACCGATCAGGCCCGAGGCCCCCGAGATCAGGATGCGCATGAAGACCTCATCTGGGAATCCGTTCCCGTGAGGAACGCTACAGGGGCGCGAAGAGCGACGCCAGCAGAACCGAGTGACAGCGCGGCCCCTGCCATCGTAGCTTAGCGAAATGGCCTTCATCTCCCCACGAGGCGAGCGTCTGCTGACCGCCTGGTGGCTGCGAAACCGCACCTGGGTGCTGTGGGGCGCGATCGTCGTTCTTGGCCTGCTCGCGCTGGTCCGTGGTGGAATCGAGCTGTGGCGCCTGGTGGGAGTGAGCAATTGGATGGGCGCCGTGGATCTGAACCAGCGGCACGGGGAGATACGGCGCTGGTTTGCCGACTTGCCCGTGTACACGGACGCCCTGCATGCGGGATATCCCCCGGCGACCTACGTCCTGCTCTGGCCCCTGCTCGGCTGGCTGCCCGCCTGGCCAGCGCGTTGGCTCTGGGCGATGGTCAACCTCGTAGTCCTCTCTCTGTCCTTCCGATTCGCGCTCCGGCACAGCGGCGCCGAGAACGGCCGCGAGCGCGCCCTCTTCGTCCTCATGTTGTTGGCGCCCTACGCGGTGCCGGGCACACTGGGCAACGGGCAACTGGGCACGCTCTTGCTACCCGCGATCGTGACGGCGCTGTGGCTACTTGAACCAGGACGGCCAGTCACCTGGCGCAAGGATCTGCTCGCCGTTGCGCTGCTGGTGTTCGCGTTGATGAAGCCGAGCCTGACCGCGCCATTCTTGTGGCTCGTGCTGCTTCGTCCGCGACGACTGCGTCCGGCCATTCTGGTCGCGGTCGGCTATGCCGCCGTGTCTGCTCTGGCGGAGGCTTTCCGTTCGCGGCCACTTCTGGTGGATCTCGCAGACCTCAAAGGCCACGGTGAGAGCACCTTGATCACCGATGGCCTCGGCCATGTTCCACACTGGATGGCGCAGCTGGGCCTGGGCCGCTGGCATCTGGTTGGCTCGGCCGTGGTGCTGGCCGCGCTGGGTGTGTGGGTCGCGCGCAATCGGGACGCTGACCTCTGGCGACTGCTGGGCGTGACCGGAATCGGCGCCCGCGTCTGGATGTACCACCGCCCCTACGACGATTCGCTGATCTTGCTCGCCCTGATTGCGCTCTTTCGTATCGCCAAGCTCGACCGGCGAAGCGACGGGACCGACATGGTGGCCGGGTTGTTGCTGGCCGCGGCGGTGCTGGTCGAGGTGGCCCCTGGGAGTTTCGCGTACCTCGAGTTTCCCTGGAACATCGCCCAGGTTCTCTGGCAACCGCTGGTGTGGGGCGCGATGACCATTTTCCTGTGCTCGCGTTCGCTTGGGCCACTCGGTGCCAGCGCCTCAGCCGCAAGCTCTGGGCTCAGGTGACTCGTCAAGCCATGCAGAGATCGCTGCCCGGAAGTGACATGCGTGAGATAGTGCTTGCCCACGCACAGACCAGGGAGGACACCATGAAGCGGACCGCACTCTTGTTCGGGGTCGGAGCAATCGTTTGGGCCGCCGCTTGCAGCGAGCAGGCCCCGCCGCCCAAGCCCGCGCCCACCCCATCACCTGCCAAGCCCGCCTTGCCCGCGCGTGCCGCGGATGCAGGCCTGGTCACTGACGCGCGACCCGCCGATGCGCGCCCAGGCATGATGGAGCGCTACGCGATCTGGAAGGCAAAGAAGGAGGCAGACGCGAAGCTGGCTGCCCAACTGGCCGCCGAGGAGCAAGCCCGCCTGGTGAAGTTCGACAAGAGCAAGATGCCCAAGCATCTGGCCTTGCTGGCTTTCGAGAAAAAGACCCGCAAGGCGCTCGACGATGCAGCCGAGAAGTTGAAGGGCAAGCCCGACGCGCTTGAGCAGCTCAAGAAGCTGACGGCCTCACAGCGCAAGGCCATCGAGGCCCAGGCCAAGATCCTGCGCACCATGGATCCACAGGGCGGCAATTCCAATATCGGCACCGACCACGACGTCAGCCTGAACCTCCTGGCCAATGACTATCCCGAGGCCATCGCAGCTTCTTTCCAGGGCGACGGCAAGCCGCTGGCCGATGCGCGCGCCGAGCTCGACAAGCGCGAGAAGAAGATCACCTCCTGGCTGGCAGAGGTGAAGAGNNAGCAAGAAGTAGGCGCGCCGCTGCTGACAAGCAACCCTTCCTGGCGCGCTGCCTCTGGATGAGCGACCCCGCGTATGCCAGATTGAGTTTTCAGCGCGAGAAGGCATCGTTCGGAGAGCGTCAATCAGAGCACAGGAGAAGTACTTCCCATGAGAGCAACCCTCATGATCGCCCTGGCATGCGCACTTGGGCTGGGCCTTGCGGGCTGCAAGGCTGCCCAGGTCAGTGAGACGGACGCCAGTCGCACCAAAGACAGTTCGACACCCGACCCGGGCGCCTCGGGCTACACATTCGTATTCATCCGCGATGTGGAATCCCAGCAGTTCTCATTCTCCTGCAGCGCCACCAACGCCCCCGGGACCGACATCGACGCGGTCGCGCTCATTCGTAAGGGCCAGACGGTGGGATACGTGATGAAGGGCTCGGCGGTCTTCCTCGAACCTGCGAGCGTGGCGTGTACCCCCGCGGATTGCAGCGGCCAGGACTGCACCTACGCCAGTTCCAGTTCCACCATCCCCGAGGCAGATCTCATCTCTCGCACGGAGGGCCCCCCGGATGCGGTGGTTCGTGGCTCAACCAATGACACCGGGTACCTGTCGCTCAACGGCGGCTCATTGCAGGCTCAGATCGGCGACGGGTCGGGGAACCCGCCCGCGCAGGCCATCCTCTCCGGCGATCAGATCAAGGTCTACGAGGTGGATCAGAGTTACAAGACCGCCAGCAACACAGGCGAGCGTACCCCTGAGCACTATCAGCTTGTCATCCAGACCTCTGACAACCAGAACCTCCCGCTCCACCCCGTGCAGTTCGACCCCCTCAATTCCGCCACCTGTGGCAAGACGCCCAGCCCGGACGACTACCTGGGCTGCGGCACAACCGTGTTCGCGGTGCCCTAGTGCCTCCGGGCAGAAGAGCGGGCATGTTTTGGGTGACGAGGCGCCCGGCCGGCAAGGCGCGACGAGGGAGCATAGGCGATCCTATGTGACCGAGGAGCAACGCAGCCGGCCGGGATGGATCGGCGGCCAAAACGTGCCCGAAATTCTGACCGGCGGCACCAGCTACTCCATCACCAGCGCGTTGAACGCGGCCACCAGGCGACGGCAAGCGCCCAGCGCCGCGAATTCGCTGCGCGGCTTTCCGTCCGTGGGTCGCACCACGGCCATGGCGTCCTGTGCCGCTTTCATGAAATCGTTGGCACCAGTGGTGCGGGCCATCTCTGCTCGGGCGCTCTCGGCATAGTCGATGAACATCGTGTAGATGTCGCCAAGGGCGTTGGCCCGTTCGTCCACCGACTCCCGCGCAGGTGGCTCGGACTTGATCGCGCGCAGCCAAGCGTTGGCGCCCAAGGCAAAGCGACGCATGTGCCAGGCCGCTTTGCGACCGTCGAGCTTCTCCTGCAAAGCCAACTCCTGCCACTGCCACTCACTCCGCGCGGCCAGCAGCTCGGCACGCAAGGCCGCGGCCGCGCGCATGACCGCGTCTAGCTTCTGCCCCCCTTGCACAGCGGAAAGGTAGGCATCGGCGGCAGCTTCGAGCGGGGCGATGGCCGGTGCCAGGTCGCGCGCCTCGCGCACCAGCGTCCGGCAGCGGGCCAAGTCCTCGCTGCGCAGACGGACGCGGGAAGCGGCCTTGTCGCTCCCGCTGCCTTCGCTGCTGTCGCCCGCAGCAGCCAGGCACTGGGCGTACTTGTCCAGCTTGGCAAGGGCCCCGTCGATTTCTTCCGACGGGCGCACCGATTCGGGATAGCTGACCGACAGCTCGGCGGGCGCGGGTGGCGGGTCGAGAGGTGAGGGCGGTACCAGCAGGTGGTTCATGCGTACCACCAACTTGAGCCCAGGCTTGGCTTCGAACGACAACCGGCGGGTCAGACGCCCAGGCGCGGTGGCGTTGAGCAGGTGGGCCGCGGCCGAGTCGAGAGCAAGTTCGCGCTTGCTGGTGGGGATGTGATCGATCTGAACGCTGGTGTCCGGCGGATCCGGCACCAGCGTCACCGTGCACATGACCCCTTTGACGACGGCGGGCGCGCTCACTGCAGAACGGCCCTGCGAGCCCATCTGCCAGAAGTGATACCCGACCCGCGCAGCCGCCAAAATGCCCAGCCCGATCCCGATCTTGATGAGGAGGCTGCGGGTGCGCGCAGAAAGAACGTGCTCGGGTGCCACGGTTCCCGGGGTCTGGGTCGGCGGCCTGGCACGCGGCCGCTCCGCAAGCGGGGGAGGCGGCGCACGATCGAGCGGCCGCGCCAAAGCTGGCGGCTGAGCGTCGTCGCCACGCGCGTAGACCGGCCCGGCTGCCGCCGAGGCGTGGAGCCCGTCCTCTTCGGGGTGCGGCCGCGCCGAGCGCCGGATCTCCGGTCGAGGCAGTGGCTCCGCACCTCCCCGTTGCGGTCTGGGTAGAGGCGAAGATCCCCAGCGGGTGCTGCCCAACTCCAGCGGAGCTTCTTCCTCGGGCGGAGGCGCGAACCGATCGTCTCCTGGGCCGCGGACCGCGCGCGGCCGTCCAGGGGGAAGCGGCCGGGCCCCCTGGGGTGGGGGAATGTTCTCCAGAAGCGCGAAGCCGGGTGCCGGGGCTTCCTGCCCGTCCAGTGTCGACAGCTTGATCGCCAAGCCATCTGGCGCCCCGGGCCCGACCGCGACCGGTGCCGGAGTCACCTCGGCGCTGCCACCGCTGATGGCATCGCGCATGGCCGCCGCGGACGGGAAACGTTTCTCGATGTCGCGGTCGAGGGCGCGCACGATGGCGGCTTCGACAGAGGCTGGAATGTCCGGCCGCAGGGTGCGTGGTAGCGGGTACTTGCCTTCCAGGATGGAGCCCAAGATGGCAGCGTAGCCCTCGCCAAGGAAGGGCGTCCGACCGCTCAGCATCTCGTACAGCACCACGCCGGCCGCGAAGATGTCCGTGCGGTGGTCGATCTGCGCCACCTGGCCGATGGCCTGCTCGGGCGACATATACAGAGGCGTGCCCATCACCGTGCCCACCATGGTCCCGCTCATGGCCGCCGGATTCGCTCGGCCGGGCTGGCGCGCCGAGATTCTCTTGGCGATGCCGAAATCGACGATCTTGACGAAATTGGGGCGGTCTTCCGTGTTGATGATGAAGATGTTGTCGGGCTTGAGGTCGCGATGGACGATGCCGTGCTTGTGGGCCGCTGACAGCCCACCCAGCACCTGTGTCATCAGATTCACCGCCAGGGCCAGCGGCATGCACGGACCCTGCTGCAGCAGCGTCGTGAGCGGCTTGCCGTCGAGCAGCTCCATGACCATGAACAGAAGCCCGTCGGGCGTGCGGCCCAGGTCGAAGACATCGATGATATGCGGATGGCCGATGGCACTGGCGGCTCGGGCCTCGCGTTCGAAGCGGGTGGCCAGGTCGGCATCGTTGCTCATCTCCTGGCGCAGCGTCTTGACCGCCACACGGCGGTCAAGCGCGATGTGAAGCCCCTCGTAGACCACCCCCATGGCGCCGCGGCCGATTTCGCGGATGATCTTGTACTTGCCGTCGAGAGTCTGGCCGACCGTCAGGCCAGCCGGAGGCAGCGGCATACCTATCTCCCTGCCTGTGACGGGGCAGCGGCTGGTGTCGGGAGGGTGGCTCTCCCCGCAATGAATACAGGCCACAGGCGGAGGATATCAGCAGCATTGCGGCCTGTCAGCAGGACCCCTGGCTCGTCGCGTGGGGAGCCCGCCGGCTTCGCCCCCTGCGGGGACTTCGG
>PMZX01000437.1:3277-3484 GCA_003170035.1 Myxococcales bacterium | reverse complement strand
TGCAATCGAGCGTAACCCGGGCGTTCAACTCCCAACACGTGACGTGGTGGATTCCTAACACCATCTGCTGGCTCTCGAAACTTGAGTCAGTAGTTCCAATAACTTAGACCGACGCGCTGCCTGGCGCGCCGCTTGCTTCAGTGGGAAAGCGTCATGCTAGGAACCACGCTTTCAGCCACTCGCCCTGATGCTCGAATCTCCGTGTCG
>PMZX01000437.1:269-3215 GCA_003170035.1 Myxococcales bacterium | reverse complement strand
CCGCGCAACGCCACCGCTTCCGATCTGTTCGAGGGCCGCAAGCCCGCGCGTTGTGGTGCCGCGCGCATGCCCGAGGATACGCGGGCCGCCCTCTTCGAGTTGCAGTCTCGCGGCGTGCACATCGCAGTCTCATCCAACAACGGACGCGAGAATGTGGAAGCCTTCGCGCGCCTTTCGGGCTTCGCTTTCGATCTGGTCATGGGGCACGGCAACGGGCTGGCCAAGGGCCGTCCGCATATCGAGCTGGCCGAGAGAACATTCTGCGTGGACCGCCAGGAGATGCTGTTCGTGGGCGATTCACTGCATGACGGCGAGATTGCCTACCTGGCGAAGATCCCCTTCGTGGGCTTGGCCGGGACTTTCGCCAAGGAGCGCTTCACCCTGCGCTTCCCGGGGCAGCTGGTAGTTGGTCGCTTTGCCGAGATCCTGGATCTCTTGCCCGGGTCGCTGGCCGCGGCGGCCGGATAGGGCGTCGTGCAGGTTGTCCTGCTGGCCGCGGGTCTGGGAAGCCGACTGGGTGCGCTGACCAAGGACATTCCCAAGGCCCTGGTGGCCGTGGCGGGAAAGCCGCTCATGTTCCACGCGCTGGAGTTCGCGGCCCGGCTGCGACCCGCACAGGTTCTGGTGGTGGGCGGCTACGGGTTTTTCCAGGTGGCGCGCGCGCTCGAACAGGGCCAGTCGTCCAACCCGGCGCTGGCTGCTCTGCCCATCGAGCTGGTCGAGAACACCAGCTTTCGCGATGGCAATCTCATCTCGCTGATGGCGGCACGGCCACGCCTGAGCGACGGCTTCCTTCTCCTCAACGTGGATCACATCTACCGGCCCAGCATCGCCGAGGTAGTGGCGCCGGATGCGGCCGATGTTACGGCCTTCATCGACACCGACCGCAACCTGGGCGCCGACGACATGAAGGTCGAGCGCCGGCCCGACGGCCGCATCCGCCGGATTGCCAAGACGCTAACCAAGTTCGATGCGGGTTACGTGGGCATGACCCGCGTGCCCTTTTCCGCGTTGCCTCGCTACTGGCAGACAGCCGACGCGGCGCTGGCCGAGGAGGGGCGCGCCATCCACGTCGAGCGCGTGCTGGGCCGACTGGCCGAAGGCGACGCGGCTCCTCTGTGTCGAGACATCAGCGGCCACGGCTGGCTGGAGGTCGACACCGCCGACGAGCGCGCGGCCGCCGAGCGAGCCCTGCTGGCGCCACCTTTCATGAACTCGTAGCCCAGATCGACGCCAGCCGCATCCCTGGCATGCCGTGGTAAATTGGCTTTCGTGCGCGACACGTCGCCCAAGGCAAACGCCAGATACTTCGAACTTCTGCGCCAGGCGGGACCCCAGAGACGGCTCGCGATCTGCGTTGGCCTCTCGCGTGCCACGCGCGAACTCGCCATTGCGGGCATCAGACACTCGCATCCCAACCACGTCTTCTCGGACCACGAACTTCGCCAGAAACTCGCCGAGCGTCTCTATGGCGCGAAAGTGGCTCGACGCGTGTTCGCGGGGCGCTCGGCATGAGCGACGCGTTTGAAGACGTCGTTGAAATCGCACTGCGAGTCGCCGAGGCCCTGGAGAAGGTTGGGGCTCGCTATTTCGTGGGCGGGAGTCTGGCCAGCTCGATCGACGGAGAACCACGAGCGACCAACGATATCGACTTCGTCATCGACATGGGCGTCGGGAAAGTACGCGAGTTCATCGAGCTTCTTGGCGCAGACTTCGAAGTCGATAGCGACATGCTCAGGGACGCCATCCTGCACGGCAGGTCCGCGAACGTGTTCTATCTGCCGCTCGTGCTCAAGATCGACTTCTTCGGGCACGCCCACGGCCCCTACGACGAATCCGAGTTCTCGCGCAGCCGGCCGGTCGTGGTTCGCACGGACCGCACCCTCATGGTCAAGTCGCCCGAGGACACCATCTTGCGCAAGATGCTTTGGTTTCGCGAAGGTGGCGAGGTTTCAGATCGTCAATGGCGCGACATCCTGGGCGTCCTGCGCGCGCAGCAGGGCAATCTGGACCTGTCCTACCTGCGCGACTGGGCGGTCGGTCTAGCATTGACCGATCTGCTAGACCGCGCAACGGCCCAAATCGGAGCGGAAGCAGGATAGGTTTCACACAATGCACGTAACCTGGGAGAAGAGGTGCGGCACTCGCGACCGAACCCTCCCAGGGTTCCCAGCCTGATCCTCCACTTGCTCGCAGGCCCTGGCCACCATAACTTAGCCTCTCCCGCCAAGCGCGGGGCGGAAGGACTTCCTTGTTCAGCCAAATCGCCAAAAAGATCTTCGGCACGAAGAACGCGCGTGTCTTGAAAAGCCTGCGCCCGCTGGTCGCTCGCATCAACGATTTCGAGCCGGAGATGCGGAAGAAGTCCGATGAGGAGCTACGCGGCATGACGCCCGAGTTCCGCCGACGCCTGGACCAGGGCGCGAAGCTGGACGACCTGTTGCCCGAGGCCTTTGCGGTGTGCCGCGAGGCGGGCCGGCGCGCGGTGAACATGCGACATTTCGACGTGCAACTCATCGGCGGGATGATCCTGCACCGGGGCTGCATCTCGGAAATGAAGACCGGTGAGGGCAAGACCCTGGTCGCCACCCTGCCCTTCTACCTGAACGCGCTCCCGGGCAAGGGCGTGCACCTCATCACAGTCAACGACTACCTCGCCCGCCGCGATGCCGAATGGATGGGTCGCATCTATCGGTTCTTGGGCATGTCGGTCGGTGTGATTGTGCACGGGCTTTCAGATACCCAGCGCCAGGACAACTATCGGCGCGACATCACCTACGGTACCAACTCGGAGTTCGGCTTCGACTACCTGCGTGACAACATGAAGGAGTCGATCGAGCGCTACGTGCAGCGTGACCTCAACTTCGGCATCGTGGACGAGGTCGACTCCATCCTCATCGACGAGGCGCGCACGCCGCTCATCATCTCGGGCCCGGCTGAGGAGAG
>PMZX01000437.1:0-182 GCA_003170035.1 Myxococcales bacterium | reverse complement strand
GGCGAGATCATCATCGTCGACGAATTTACCGGTCGCAAGATGCCCGGCCGCCGATGGTCCGACGGTCTGCACCAGGCGGTGGAGGCCAAGGAGGGCGTGCAGATCCAGGAGGAAAACCAGACCCTGGCCACCATCAGCTACCAGAACTACTTCCGCCTCTACAAGAAGCTGGCCGGCATGAC
>PMZX01000480.1 GCA_003170035.1 Myxococcales bacterium | reverse complement strand
CCCGAACCGGTCGAAAGGTCACGCGTCTGGGTGGGCACGCCACCCGACAGATCGCCGTACAGGTCGTCGAGGCGCTGCCAAGTGGCGACGCTGTAGAGCTGAGCGCGCAAGGCACTGCCCAGTCCGAGATCGTCGCGCGATTCGTAGGCCGCAGTGGCAATCAGCCGGTCGGTGCCAAGCGAAGCCCCATTCGCCAGCACCGAACCCGCAGGTGGCACGCCCTGATCGCGGTAGAGAAAACTGGCCGTGCCCCAGATCTGTCGCCGACCAGGCAGCAGCCCCACGACGTGTGCCAGACCATCCATCTGCCGGAGCGCATTGTTCTGGCGGCGGGTCATGGAATCGTCGCTGGGAGAAAAGCCGGTGGCGTTGTCGTTGCGGTAGGTGAAGTCGCCGGCTGAGCCGAGCCCGTTCACGCTGGCAAGCGCGCGTAGGTTTCTCCCGGCCCACCGTGCTTGCACCCCGCCGAACTCGGTGCCGAAGGAGCCGCCGCCCGCATAGGCGCGAGCGCCTGAATCTGTCGCTGCGGCGCTCGAAAGCGACACGATGCCGCCTATGGCCGAGTTGCCGAATACGATGGGGCTCATACCCCGGTAGACCGCGACAGACTCTAGATCCACTACGGGAATGAGCCCGATGTCCACTCCGCCACCCGAGGCTGCCGATAGCGGCACGCCGTCGAAATACACTTCGACCTGGTTGGCCGATGATCCACGCAGTGACAGCGTGGCCATGGAGCCTAGCCCGCCCAGACGAGTGACTGAGACTCCCGGCAACTCGGAAAGAAGTTGGGGCAGGTCCTCAGCGCTGCGNNCCGCGCCGGCCACCACCACGGTTTCGTAGGCTGGTTCGGCCGCCGGCGCGGAAGCCGCCGCCATACACAGGACCAGTGCCGCGGACGCGGCGCCTGGAAACAAGAGACTGTGCTTGCGGGTTCGCTCGGCGATCTCCGCGCCGGCCGGTACCCTCTTCGACCACATGAAAAACCCCCGTTCCGTCGGCGGAAGCGGGGGTCGCAAGCTGCAAGCTCGGCGCCCAGTTCCTCCTCGGGAAACATCGGCATCGTGGCTGACGCGGGCAGGTTTCCTGGCTCGTGGGTCTTGCGGCAAAGCCGCGTCGCCTGTTCCAGCCTTCCCAGAGGTCATCCTCCAGTGGCCCAATCGGAACCGACTTCCCACTTACAGTGGCGGGACCGCGCCGGGATGACACCCTGGGGTGCGCACCGGCTTCCCTTTTCAGCGGGGCCGTCGAGGCCCCGCGCCCGTGTCGCTATTCAATTGTCAGTGCGGCGCCAAGCTATTCTTCGTCCTCGCACCTGTCAAGCGTCCTGCTGCGACCGTGTCCTGCTGCGACCGTTTGTTGTAGCCATTCAATCGTTTCTGCTAGTGTGCCAGGCATGAGCGCTGAGGGCGAAGGCACGAGGCCCAGCCTGGGTCACGAGATACCGGATGTCCTGCCGCTTCTGCCGGTCCGAGATCTGGTGGTTTTCCCGTACATGATTGCCCCGCTGCGCGTGTCGCGGCCCATCTCGCTAGACGCGGTGCAGGTGGCGTTGCAGAACGATCAGCGTCTGTGTTTCATCGTCGCCCAGCGCGAATCGGCCGAGGAGGATCCCAAGCCCAGCTCGCTCTATCACACCGGCACAGTCGGAATCATCATGCGCATGCGCAAGCTCTCCGACGGTGGGCTCAAGATTCTCATCCAGGGTCTGTGCCGTGCGCGCATCCAGCGTTTCATCGCGGAGCACCCCAGTTATCGGGTTCGTCTGGACATCATGGAGGAGCCGACCCCGGCATCCACGGTGGAACTGGAAGCGCTGGCCCGCACGGTGAAGCAGAACGTGGAGCGGGTGGCCGAGCTGGGCCGCACCGTGCAGCCCGAACTGGCGCTGGTGTTGCAGAACGTGGATGAGCCCGGCCGCATGGCGGATCTGGTGGCGTCGAATCTCACGCTCAAGCTGGCCGACGCGCAGGCCATCTTGGAAATGGATGATCCGGTGCAACGCCTGGCCAAGGTGAATCAGGCCCTGGAGAACGAAGTCGGAATCCTCGAGGTGCAGAACCGCATCCAGAGCCGCGCCAAAGAGGAGATGTCCAAAACCCAGCGCGACTACTACCTGCGCGAACAGTTGCGCCAGATCCGGCACGAACTGGGCGATGCGGATTCCTTCCGCGACGAGATTGAGGACCTGCGCCAGAGGATCGAAGCAGGTGGACTGCCGGCCGAGGCTCGTGCGGAAGCGGACAAGCTGCTGCGGCGCCTAGAACAGATGAGTCCCGAGAGCGCCGAGGCGGCGGTGGTACGCAGCTATGTGGACGTCTTGGTCGAGCTGCCGTGGAAAGAACCGGGCGAGGATCCGGTGGATCTGCGTGCCGCGCGCGCCGTGCTCGACCAGGACCACTACAACCTGGAGCACGTCAAGGAACGCATTCTCGACTACTTGGCGGTACACAAGCTACGCCGCGGGGCCCATGGACCGTTGCTTTGCTTTCTCGGCCCGCCGGGAGTGGGCAAGACCTCGCTCGGTCGCTCCATCGCCCGGGCCCTGGGCCGCAAGTTTGTGCGCATCTCCTTGGGCGGCGTGCGCGACGAGGCCGAGATCCGCGGCCACCGCCG
>PMZX01000457.1 GCA_003170035.1 Myxococcales bacterium | reverse complement strand
GCACTGGCGCTATCCGCTGGCTTGGACGTCTTCGCGCTTGGGAGTTTGAACTGGAGGTGGCTACGCGTGGCCGCGTTGAGCGACCGAACAAGAATGTCCACATCTGTGGACGGATTCCGATCCCCACCCGCCCTCTGGTGGTGCCTGCGGCACTGTTCGGCACGAGCTACGGCAGAGGGGACCTTGGCCATGAGCGACGGGAGAATCGGCATGCTCTTGGCGTAGTTGCTCCATGCCGGATGCNNTCGTGGAGCAAGAACCAGTACTCGAAACACGGATCGGATTCGGCCGCCAGGATCTCTTGATTCTTCTGCTGCGGCGCTGCCTGCTTGGCCAGACGGCGCCGTTCGTCGTGGGTTCTTTCCAGGTCGTATACCACCCAGACTTCGTCGTACTCGACGGACCATGGGTTCTTCTTCACCTGGCGCGCGCTCGTCGCGAAGTTTGATAGCCGCACTGGTCAGAGAGACGGGATCTGTGGCCGGGGGATGCATGACGACAACGTTCGCGTTGGACAACTGGAGGCGCCTCTTCAAGACGTCGAAGTAGTTTGGTTCGGTCTTCTCGCCTTCGGTGACGATAAGGAAAGTCTTGCCGGTCGATGGCTGTCCGCCGCGTTCTCGACCGTAGGCTTGGGGTCCGCGGTTGAAGGATCGCACTGATCTCAAAGCTTGAGTCCCTCGGTCAGGAAGGGGATAGCCCCATACCGTCCAGCAAGATAGCCCTTGGCCAAGGCCTCGCCCTTGCGGGGGCTGAAGTCGGTCAATGGGTAGAGATGGGTTGTGCCGGATGGTGATTTCTCGGTGAACCAAACCTGATCCCGTCGCATGAGGGTGCTGTCGAGAAGGACTGGATTGTGCGTGGTGAAGACTATCTGCGCCCCTTTGGGGTTGTTCTTCTCACAGAACAGAAGCTTCAGGAGTTCCTTGACGAGGATTGGGTGAATGCTCGTTTCGATTTCGTCAATGAACACGGTGTAGCCATGGTCGAGAATGTCCAGCCACGGTCCGATCAGAGCAAAGAACCGCTGGGTTCCTGCCGATTCTTCCGAGAGGAGATCAAGGGCGACAGGGACCTGGCCTTCCCCGGCATGGGTCAGCTTGACTTCTAGCCTTGATCTAGGAAGGAGATTGCCCTCTTCGAGTTCGGCAAGGACGGACGGCGGTAGATGTTTCTTGACGTTGTCGATGCTGATTGGCCTCTTTCTTAGCTGTGTGCCGACAATGCCAAAGTCCGCGCTCCTGAGGATCTGGACAAGGCGTTCTTCTTGTTCGGCGTCCGCGAGCAAGCTAACAGTGAAACCGGGATCCAAACCTTCTTGGCTAAGCCGGAGAAACCTCAGTCCCACTTCGAACCACTCGAACACGGGGAGGAGTTGTGCTTGGTTGAACTGCGGACCCACGGACAGATACAGGGAATTCTCTCTGGTCTTTTCCTGCAGGGCTTTGTCATTTTTGAAGTTGGCTGACGGCGTCTCCCACCTGTACTCCTTGGTCGACTCGTCGTAGGTTCGGTGATACCACCGTTGGGGTGAACCTTTCGGGTAAGCGACGAGGTACTCTTCGACGACCCGTTTCGGCGTGAGCGAGCAGCCAAAGACGTACCGAACTCCGTGCGCCACGAATGTGATTTCGAAGACCGAAGGCTTTGAGCGCGAATCCCGATCCAACTTGAAAGGCTCGGTTCCTGTTGGATCCCCTGGTCCGATCTTTGTCGCCGATCGCGTTACGAATCGCGCAATGAAAAGAATCGCCTTGAGGATGTTCGACTTGCCGGAAGCGTTCGCGCCGTAGATGGCAGCGCCCTTCAGGAAACGTACGCCGGAGAGTCCCGGTAGCTGTGGATCAATCACACACGCAGGCAGATCTTTGTCGGAGTTTTCCGCAACAAGGCTGAACTTCTGCTCCTCGCGGATAGAGCGAAAGTTAGCCACCTTGAACTCGATCAACATGACGGAGAACCTGCCACACGACCAAAATAAAAGCAAAATATGCAGATTTTGTGCAGAACATGTGACAGCTTTAGAAAAATCCGCCAAAACAGGGCTGATCTTGATGCTCCCTGATATTGGCGGAAGCACCTCTGCCTGGCGTCTCCGCGACTGGGCTTTGGACGTGAGGGCCGCGCGATGCTGATCGCCGAAACACGCGCCGAATCTACGCGAACATCAGTAAATCGCCAGTCCGCCGGTGACGAGTGCGGTGTCGGCCCAGCTTCTGCCGTCAGGCGCGGTCTGTGCCGTGGTCCAGTCGCCGCGTGCCATGAGAGCCAGGCGCGTGGTGAGGGAGATCTCCAGGATCAGCCCGCCGCCAAGAGCCGGTCCGGTGCGCCAGTCGGCTGCCAGATCCTTGGCGTACTGCACGCCCGCGTGGCCAAAGGCACCCAGGTGAAAACGCCACAGGTCGAGCGGAAACCACTGCACCTCGCCGGCGACCGAGTGACGCTGGAAGGTGTGGCCCAGTGGATCGGTTCCGCCGCCCAGCGAAAGGTTGGCCAGCACGCCCAAACGATGATGGGGAAAGTAACCAAACTGGATGTTCGAACCGAAGCCCGCCGCCGAGTAGCAGGCGCAAAGCGACTGCAACGAGCCCACGTCCACTTTGAAAGCAAAGCCCTTGCGGTCGAGCGATCGGCGGTTGAGCAAGCGCAGCCCCCAGCCCTCGTCGTCCATCACCTCGGCGCTGACCGATTGATCGGCATCCGCGGGTACCAGATCGCCGAGCGCCACCACCCGCTCGGCGCCGGAGGCATCCTTGAGGTGTACGGGCTGACCGGCGAACATCTGGACCGCGCCGTCGTAGCGTATGCCTTCGGTAACCGCCAGGCCCGCGGCGGCCAGTACCGCCACTGCGACGATAATGATCGCGACCACCAGTATCTCGTCCTTGCCTCCGCCACCGCCTCCACCGGGCGAGGGCAGACTGAAACTCCCGCCTGTCGATGGTCGCGCCACGCCGGCCGGGCGGGGCGGAGGCGCGGGCGGGTAGCGCGGGTTTCCCGAAGGGGAGCCGCCGGCCGACCCGCCAGGTTGAAGGCCAGGCGGCCTGCCATGTGCCGGATGCGGCCCAAGCGGACCACTTGGTCCGACCACGATGTTCACACCGACCTCGACCGCCGCGCTATCTTCAGGGGGAGGCACTTCAGCATAGGCATCAGCCGGTGCAGGCTGCGCTGAGTCCGTCCCGCCTTCCGAATCGGGAGGCCCAGGATAGGGCTCGGCTAGAGGGACAGTGGTGGTTGGGACAAAAGAGCCGGGAGGCCCAGGATCGATCGCCTCGGCGCGACGCTCGCTCAAGGCCTGCACGACCAGGACCTTGTCCCCGCGGGTCACCGGGGGAAGCCGAGCCAGACGCGCCAGTTCTTGCGGCGGGATCGCATAGCGGTTGGACAGGCACCCTGACGAGGCATACGAGAGGAAAGTCCCCAGCACCGCCAGAACCAGACCCGGCGAGGGCTTGCAGCGAAACACACGCGACGTTTGCCGCCGACATCTCGTCATGGACGCCATCTAAGCAGATTTCGTGCCGTAGGGCCGAGTTTGCCGGTGGCGCTTTCGTTGCCCCATCGTCATCCAACCGTCATCAACCTGCGACGCCGCAGCGCCCACTGTTGCCCGGACGCCACAAGGTGGGACTGCGGCCACCATCTTGCGCCCGTCGCTGAACGTACGTATAGTGAAGGCATAGTCCAGCCTGCGCACCGTCGAGGTTGGGAGGACACATGGGAATAGACCTTCGAGTCGAGAGCGAGTCTGGTGANNCCCTGTCTGCGCTACGTCGACCGCGACGGCGACACGGTCTTCAACCAGCTTCAGCTTCCCGTCCTGATGCAAGAGCTGGAGACCCGGCTGCGCGCGGCCCGCAAGCCGGACCTCCAGAGTCACGGCACCGCGCTGCTCAATCTGATCAAGTCGGCGCAGGATCAAGATCACACCTACGTGCGGTTCTCGGGCGAGTAGAGTGGGATGAAGACCGGCACCGCCGACCTGCCCCTGCACGGCGGTCGCGTGCCGTCGTGGTTGGCAGGTCGCATGGCGCGGCTCGGCCGCGTGGTGGTGGAGGCGCTGGTGCTGGAATACGGGCGCGACGAGGTGCTGCGCCGTCTGGCCAACCCCTTCTGGTTCCAGTCGCTCGGTTGCGTGATGGGGATGGACTGGCATTCCTCGGGCATCACCACCAGCGTGCTGGGTGCGCTCAAGCGCGGCCTGGCGCCGGTGGAATGGGAACTGGGCCTGCACGTGTGCGGCGGCCGCGGTCGCCACTCGCGACGTACGCCGGCGGAACTGCTTGCGTTGGGCGAGCGCGTGTCAGTCGATGGGCCCGCTCTGGTGCGCGCCAGCCGCCTGGTGGCAAAGGTGGACAGCGCGGCGGTGCAGGACGGGTTCGATCTCTACCTGCATGGCTTCGTGGTGACCGACGACGGAAAGTGGGCCGTGGTCCAGCAAGGCATGAACCCGGACCGGCGCCAGGCGCGGCGCTACCACTGGCTGTGGGAGAGGGCTGGCTCTTTTGTCGACCAGCCCCACGCCGCCATCGAGGGCATCCCGCAAGGGAGCATCGTGAACTTCACCGACCGCCAGGCAGCGGCGGCGCGGGCCGTGACGGTGGCGCTGGCCAAGGACCGACCCGAGACCGTGATCGTCGAAGTGGAACGCGCCGCCAGGCTCGCCATGCCGGATCATCACGACGTGCGCGACAAGGACGTGAACCTGCGCCGGCTGGCCGCGGCTCTGAGTGTGGCGGCCGAGCGCGGGCCGGCGGATTTNNGCGCCCAGCCGCTTCTCCGATCCGGCGCGTTTCTCGTTTGCCCATGGCGGCAAGGACGGACACCCTTTCCCGGTCCCGCTTCGCATCTACGACGAGACGCTGCGTGTGCTCCGGCGCGCTGTGGATCAGGCCAAACTGGGACAAGACGACAAGCTGGCGGCCTTGCGCCGGTTGGACGACCAGTGCCGCGCGCTGGAGTCGGCAGCAGCCGGGCGTCCCCAGCGTGTGCCGTCGCTGTCGCTGCCCGCGCTGATCCACGACCAGCGCAAGCGCGCCCCGGCCTGGAACGGCCGTACCTGCTTCGACTCCGCCGCGCAATCGCCGCGCCAACTGCGCCTCCCATTCTGATCCTGGTTTAGCGCCAATCTAGCTGTAAGATCCCCAATTATGGGCACGCGGCGTCTCCTTCTGCTCCTGTCTGCGCTTCTGCTTGGCAGTTGCTTTCAGCAGGACAGCAACAGGTCCAGCCAGATCCTGCCGCTCGACTATCAGACGAGCTATCAGCCGCCGGTGCGGACCTGCCGGCTCGTCGTTGGACATAACTCGAGATCCATAGTCGTCCGGGTCAACACTCCCGAGGCACAACAGGCCTACCTCGCAGCAAATTCTCCGCTACCTCAGGGTAGCGTGGTCTTGGCCGAGGAATACAACAAGGCGGACTGTACGAACCTTGCCGGCTACACCCTCATGTTCAAGGACGTGCCCGGCTATGACGCTGCGGCGGCCGACTGGCACTGGCAGCGGCTGGATGACCAGCGCGTTGTCCTGGAGGATGGGCGCATCGAGAGCTGCATCAGTTGCCACACTCAGTGCAACCTGAACGACTACACCTGCTCGCCGCCCTAGTTCTGCATGGATTTGTTCGATCGATCCGCTGGCAAACCCGGCCACGCGCAGGAAGAGGTCCTGGAAGGTACCATCGAGCGCATCGTGTTCTCGGGCGGTGGCGGTGAGTTCACGGTGGCGCGCCTCTCGTGCGACGGCGTAGCCGAGTCGGTGACCGTGGTGGGCAGCCTGCTAGGCCTGCCCCAGGGCGCGCGCTTGCGCCTGCGTGGCTATTACGAAAGCAATCCCCGCTTTGGCCGCCAGTTTCGCGTGCAAAGCTACACCGAGCTCTCGCCCGAGACGCTGGCCGGGATTCGGCGCTACCTGGGCGCGGGGCTGATCAAGGGCATCGGGCCGGAATTCGCCGGCCGTATTGTCGAGCGCTTCGGCATCCACACTCTGGAGATCCTGGACGCGCAACCGGAACGGATTCGCGAAGTACCCGGCATTGGCCCCTCCCGCGCCCAGGCCATCCAGAAAGCCTGGAGCTCGCAGCGCCGCTTACGCGAGGTCATGGTCTTCCTGCAGGGCTATGGGGTTTCGCCCGCCTTTGCCGCACGCATCTACAAACGCTACGGCCCGGCCGCCATCGCGCGTGTGCGCGAGAACCCTTTCCGCCTGGCCTTCGACGTGTGGGGCATCGGTTTTCTCTCTGCCGATCGTCTGGCCACGGCCCTGGGCATCGCACGCGATTCGGATGTGCGCGTGGAGGCGGGCGTGCGCCACGCGCTCGGCGAGGCGGGCGGGCTGGGCCACGTGTACCTGCCGCGCAGTCTCCTGGTGGAAGAGGCATCCAAGCTGCTCGAGGTCGAGCAAGCTCTGGTGGAAGCGGCGGTGGATCGTCTGGGCCGTGCCGGCGACGTGGCCATCGAGAGCACGCCCAAGGGAGCAGCGGTCTACGAGGTGGGACTGTTTCGCGCCGAGATGGCTGCGGCCGCGGGCCTTTTGCGCCTGCTGCGCGGCCGGGCCAACCCCTTGCGCGTCGACGCCGACCAGGCCATCGCTCGCTACCAGGCCGAAGCCCGCATTACGCTTGCGCCCCAGCAGGTCACGGCCGTGCGTCGGGCACTCCACGATCCGCTGCTGGTGATCACGGGCGGGCCAGGCGTGGGCAAGACCACCATTGTGCGTGGGATCGTCAACACCCTGGTGCGCCAGGGGCTGAGCGTGGCCCTGGCGGCGCCCACTGGCCGGGCGGCCAAGCGTCTGCAAGAGGCGACTGGCCAGCCGGCCGCGACCCTGCACAGGCTGCTGGAATGGCGTCCCGCCGACGGCGTGTTCGGCCGCAACGTGACCCGGCCGCTGCAAGTGGATCTGCTGGTGGTCGACGAAGCCTCCATGATCGACATCCGCCTCATGGCTGATCTGCTGGCAGCGCTGGCCGACGGCACGCGCTTGGTGCTGGTGGGCGACGTCGATCAGCTTCCTTCGGTCGGGCCGGGCATGGTCCTGCGCGACGTGATCGCCTCCGGCCGCGTACCCACCGTACGGCTGACCGAGATTTTCCGGCAAGCCGCTGCCAGCCTGATCGTGACCAACGCCCACCGCATCCACGACGGGGTGGAGCCCGAACTGGGCGCGCCACCCGCCCAGGGGCAAGGAGCGGACCGGCGCGACTTCTTCTTCATCGAGGACGACGACCCGGCCCACGCGGCCGAGACCATCCGCGATCTGGTGACCACTCGCCTGCCACGCCGCTATGGTCTTTTCCCGCGTGACATCCAGGTGCTGACACCCATGCACCGGGGCGAGCTGGGCGCCACGGCGCTCAACCGCATCCTGCAAGATGCGATCACGCCGGGCCAGCCCGAACTGCGCAGCGGCGGCCGCGTGTTTCGTGTCGGGGATCGGGTGATGCAGGTCCGCAACAACTACGATCGCGATGTGTTCAACGGCGACGTTGGCGAAGTGATGCGCGTGGCCGGCGGGGCCGGGGAGACGAGCGACGAGCAACAGGCCGTGGTCCGCTTCGACGAGCGCGAGGTGAGCTACACGGCCGATGACCTGGACGAGTTGACCCTGGCCTACGCCGCAACCGTGCACAAGTCGCAGGGCTCGGAGTACCCGGTGGTGATCGCACCGGTGCACACCCAGCACTACGTGATGCTCCAGCGCAGCCTGCTGTACACCGCAGTCACCCGCGGCAAGAAACTGGTGGTGCTGATCGGCTCGCGCAAGGCCCTGCGCATCGCCGTGGCCAACGCTGAAGTCGCCGCGCGCTGCTCGCGGCTGGCCGATCGACTAGCGGCCAGTTGAGTCCACCATGATGCGGCGTCTTCTCATCTCGGATTCGGAGTACCGTGGCGGGAAACGGGCGCGAAATCGCATCGTTCGAGTAGGGGCGACCTGCGGTCGCCCCTACACGGAACGTCGTGCGGAAGGGACGCGCTTACTCCGAATTACAGTTCTGCTTGCGCTGCTTCTGCTCGCGGCCGCGCCCTTGCGTGCGGCCGAGCCGGTGGCGCCCGATCGCCTGCACGTCCTGATGATCAACGGGGGCGGGGATCGCGAGGACAACTTCGCCTCGCACCTCTCGCACCTGCGCCAACTCGCCGGCCTGCTCGAGCGCGCGCGGGTGCCGCGCGATCACGTCGTCATCCTGGCCAGCGACGGCAGCAACCCGGCGCCCGATCTGGCCGTGCGCGGACCCGAGCCCGAGGGAACCTGGCTGCTGGAAGGGACGGTCGTGGGCGACCTGCTTCGCCATTTCACCGACTTCGAGAACTCCTCCCTGGCCGGGTACAGCTTGCGTCCCGCCACCCGGGCCGAGTTGCGCCACACGTTCGACGAGCTGAGTGCACGGCTGCGGCCGGGCGACACCCTGCTGGTCTTCGTCACCGACCACGGCACCTCCAATCCTCGTGACCCGCTCGACAACCGCATCTCGCTCTGGGGAGCGCACGAGTCGCTCTCGGTGCGCGGCCTGCGCGGGTTGCTCGCGGTCTTGCCCGCCCAGGTGCGCGTGGTGTCGCTCATGTCCCAGTGTTTCTCCGGCGGCTTTGCCTATCTGTACGATCTGAATTCTCGCGGCCGGCTGCCGTCAGGGGCAGCCTGCGGCTACTTCTCATCCACCGCCGACCGTCCTGCCTACGGCTGCTATCCCGAAGTGCGGGGGGCCGAGGCGGTAGGGCACGCCTTCGAGTTCTTGCAGGCTCTTTCCCATGGCGGCCACTTTGCCGCCGCACACGACAGCGTCTTGTTCTCCGACCAAAGCCCCGACGTGCCCTTGCGCAGCTCGGAGGTGTTTCTCGACGAGATCTTGCTGCGCGCGGCGCGCGCCCGGCGGGTGGACGACAACAAGTTCGTCGACCAGCTCCTGGACAAGGCCTGGGCGGGCAAAGGCTTTGCGGCGCAGAGGGATCGGGTCGATCGCCTGGCCGGGCAGTACGGTCTGGCGCGTCTGCGCGAACACACCCTGGCCGAGATTGACAGGCGGGGCGACGAGCTTGCCGCGTTTCTCGACCAGACTGAGGCGCATGCCAAGACCTGGGCGACTGCGCTCGGCGATCTCAATCAGGCGCGTTTGGATGCATTCCTGGCCACGCGGCCGGGCTTCGCTGCCCGCCTGGCCCTCCCCGCCTTGCGCAAGCTGAAACCGGCCGAACGGCGCACGCTGGCCGTCGAGCTTCTGCGCGAGCTTGTGCCTCAGACCGAAGCCGACAGCAAGCAACTCTCGCGCCTGCAGCGCCTCATCGGCGCCACCGCCGGACTCGACCAGATCGCGTACCGGACCGAGGTGCGGCTGGCGGCTCTCTTGCGCATGCGCACGGTCTTGCTCGACGTCGCGGGTCGCTACTACCTGCAGACGCAGCCCAAGGCGGCGGCCGCACTTACTGCGCTGGAGAAGTGCGAGGATCTCGATCTCACGCTGGCGTCGGTGGCTGGCGCTGCCAGCCCCCCGGTCAAGCCAGCTCTTGTCGCGCTAGACACCGATCAGCAGGCGGCCGCCCGAGTGCAGCCGGCCTGGCTGGGCTTCGCGTTCAAGCCGGTTGCTACGGCTCGCCGCAAGCGGCTGGGGTTGCCCGAGGGGGCGGTGCGCGTGGTGTCGGTGGTCGCGGATTCACCGGCGATTCGCGCTGGGCTGCGGCCGGGCGACATCTTGCTCGGGGCCATGGGTGAGCCACTCACCAGCCAGAATCCGGTACGGCCGGCCGTGGTGCTGGCGCCGATCGGCGCGGACTGGACGCTCGACCTGCAGCGCGGATCGAAACGATCGGCGTTGCAGGTGCGGCCGCAGCCCGCGCCCAAGAGCCGACGCTAGTCGCGTGGGGAGCCGGCGCGCTTTGCTCGCCGCGCACCATCGCGGGAGGGTATCAGCGACTACGGGAATACGTACGCGACGCCGCCGCCCAGGAAAAGAGCGTCGAAGAAACCGGCGTCGATGCGGAACTCGAGGCCTGGGGCTTGCGGGACACGAAAGTCGACCCCGAACATCAAGTTCAGGATGGGAATCGCGCCTGGCACCGAGCTTTCCCTGAAGCGGTGTGGAGTCGCGGGGGTGTCCTGCTGGTTGCTGTTCGCGGAAGCCTGCAACTCGGCTTCCGTGCAGACGCCTCCTGTGCACACGTTTGGCCGGCACGTGCCCAGGTTCTGGTCGGTGCAGCCAGCGGAGGACGTGCGCAGGATGTCGCCCTGGACGATGGCCAGGCCCAGCCCGGCGCCATAGTGGATGCCGAAGATGTCATTGAAATACTGGCGCTGGATGAAGGAGAGGTCGAAGGTCCAGAAACCAAAGTTCTTGAACTGGACCCAGTCCGTGTCGATGCTCGCGTCGTGGCCCTTGCCCAGCCAGTTCCCGTCGGGCGGGCTCATGTTCTGGTAGCCCAGGCCGAGCGAGATCTCCCAGAACCGGTTCGGGTTCTCCGCGTCGCGCTTGCGCCGAAACCCTTCAAGACCGACGCCGTAGGAAGACAGCGCCCGGTTGGCCTTGGTAAACATGCCGAGGAACCAGTTGGGCAAGGTGATCCAGCGCGCCCGGGCGGCCAAGCCGAAGTGTGGTGGAATGACCAGGGAGCCCAAAGGTCCTGCAGCCGCCGGCGCTTCGGTTGCCGCTGGGGCCTCTGCCGGCTGGGCCTCTGCCGGTTGGGCTTCGGCTGGTTCGGTTGGAGCGGCTCCGCTTTGCGCACGGGCTGCGGCGGCAAAGCCGAGAATGAACAACGGGGCGAAAGCTACGATCGTCAAGCGGCGAGCCATCACATCCTCCGGGAGCTAGGCGGCGGGTTGGGACCACCGTTGGGGGCGACTATAACCCAAGCCGTGCTAACGTTGGGGCAATGCTCGTCTTTTGGCTGAGCGCAGCGATGAGCGTCCTTGTGGCCGGGCCCGCCGCTCCGGCAGCCCGGCCGGATCGGACCGCGGTCGAGGTCCGTCTGCGGGCGAACATCTTGCCGAGTTCGGCTCCCGAGTGGCGGGCACTCGGACCAGGGATCGACGAGGTCTTGATTGCGATCGCAGGCGACGCCAAGGCTGACCTGCAGCTTCGCGCGCACGCGGTCAGCGCCCTGGGCCTGGTATCCACGCGTCCCGGCCGGGCATACCTGGAGGCCGCGGTGAAGCAGAAGGCCGCCTCGGCCGACGCGGGCGACAAGCTGCTCTTGCGCAAGGCAGCGCTGGCTCTTGGTTGGACCGGGGGCACGTTGGTGCCGGGCCAGCTCGGTCCCCTGCTGGCGCACCCCGATCCCGACGTGAGGTTGGATGTGGCGATCGCGCTAGGGCTCACGCGATCCGAGGAAGCGGCCGACTTTCTGCGCGCGCGCTTCGACGTCGAGACCGTGCCCAAGGTGCGCAGCCAGATGGGCAGGCAGCTTCGCGTGATCGAGGACGCCCTCGCCGAGGCCAGACGTCCCCCGCCCACGCCTCCGTGATTCTGTGCCTTCCCCCTGGGTTCTCCGGTAGACATCCAATTGTACCCCCTCGCCGCGGAAGCGGTCGAGGCTGGTTTCTCAGAACGCGACGAACGGTCCCACTCCTGCCGGGGTCGATTGGCCCTCGATAGCGGTGAAGACGTTCCTGCCGAAGTAGAAGGGCAAGCCCCAGTCGAAATGCGCGCCCACTGTGGTTGTTCCCGACTGAGGAGCGGCACTCGGTCCGCCCAGATTGCTGTAGGCGAGGTTCTGGTAGGCGAATAGGGCCAAGGCGTTGGCGATGCTGAAGTTCACGGTCACTGTGACCGGGCCGCCGACATCTTGATTCTTGGCCGACAGGTTCAGAGTGGAGGCAGGGCAGTAGTACCCACCGTACGGGTCGGGGCAGGCTGGAATGTTCGTGCTGGCGCTATCCAGGAAGTAGATCGCGTTCGACCCACTGTCCGCGAAGGCGGGCGAAGTGCTGCCGTTCGCGGGGTACCTGGTCAGAAAGCTGCCCGTGCCGTCGAGCGGGATCACCGTCGCCGGCCCCAAGCTTCTGCGCGCAAGCTCGCGTCTCGCCCGGTCCAACCACGAACCGAAGCTCGATCGTAGCATAGCCACGCCCTGTCGACGGCGAGTTGAATGCGCACCCTTCGCCGCGGCAGAGGTCGAGGCTATTTGTACAGTTCCGCGCTCGCGAGAACCGAACCTCCGTCTCCACCTGCGACGAGGACGGTCCCGTTCGGCAACAAGGTCGCCGTGTGGAACTCTCTTTCCGTGGCCATGCCGCCGGTCGCTGTGCATGTGCCAGTTCCTGGGTCGTATAGCTCCACGCTCGCCAGGAAAGAGCCCCAATTTCCGCCACCATCGTATCCGCCTGCGATGAGCACCAACCCGCTCGGTAGCAATGTCATCGTGTAGCACGCCCTTGCTGCACTCATGCGCCCCGTAAACGCAAATGTCCTGGCCGCCGGATCATATAGCTCTAGGGTGGGGTCCGAGATAATCCCCTCGAAACTCATGGCATCGCCCCCCATGAGGACCTGCCCGTTCAGCAACAACGTCGCAATGGGTGATGAATTCCACCCCCCCATGTCGCCGGTTGCCGTGAACACCCCGGCCTTTGGGTCGTATAGCTCGGCGCTCGTGAGTCCAAAGGTCTGGTACATTGCGGTTGGGGGGACGAATCCGCCGGCCACGAGCACCATCCCGCTCTGCAACAGCGTCGCTGCGTGCTGATATCTCGTGACGGTCAGGTTACCGGTAGCCGTGAGTGTCCCGGCGGCCGGGTCGTACAGCTCCGCGCTCGCGAGTGCGTTGGTGCCATCGGTTCCGCCAGTGATGAGCACCATCCCGCTCTGCAACAGCGTCGCCGTGTGCTGAATCCTTGAGACGGTCGAGCTGCCGGTTGCCATGAATGTGCCGGTATTCGGATCGTACAGCTCGGCTCTGCTTCCGCTGACGATGAGAACCATTCCGTTGGGCAACAAGGTCGCCGTGTGCCACCTCCTTGCCGTAGTCATGCTGCCGGTCGCTGTGAAGGTGCCGGCCGCTGGGTCGTACAGCTCAGCGCTTGCAAGCACCTTCGTGCCATCGTATCCACCTGCGATGAGCACCTTGCCGTTGGACAACAAGGTCGCTGTGTGATTCGTCCTCGCCACAGTCATGCTGCCCGTGGCCCAGAAACCTGCTGGTATCACGGTCACCGTCATCTGCCTCGACACGGAGCCATCAAACGTAAGCGTGTAGGTCGTGGTCTGGCTGGGCGCGACCACCACGGATGTCGAGCCCAAGACCGAGCCAATGCCCTGGTCGATGGATAGGGTCGACGCACCGGTCACCATCCAACTGAGTGTGCTACTTTGCCCTACTACAATCGTCGCGGGTGAGGCGACGAAACTGCTGATCCCAGCAGGGGGAGGGCCGCCCCTTCCACCTACGGGCGCGCCTCTTCCGCCGGCCGCACCCGCGGCTCCGTTGGCACCTGCGATTCCGCCTGAACCGCTGCCTCCCCTGGCAATCGGCGTGGCGCTCCCGCCCGCGCCGCCCGNNTCCTGGGACCCACAGGCGACTGTCAGGACTGTGCCCAACAAACCAACAACGACGAATCGGTTTCGCATCAGGACCCTCCTTGCTCTGGAACTCGCACCACGCCCGGTCGAACCAGTGGCCGCAAGCATACGACGACCGTGCCTGGAGCACCCGTGCGCCCTGTTCGACCATGAACGCACCTGAGCAGGACCCCGGGGCGGACCGAGCGAACCACATCTGCTGCAAATGTCCTTCTCATGCTGTCCTACCCGATGCAAGAGCGCCGCCAACCCAGGAACGACATAGAT
>PMZX01000272.1 GCA_003170035.1 Myxococcales bacterium | reverse complement strand
GCGGCGAACGCACGGGGCGTGATCCATCGAGATCTCAAACCACCGAACATCTTCATTTGCATGGAGCCCGATGGACGGATCATCACTACCAAGGTGTTGGATTTCGGCATCTCGGTCATGGTGGAACGAGGCACGGGCCCGTCGGCAGCGCCGATCCTGGCCATGGGAACGCCAGCATACATGTCTCCCGAACACATCTTGGGCGTGCCAGATATCGATGCACGCGCCGACGTGTACGGCTTCGGTTTGTTGCTGTACGAATCGTTGACCGGGCAGATGGCGTTCCCTGGAGAGCCAGGCCCAGTGCTCTTTGACTGCGTCCTCCATGAGCCCGCCGTGCCGGTGACGGTGGTGCGTCCCGACTTGCCGGTTGGTCTGGTGCGCATCATCGAGAAGGCCATGGCCAAGGATCGCGACCAGCGCTATGCGGACGTGAATTCGCTGGCGATGGCTCTCGAAGACGAACTGACGCCGGCCACCCCGGCACCGCGCTTGCTCACGCCGCAGGCTGGGGTGCCGTCGTTTGTCGCGCGCGATCCCGGGTCCGGGCCTCATGTGCCGCGGGCCGTGCTCAACCGGGAACCGTCAGAACAGCATCAGGGCACGCGAATTCTCTACGTGTTTCCCCTGCAAACCGAGGGCAAGGAAGACACCGCCCCTGCGGGACCTAATGGTGGCAGCGGTGGATCGGAAGGTGGCCCGGAGGAGGCGGCGTCCTTGCCAACCACGGATCGCGAAACGGCCCGGGTGGATCTGAGGGCTTGGTTGCCAACGAAACGGTCTTCTGGCATCGGGGTCCGCTCGGCTCTTCGTGTGTGGCGTGCCTTGCTGGGCGTTGGGTTTGCCGTCGCAATCGGCTTTCTCGCGGTGTCGGTGGCCATGCGAGGCGCCCGCAAGGTGCATGCGCCGGCTCCGATCGCGAATGGTGCGCCGCCAGCGAGGGAACCCGTGGCGCAGTCGGCCGTTCCTGCGTCACCCGCCGACCCGGTGGCGGCTGCAGCCCCTTTGACCATTTCATCATCACCGAGCGCCCTCGCAACTCGCGGGCAGAATCCCTCCGTGCGCGCCCTGCGCGATAGATCCGTTCCAGTGACTCCCAGGCGGCTGCTCGTGGCGGAGCGAGAAACCTCGAACAATGTCCCACCGCCACCGCACGCTCTGCGCGGAGCCTCAGAGAAGGACCAACCGGCACATGCGCCGTCACGGAGGGCTGGTACATCGGCGAAGTCGCCCGCCCCACGCGCTGGTCCTCTCTCCAAGGACGATTTCTAGCGAGCCGACCGCAGTCCGGTTTTGCCGTCGCCCGTCGTCGCGTTCTCCAACGCGCTTCACCGCCGGGCAGCGGCGGCCCCTCGCGGTCGCGGACGCCGCCGCCCGCGCCAGGTGGACACGAGAATCGCGAACCCCACCAGTTCGACAGCGGATGGCGTGCCCGCCACGCGACAGCCGCATCCACCGCCGCTGCGAGTAGTCGCCCCGGTTTTGGTGGTGCCGCCGGTTCTAACCGTACCGCTGCTTCCCGAAACGCCGCCAGTTCCAGTGATTCCGCCGGTCGCGGTGGCACCGCCCGTCGCGGTGATTCCGCCGGTCGCAGCCACGCCGCCGGTCGCGGTGGCGCCGCCCGTCGTGGTGATTCCGCCGGTCGCAGCCACGCCGCCGCTCGCGGTGACGCCGCCAGTTGTGGTAGCCCCGCCGGTCGCAGTGACCCCGCCAGTCGAGGCGACACCGGCGTCCGGCAGCCGCGCATACGCGCGGACATAGTCGATCTGGTAAAGGCCAGGAAACGGCGTGGTCCCGTCGGGGGCGCCGGGCCACGTGCCGCCAATGGCCAGGTTGAGAATGATGTACATCGCGACTTGCGGTACCCCCGCGCCGGTGTGCCGCTTGCGCTCGGCGCCGTCGATGGTCCAGATGATGGAATCGGGACTCCACTCGAGGCCAAAGGTATGGAAGCCGGCCGAGAAATCGGGGCCAACCCAGCTACTGCCGTCGCTCTGGTGGCCGGCGCTGTAGTCGGTGCCCCAGTGGACGGTCATGTACACGGTGCTGGGTTGATGGCCGAGAATCTCGTGAATGTCGATTTCGTTGACGCCCGTCGCTCCGTTCTTGCCCAGCAACCAGAACGCCGGCCACATACCCTGGCCGGCCGGCACCTTCAGACGGGCCTCGAAATAGCCGTACATCTGCTCCAGCACCGAACAGAGGACGCCCGAGGCATATTGAAAAGTCTGTCCGGCATAGGAGGCTGTTCGCTTGTCGCCCACGATGGCGAGAATGCCGTTCTGCACCTGGAAGGCGTCATCGACGTAGGCCTGCAGCTCGCCATTGATCTGCGCCTCGCCCCACTTGTAGCGCTTGACCCACTTGGCGGCATCGACCTGGGCGCCGTCGAATTCGTCCTGGAAAGTCAACTGCCAACCTGGCTTGTCCCACGCCGCCGCATGGGCGGAGGAATGGGCCAGGAGCAAGCACGAAACCGCGATCAGCAGCAAGCGCATACGATGATCATACGACCCGGGGCCAGCCCTGGGAAGAACAGGCCAGCTGGTGACTCGGCACCTGCGGCCTACTAGTTTCGTTGACAGGATTCGCGGGCAGCCATAGAAGGGCAGCCTGGGTGGGTGGGAGGTTCCTTCCCTCCCTGTTGCCCTGTTCGACAAGGAGACGACCATGACTCGTACGATGAGGCTGCTCTCGGCGCTGGTTTTTGGCGGGGCTCTGCTCGCTGCCACGGCTTGCGAGGACACAGTCTGCAAGGACGCTCTCAGCAAGGCGACCACTGCCAAGGCCGAGACCCAGAAGTCGGTAGAAGCCCTGGGGAATGAGGTCACTTCTTTGAAGGCCAAGCTGGCTGCCTCCGAGAAGAATCTAGAGGCGGCGGAGAAGGCGGCGGACGAAGCCAAGGAGGCTGTTGCCAAGGCCCAGGAGAAGAAGCCTGCCAAGCACAAGGGCAAGAAGGGCAAGCGGAAGAAGTAGCCCACCCGCGCGAAGGCAGACGGGGCTTGCTGGCTGCCCTGTTCGTCCGTAGAGAAACGTGCGTGTTGGCGTGACCACCAGTGTCAATGGCGGCGCTCATCGAGCCGCTGCCGGCGCTGATGGTGTGGTCGCGCATTGGGAAGCCGCGGCGCTTCCAAGGAATGCCTGACCTCTTTTCCCCAGACCGCGCCACTAACCTCCTGTATGGGAGTACAAGATTCTCCCTCCCCTCCGCCGCCCAGCAGTTGCTTTCGTTTGCCCGCACAGAAGGAGCCTCTGATGAAATCCACAGAACGCCCGTCGAAGAGCCATCGGCATCTCTTTCTGCTCGTCTGGCTAGTCGCCGGCCTGTGCCTGTTCGCTGCCAGGAACGTGTTGGCAGCGGAATACTACGTGGCCCCCACGGGCAGCGATTCGAATCCCGGAACCCAGGCGTCGCCCTTCGCCAGCCTTCAGAAGGCAAACAATTCCGCCGCCGCGGGAGATACCATCTGGATGCGTGCGGGAACCTACTACAGCACGAGCCAGATCAATCTCTCGAAGAGCGGAACATCGGATACCAACCGCACCAAGATCTGGGCGTATCCGGGCGAGGTGCCTCTTCTCGACTGCTCGCAGTACCAGACGACCACTCCGGGGGCCAACACTCCGGCCATCCTCGTGACTGGGAGCTGGATGCACCTCAAGGGACTCGAGATCGCCAACAGTAAGGTCGGGGCCAGCGGCGACCACTCTTATTCCACGCTGCAAACCAAGGGTGCGAGCAACGACACCTTCGAGCTGCTCAACCTGCACCATGGCTTCGGGGCGGGGCTGTTCAT
>PMZX01000267.1:6689-7269 GCA_003170035.1 Myxococcales bacterium | reverse complement strand
AGGCGCGGGCAGTTTCAACCCACGCATTCTTGGCAGTGAGCAGGGCGATGAGGCCATGATGCTCGTTGGGTGCAGGTTGGTACAACCAATTCTGACGGCGCGCCGCGGGGCACCCAGGAGTCTTGCCAAATCGCTGCACCCTCGCCCCTGTATCCTTTTCGGTCCGCTGATCGTCTTTGCGTCGGAACGTCACAGAAAGGAGCCCGACCATGCCGCTCGACGAATCGGCCGGCCTGTCCGTCAAAGAAGAAGCCCTTGCCGGCCTCGCCGCCTCAATCGCTGCCGGCTGCCGCCCCTGCACCCGCCGCTGGCTGCACGAGTCGCGGGCCGCGGGCGCGTGCGAACGAGGGATCCGTCTCGCCATCGAAACTGGTCTGTCTGTGCGAACCTCCGCCACCAGCGCCATGGCCGACTTCGCCGCCTCGATCCAGGCCGGCGCCCCTGAGCTCGACGACACGTTTCGGTCGGAGCGAGCCCGCCTCACCGAGGTGTTTGCTTGCGGGGCGGCTCTTTCGCTGCGCAGCACCGAAAATCTCAAGGGTCGCATCGATTCGGCGCGCCAGCACGGCGCCACGGGCAC
>PMZX01000267.1:4634-6648 GCA_003170035.1 Myxococcales bacterium | reverse complement strand
CGCCAGCCGGGTGCGGGTGCGGTGGGGGGCGAACGTGAACTTGGTGCAGGCGAGTTGCTCGGGTTATCTTCCGGGTGCCAGCGGAGCACCGATGCAGAAGCGTCTGCCCATCCTGCCGACAGGAGATCTGCTCATCGAGCAGCATCGCGCCCGGCTACTTCGCTATGCACAGAGCATGCTCCGAGACCAGGGCGATGCCGAGGATCTCCTGCAGGAGATCCTGCTGCGCGCGCACCGCAGTCTCGGATCCCTGCGTGCGGGCGAGGCGATGACCACCTGGCTCTTCCGCATCGCCACCCATACCTGTGTTGATCACCTGCGCCAGCGTGCCCGGCGGCCTGCCATCGACACGGGCGTTGATCCCGACGCACTCGACGACGCGAGTGACGATCCCGTCACGCTGCAGGCGACCATTGAGCGGCGGGAGATGTCCGCCTGTGTGCAGCGCTTCCTCGAAGCGCTGCCGGACGAATACCGTTCGGTGATCATGCTCACCGAGCTTGAGGGTCTTACCGGGCCGGAAGTGTCGGACCTGCTCGGCATTCCTCTCACGACCGTGAAGATGCGCTTGCACCGCGCGCGCCAGACGCTGCAGAAGGCGCTGGAAGCGGGTTGCTCGTTGGGCTGTGACGAGCGCGGCGTGACGGTGTGTGAGCCGAAGCGGTCCTGCGACTAGATCGAAGCGAGGTGCGGTGACAGGCACCCGGCTCGCATTGAAAAGGGCTGAAACCATGATCCATCCAACGAAGTGGCTTTCGCGATTGTTGCTTGTCCTGGCCGCGGGCTTCGGTGTCGGCTCGGTCGTCGTGTTCGCATTTTGGCCGCTGGGAACGCTGCGGATCATGCGCCTCGGCTGGTCGGAGACAACGGTCTTGCTGTGGGATGGGGCGCTGTCGATGCTGTTCTTCGCCCAGCACAGCGGGATGGTCCGGCGTAACGTCCGCGCCCGGATGGCTGCGGTCATCGCGTCGCTGTATCAGCCCGCGCTCTACGCGATTGCCTCGGGCCTCGCGCTGGTGGCCGTCGTCCTCCTCTGGCAGCCCTCTGATGTGCGCCTCCTCACCCTCACGGGGCCCTCGCGTCTGGTGGCGCACGGGTTCTCCGTCGCCGCCCTCGGCCTGTTCGTCTGGGGTTTTGTTTCGCTGCGGTCGTTCGACCCGCTGGGCCTCGCCCCTCTCGCCGGCCACCTACGTGCAAGGCCGTCGGGGCCCTGCGGTTTCGTCGTCCGCGGCGCCTATCGCTTCGTTCGCCATCCGCTCTATCTTGCCGTCATTGTGCTTATCTGGTTCTGTCCGGACGTGACCGCCGATCGCCTGCTCTTCAACGTGCTGTGGACGGCGTGGATCGTCGCAGGCACGGTGCTCGAGGAAGCGGATCTCACGGCCGAGTTCGGCGAGGCGTACCGGGCCTACCGCCGCGACGTTCCCATGCTGCTCCCGTTGCCGAAGCCTGCTGCCCGCCTGCGAGCCGAGGGAGAACGCACATGAGGCCCCGGGCTTCCTCATGGATGGGCCCGCGAGGCGAGGGCTACGTCGCGCTGCAACTGCTTCTCATCGCGCTTGTCGCTTTGGGCCCGAGCACGTGGCCCGGTCTGCCGGCCTGGCCCGCTACGCGGCCCGTGTTGATCGGCGGCATCGCCCTGATCGTGCTCGGCAGCGCGCTCGCTCTGGCCGGGATAGCTGCGCTCGGGCGCAACCTCACTGCCACGCCCCGCCCGAAGCAAGGGGCCACGCTGGTCACCCGCGGGCCGTACCGGTTCGTGCGCCACCCCATGTACGCTGGCGCGACGCTCGCGGCGTTCGGCTGGGCGCTCGCGGTCCACGGATGGCTGACCCTCGTCTACGCGGCCGTGCTCCTGGCGTTCTTCGACATAAAGGCGCGCCGCGAAGAACGCTGGCTGCGCGAAGAGATTCCCGGGTACGCCGCGCACGCGCAGCACGTGCGCAGACTGATCCCGTTCATCTACTGATCGCTTGAGAGTTGTCTGCCTGATGCAGGCTGGGCGAAGAAGTCG
>PMZX01000267.1:0-4593 GCA_003170035.1 Myxococcales bacterium | reverse complement strand
GTGTCGACCTCGGCCGCCGGGATCTCCGCGACCGGCTTGGCGTGGTGCCCGGAGATGTCGATGCCGATCTCCCTCAGCACCGTGATCGCCTCGGGGCGGACGCGGGTCGGGTGCGAGCCGGCGGACCAGATCTTCGTTCCCGTGGGGGCCAGCGAGAGGGCAATTCCCTCGGCCATCTGACTGCGCGCCGAGTTGGCCACGCAGAGGAAGAGTACGCCTTTCATGTGGGGACCTCCTGCGTGCGGTAGTACTTGCGCCCGAGCCAGAGCGCCACGTTGACCAGCCCGATGAGCGCGGGCACCTCGACCAGCGGCCCGATCACCGCGGCGAACGCAGCGCCGTGGTTGATCCCGAAGGTCGCAATGGCGACCGCGATGGCAAGTTCAAAGTTGTTCGATGCCGCCGTGAATGACAGTGTCGTCGACTGGCCATAAGTCGCGCCCACTTTCTTCGACATGAAGAAGGACACGAAGAACATGACCACGAAGTAGATGAGCAGCGGGATCGCGATGCGCACGACGTCGAGGGGAAGCTGCACGATGGTCCCGCCCTTAAGCGAGAACATCACCACGATGGTGAACAGCAGCGCGATGAGCGTGATGGGACTGATCTTCGGGATGAATTTCTCGTGGTACCAGCGCTTGTCCTTCAACTTGATCAGCGTGAAGCGCGTGATCATCCCAGCGAGAAACGGGATGCCCAGGTAGATGAAGACACTCTTGGCGATCTCGCCAATCGTGATCTTGACCGCCACCCCAGGAAGACCCAGCCAAGTCGGCATTACAGTGATGAAGACGTAGGCGTAGATCGAATAGAACAGGACCTGGAAAATCGAGTTGAAGGCGACCAGGCCAGCGCAATATTCGGTGTCGCCCTTGGCCAGGTCGTTCCAGACGATGACCATGGCAATACAGCGGGCCAGGCCAATCATGATGAGCCCAACCATGTACTCGGGCTTGTCGTGTAGAAACACGACAGCCAGGCCGAACATCAACAGCGGCCCCACGACCCAGTTTTGCACCAGGGAGAGGCCGAGCACCTTGAAGTTGCGAAGGACCGGGCCCATCTCCTCGTAGCGGACTTTGGCCAGCGGTGGGTACATCATGAGGATGAGACCGATGGCGATGGGGACCGATGTGGTCCCGATGTTGAACTGATTGATGAATGGGACGACGCCCGGAAACAGGTATCCGCCGCCAACTCCAACCGCCATGGCGAGGAAGATCCAAACCGTCAGGAAGCGGTCGAAAAAGGACAGGCGCTTCGTCACGCCCTGAGTTCCTGTCGTCTCCCGGCTCATCAGGCCGCTCCTCGGTGACGTTTCGTGGTCTTCCTCGCGGTGGACTTGGCCGCACAGGCGGCGGCTTTGGCGCAGGCCATGCCTGGCTTCTTGCCATCCAGCCAGCGTTGCAGTGTTTTGAGCAGCGATACGGCATCGACCTTGCCAGCCAGGCTGCGCCGCAATAGTGCGAGATGGGTCTTGGCCAGCGCGTCTTCCGCCGGCCGGAGCGCGTAGTGCGACCACAGACCGTCTTTCCGGTCGGTCACCAGATGCGCGTGCTTGAGCGTGGCCAGGTGTCGCGAAGCTTTGGACTGCGTGATACCCAGCGCGGCCATGATGTCGCACACGCACAGCTCATCGTGGTGAAAGAGCAGCCAGATGATCTTGAGCCGTGCCTCATCGGCGAGAATCTTGAAGAACTGAGCGGCATCTCTCATGGGTCACCCATATAGTCGTATAGCCGAATATACGGGTGCCTGCAAGGCCCGTCCGTTGCGCCTGCGTCAGGTGACCGACGCTCACTTGCTGGCCCTCGCACTCCGTCGTGGCGGACGGCTGGCGACCTTCGACCGCATCCTGGTGGATCTGGCGCCCGAGGGTACAGCCGATCGCGTGGTCATGCTCGGCGGCGGGTAGCACCTCCCGGACGCTACTTCGCGATCATTACTTCGGTCGCCTTGATGACCGCGGTGATCGCATCGCCCGTTTTGAGGCCCAGGCGGTCCACCGAGGACGCGGTGATGACCGAGACGAGCTCCTGGCCGCCGATCTCGACGACGACCTCGGCCATGAGGTCCCCTTTCTTGATGCTCTTGATGGTCCCCTTGAGCTGGTTTCTCGCGCTGAGGTTCATGTTTTGGCTCCTCTGCTTCTTTAACCGGTTGTGGCAAGTTGGGCAACGGCTGATGCGTCAATCAAACGAAATCAATTCGCCGTGTATTCCGACCAACCTTGGATGTTGGCTCGTAGCTGCAGGTGACCATTTTTTCAGTGGCGTCTGCGGCCGCCGATCAGCGGGACTGGGTCTCGCCAACCTGATGCCCTGACTCATACGTGATGTACCCGCCCACAGTGTCGAGTTCTCGCCGAAAGGTTGCGCTCCCCAGCGTGTCCACCAGGCGCTCGACCCTGGGATCGGTCGCCAGCGCACGAGGGATCACGAGGTCGAAGCGCTCTACCGCGAGCGGAATGAATCCTAGCCCGAACGCAGCCGCGGCGCTGCGAATAGCGATTCCCGCGTCGGCTGCGCCCATGGCAATCGCTTGAGCGACTTCCATGTGTCCCAGGGCCACGCCTCCGCGGCCGCGCACAGTCCCCAATGGCACTCTTTTGGCTCTGAGCGCTTGCTCGAGCAGCCTGTGCGCCCCCGCGCCGGGCTCGCGCTGGACCAAACGGATCTTCGGATTCACGAGATCTTCTGCGCCTCGGATTCGGAGTGGATTGCCAGCACCGACGAGGATTCCCTGTTCCCAGGACGCGAAGTTGACGAAAAGCATGGCGCGACCTGGTAGTGCACGTCGAACGAATGGAATGTTGAATTCATGGGTGGCCTCGTCGCACAGGTGAAGGCCGGCGATATGGACCTCGCCCCTTCCCAGAGCCTCGAGCGCTGCCATGCTTGAGCCTGGAACCCACGAGATATAAATCCCCGAAGGTTCTTGGCCGAGCCTCGCGGCAAGCATCCCCAGTGCAGGCGCGCATCCCATGACCACTAGCCGCCGGCGGACAGCCTCGATGTCTCCCAAAGGCTCGATTCGGACCGTCCGCGCGCTGCCACGCCGCCGCGGCCCAGAAACCACCAGGCCATCGGCTGCCCGGAAAAAGGATTCGCTGCGCCGCGGATCGATGGGGTGCGCGACCCAGCGCCCGTTGACTTCAGCTAGAAACACACGCGGGTTGCCTGATTCAAGCGCCGAAGGCGCCGCTGCGATGGCTGCCTCCAGCGGCGCTGGCGGAACATTGAGGCAGAAGAAAGACTCGATCCGACAGCCAAGAACCTGGGCCAGGCGGAGTGCGACATCGGTCCCTGGAACCACGCGGCCGCTCTCCAAACCGCAGAGGCTCTGTCGTGACAGGCCGACCTTGTTCGCAAGCTGAAGCTGGCTCAGCCCACGGGCCAGCCGAAACTCTCTCAGCGAGGTCCGGATCACGGGCGACTTGCCCGCCTCCGCCGTGTCAGGTTTACTTGACACCAAGTCAAACATGCTTGCGTCAGGCCGGAACGTCAAATACTTTAGAGAGAACCAACTCGGCGCTACGCCTTCGGTTCCTTGAGTCGGGGAAAAGATGAGCCGCCCAGGTGGTTTCCCGTCACTGAGAGTGACGGGAGTTCCAGGCCAACGGCGTGCGGCGAACCGGATAGGTGCGTCAGCAGCTTCCTTGTCGATTTCTAGAAGGAGTTCCTCATGCAAAACCAAAGACGGGATTTTCTCAAGATAACGGCCGCGGGCGCGGCGGGATTGGCGCTTGCGAGAGCGGACAAGGCGTTTGCGGCATGGCCGGCCACTGGAACGCTGGCGGTGAATCCCACCATCAGCAACATGCGCGTGGTCTCCTGCTACGACACGAAGATGCTAACGGCCACGCCAACGTCGATGACGTTCGCTGCGGAAAATGCCCTGGTCGATTCTGCCCGAGTGCAGGCGAATATGGATGCCATGGCCATGCAACTGGCCAACCAGACCACTGCCGATGCGGCATGGAAAGCCATTTTCAGGTCAAGCAAGGCGTGGAATGCCACGAAAGTCGCCATAAAGATAAACACAATTGAACCCAAGAACCAGGCCCGCATAGCCGTAGTTCAGAAGTTCTGCAACATCCTCTTGGGCTTTGGCGTGCTGCCGGCAAACATCATCGTTTATGACGGAAATTCGACCTATGCCAAGCAAATGTACACGGACTACTCTCCGTATTTCAGCCTGACCGACACGACCAAGATCCAGGCGGTGGTCAGCAATCTCAATGGCTCGTTGGGGGGCACGATTAGCGCTGCCATTCCCGGGGGAACGTCTGCGGCTTGTACCGCTCAGATCGCCAATGGCACGATCGACATTCTCATCAATATTGCGAACAACAAGGGCCACACATTGATGGGCAGGGCAACGCTGAGCATGAAGAACCACTTTGGCACCTTTGCCCCCAACCACGACAACAACTACGTGTTCAACATCAACAAGAGCGATGCCATTCTCGGCGGAACTCCGGTGCGGCAGCAACTGTGTTTCATCGATTCCTTGATAGCTAACAAGGCATCCAATACCGGGACGCCGGAGGTCGCGCCTTGCTATCTGATCATGGGCGTGTTCGGTCCC
>PMZX01000534.1 GCA_003170035.1 Myxococcales bacterium | reverse complement strand
GGAGACGTCTGGCGCTGGCACATCGAGGTGGCGAGAGCAGGATGCGGGAAAAGAGCGACACGGGTCGCCCAAAGGGTACTCTCAGGGCCCTAGAAAGTCACCGCGTCAGCCGGCGGCCTGTCGAGAGGAATTTCTACCAGGCGCGTCGGAGGGCGCATCAGAGGGGGACTCGAGTGAACGCGATTCCATGGCTGGTCTCAGGCTTCTGAGAAGAAGGCTGCGCGCTGACTGCCTGGCAAATGGGCAAGAGCGCAAGGCTCAGAAGTAGAAAGCCCACTGCGCTCAAAGGGCCCGATCGCAGCTCAACGGTGCCCACCGCCGTGGCCACCGCCAAAACTTCCATGTCCCCCAGAACCACTGCGCGAGCCACCGCCAAAGCCGCCATGCAATCCGCCGAAAGCGTGATGGCTGCTACCGGCAAAGCTGCGGAATCCGCCGGCATGATAGCTGGTACCGGCACCGCCACGATAGCTGCCACCGCCAACGCTGCCACGATGTCCGCCGAAAGCGCGATAGCCGCCAGCGCGCAGCCCGCCGCCGTAGCCACTCCCGACGCGATAGCCGCCGCCAATACCGTATCCACCGTGGAATCCGCCGCGATATCCGCCCCAACCATACCCGGCCCGGTACAGGCCAGCGTACCAGCCAAAGCCCGTTGGACCGCGGAGACCAAAGTAGGGATACGCCCCCCAGCCCCAAATCCAGGGTGCTGCCAGCCACGTCCATCCGTAAGCAGGGTAGTACACATAGGAATAGGGATAGGCGTCGCCGGCCGTGCCTTCGTACGTGTACTGCGCACCGTACGGCATCCAAACCCAACCATACTGACTGGTGTAGACCCACTGGCCCCCGGCCGCCGCCTGACTTACGGCTACGGGCTGCTGAACCTGAGGTGGCGCCTGGGACTGGACCGGCGGAGCTGGTGGCTGCAAGGGTGGCGCAGGTGGCTGTTGATTTGGCTCCGCTGTTGTCGGCTGAGCCGACTGCGGCAGACCCTCATCGGCTCGCGCAACGCCGAACCCTGCGAGTAGGAAACAAAGGCAGGCAGTCAAAATGGTCTTCATGACGGCACCTCAATATTGAACGACCGCGTGGTCATTGCTGCTTTACAACTCATCCAACGACAGCTTTTGCAATCCTTGAGCCAGATTGTTTCGGTACCGACAGACCCGGAACGTGCCGCGCGTTGGTGGTTCCAGTTCCCTTCAGTGGCGTGCCTGGCCCGCTGTGAAGTATCTTCACGGCTCCCTGAACCGCTGCGCCGACGTGCCAAAGAGTCAATAGCCGAGCGGCCTTCTTGCCCTGACGCCTGGTGGTGAGCGGTGGCGTCCAGCCCGCCGCTTGTTGAGGGCGGCGCTGGTTGACGTGGTGAACAGCATCGGCGATCTTCGGAGTCGTGGGTCAGCAGCAACCGGGCCATATCAGCCTCGGCGCACTCGTGGTGGCCATGTCTGCGTTTCTGGGGTGCTCTTCGACCCGACACGTTCCTCCGCCCGTCCTTCCGCCACCCGAGAACCCAGGGGACAAGTGCAGAGACTTTCTTGAAGATGGACCCACGGCGTCCTGCCCCGACGGCACGGAGTGCAGAGGCCTGATGAAGAAGCGAGGTCCTGACCGGCCCGCCGCTCGCTGCGAGCTTCTTCCCGGCCGTTGCACCGCGAGTGCAGACTGCAAGGCGGACGAGTTCTGCATCCGAAACACGTTGGCCATCGGGTACTGCGCCCCATCGCCGGCGGTCGCTAGCCCATTACGGGCCCAATAGCATACCCACGAACCAACGTCGATTTCATCGCTGATGTACTGGGGTGAATGTGGCATGGCCGGTCTCAGATTTCTGAGAACGCCCTGGTCGATAAGCGCACCAAGACGGCAAGATTGGTTCAACTACCTTCGCGCAGTCACCGGCACGTGGATTGCTTGGCCCATGTGCACAATGAACAAGATATCTGTGCGCGTCGCAGCCCTTCTAGCCGCTGCCATGGCAGGATTGGGGTGCAGCAACCACTCGGGTCTGCATCGCTCTGGCCAGGCGGACGCGAGGTACGAGGGAGGTGCGGCAGCGTGTGACGGCGAGGTGAGTGCCGGCTACTCTGATGCGGGAGGCGACTCCATAGGAGGATCATTGGACTCCGCCGGCGACGCCTCCATTTTCGGGAGCTGCATCACCGCCGATGACTGCCTCGCCGTGCTCGACTACCGCACGGGTTTTGAGTGTTGGTTGCCCAGCCCTGCTTCCCGGACGGATGTCAGTCGCGACCCTTGCCTCATCCCATGGAAGCCCAGTGCCGAGTGTACCACTCCGGCTCCGCCGCCCGGGTGCCCGAGCGGACTGCAGCCCGTGACCCACTCCTGTTTCGTGGTTCGCTGCGAGTTTCCAGTCTGTACCGAGGGCAGGTGCTCGATCAAGTTGGGCCTTGGCAGTCAGTGCGACACGGTGGATGCGGGCCCAAGCGATTGCGAGACCCTACGGGCCACCTATCTGAATGCACTCGCGGCCGCGCAGCAGTGCTACCTGCCACTGAACCCCACAGGATGCTGGGGACACTCGCCGGACGCCTGCGGCTGCGATGTGCCTTATGACGGCACCGGCCGTTGTGCGACTGCCGTTTCGTCCGCCTTCGCGGACTTGCAGAACGCCCACTGCCCATTCTCTTCCTGCGGAAAGACCTGCGTCGCCCCCACCGCCGGCGCCACGTGTGTCCCGGATGCCACGGGGACCACGGGCACCTGTGCATGGAAGTGAAGGCTACTGGAACGACAGGGAAGTCACGCAGAAGTCGAACGACCCAGCGGTGGCGCGCGAACTTGCCTGGAACTGGATGTTCGGTGTGTTGGGCGGGCCCGTCAGGGCCGTGCCAGTGGTCGGGGCCCAACACTTCGTGTTGAATGCGTTCCAGAGAATGGTCTGGCTGGCCATGGTCATCACGGCACAATAGGCCACGCCATTCACCAACACCTGCACGCGCATATCCGCTCCAGTGGGAAGGCTGCTGAGCTTGACGGTCACGCTCG
>PMZX01000214.1:862-3461 GCA_003170035.1 Myxococcales bacterium | reverse complement strand
GCGAAGCCGCGGGGGCAGGTGGTGGGGTGGGCAGGTCCGAGTGCCCGAAGGGCCCTGTCGGCCTGATGCTAACGGACATCCCGATCTGTGCCTCGCTGGAGTCCGGCGAGAGCCTGACTCATCGTTCTGAACCTCAAGGATTCTTGCCGATGTGCCGAATACTAAAGCCGGCCCCTGACGCACTCTCCAAGGAAGGAAGTCGATGGTCGCGACGAGGCTCACCTCCTGGCTGTCCCAGTTCTGTTCCTGGCACGAGCAATTCAAGAGCGGGACTTTGGGCGTGGATTTGTTGCCCGCCTACATGCAGGCACGCGTGGACCTGGGTGCGATCTTGGTCCTGGCCCAGCGCCTTGAGATCCACACCAGCAACGGGGCTCGCCAGGCGGTTCGGGTGGCGCGCGCCGTGCCGGTGGAATTCGATCTGCGCACTGGCAAGGTTTCGTCGTTCACCCACGACATGAGCGTGAGTGGCCTGTCCGCGCTGGTCGGCGAGGCGCCACCGGTGGGGACCCTGGCTCCTTTTCGTCTCAAGCTTGGCCGCGAATCTCAACCCATCGTGGGCCGTTGTCGGGTGGTGGCCAATATCCCCGTGCAGAGCAGCGTGCGTATAGCTGTCACCTTCGACGAGATCGCCAAAGAGGGACGCAGCCGGATCGAGACCCTGGTCTTCGACGCGATTTGCTCGGAGATTCGAGTGATGTTGCGCAGCGGGCAGCGGCAGGACGCTTCGGTGAGCCCGCCGCCGCCAGGGTCTTGAGCGTACTGCGGACGCTCGCGGTACGACCTGCGTGAGAGAGTTCATCCAGACAGCACCTGCCTGCCGTTGATACACTGACGCCGGGATGCTCCCCCGACGACCGAAAGCACGACTGCTCGCCAAGATGTTGGTGGCCGTGCTGCTGCCCGCGGTGGTTGCCCTGTTGCTGTTCGGCATGCTGGCCCATGCGGTGGCGCGGCGGGCGCTGGAGGACGAACTGGGCCAGCGTCTCGCCACCGCTGCGTCCGGCATTGCTATGCAGATCTTGCCCGAGCAGTTGGCAGCCATTGGGCTCGGCGACGAGCAATCCAACACCTACGCCAATCTCACCCGGCGCATCGAACTGGCGAGGCAGCGGCTGGGGGTCCGGCGGGTTCTGCTGGTTGCCCGCGATCTGACCGGGCGAGGCGATACCGAGGGGCTGGTAGCCCTGGGCGCGCATGCCTACGAACTCGGCGTCGACGAGCCCGAGATCGAGCGAGCCATGGCCGGCGCCCTGGCAGGCTCGCCCTTGTTTTGGGGACGCGATGGTCGGCCCTATCAGCGTGGCTATGCCCGCGTGGGCGGACCCGAACCTGCCGGACTGGTGGTGGTGGAGGGCGGCGCGCAGTATTTCGCTCAGTTGGCCGCTTTCCGGCGCTGGCTGGTGGCGGGCGGCGGTCTGTGCATGGTCCTCATCGCGGTGTTGGCGGCGTGGCTGTCGCGCCGGATAACCGGGCCGCTGGCGCGCCTGGCGCGGGCCGCGGAAGGGATCGGGCGCGGGGATCTGGCCCGTCCGGTGGCGGTCGAGACCCGTGACGAGATCGGCTATCTGGCAGCTCGCCTGGACGAGATGCGGGCCGCGCTGCAGGCGCGCGACGAGCGTATGCAGATGATGCTTGCGGGGATCGCGCACGAGGTGCGCAACCCTTTGGGTGGCCTGGAGCTCTATGCGGGCTTGCTGCGTGAAGGGCTGGTGAAGCAGCCTGAACGCCTGGCCGAAGTGGAGCGGGTGGAGCGCGAGATCGGCTACCTCAAGAACGTGGTGTCCGACTTTCTGGAATTCGCGCGCCGGCCGCCGCCGGTGATGGAATCGGTGCCCGTTGCCCCCTTGATCAACGAGGTGTGCGAGATCTGTCGACCGGCAGGTTTGCAGCCCGTGCTGCGCGCAGAGGCGCCCCCGGATCTGGTGGCCGAGGGCGACCGCGGCCAGCTTCGCCGCGCCCTCATCAACCTGGTCAAGAACGCCTTGGTCGCGGCGGGGGCGTCTGGCCAAGTGGTGGTGGCCGCGCGCAAGGTTGAGGGCGTGGTGCAGTGGGAGGTACGCGACAGCGGTCCCGGCGTCGCACCCGAGCTGGGGGACAAGATCTTTGCCCCATTTTTCACGACCCGCGAGAAGGGCACTGGGCTGGGACTGGCTTTCGTGCGCGAGATCGCGCGCGACCATGGAGACGACGTGCGCGTTGACCGCGGACCAGAGGGCGGCGCCCGTTTCCGTTTCACGACTCGCACCGCGCTGGCCGCGTAGTATGGTTGTTCCATGGCGCGCGTTCTGATCATCGACGACAACGAAACCATGCGAGAGGGCATGGCTGTCACGGTCCGGCGCATGGGTCACGAGGTGGTGACCGCGGGGTCTGGCAGCGAGGGTCTGGCAGCGCTGAAGAAACAGGCCGCGGACTTCGTTATCACCGACCTCAAGATGGAGGGCGTCGGCGGCCTCGAGGTTCTGGAGGCGGTCAAGCGCATCGATCCTTCCTGCCCCACGCTGATCGTGACGGCTTTTGGCACGGTCGAGACAGCAGTGCAGGCCATGCGCCTGGGTGCCATGGATTTTCTGCAGAAGCCGTTTGCGCCCGAGGT
>PMZX01000214.1:0-820 GCA_003170035.1 Myxococcales bacterium | reverse complement strand
CGACGTGGCGGTGCACATCTCGGGCGAAACCGGCACCGGCAAGGAACTGGTGGCGCGTGCCGTGCACAGCCGGTCCAAGCGGGCGGCCGGCCCTTTCGTGAAGGTCAACTGTGGCTCTCTGACCGAGACCCTGCTCGAATCAGAATTGTTCGGGCACGAGAAGGGCGCGTTNNACCGGCGCGATCAAACGCAAGCTGGGCCGTTTCGAGCTGGCCGACAAGGGGACCTTATTTCTCGACGAGGTGGGCGACATGACACCCAACCTGCAGGTCAAGCTTCTGCGCGTCTTGCAGGAGAGCGAATTCGAACGGGTGGGCGGCGAGGAAAGCGTGCACGTTGACGTGCGCCTGATCTCGGCCACCCACCGCGACATCAAGAAGGAAATGGAAGAGGGTCGCTTTCGAGAGGATCTCTTCTATCGCATGCACGTGACCGCTTGCCATGTGCCGCCTCTGCGCGAACGACGCGAAGACATTCCCGCCCTGGTCGAGCACTTCATCCGCAAGCTAGGTCCGCGCACCAACCCGAGCATCCGGCGCATCGACGATGCTGCGCTGGCGCGTCTGGCTGCCTACAACTGGCCCGGCAACGTGCGCGAGTTGGAGAGCGCGGTCGAGCAGTCCTTGGTTTTCGCCAACGGTGACAGCATCAGCGTGGCTGCGCTGCCCGCCTCTCTGCGCGAAGGCACCAGCGAGACATCCCTGGCGGTACCCTCGGGCAACATGACCCTGCCCGAAGTCCTGGAGGACCTTGAGCGACAGCTCATCCAGCGCACCTACGACAAGACCGGCGGGGTGAAGACCGAGACGGCGCGGCTTCT
>PMZX01000300.1:364-7868 GCA_003170035.1 Myxococcales bacterium | reverse complement strand
TAGTGCCGCCGGTCAGAAATTGTGGAGGGGAGGGGCGGTCGAGGCGCCCCGGCCGCAAGGCGCGACGAGGGAGCATAGTCGACCTATGTGACCGAGGAGCAACGCAGCGGCAGGGGATGGATCGGCCGTCCATCCCTTGCAGAATTTCTGACCGGCGGCACTAGCTGGTTGGGCCCAGGTTGGGCGATCTCTTGCGCAATGACGAAAGTAACTCCTCAAGCCTGTCCAGGTGCGGTGGTTTGGCGAGGTGCTGGTCAAAGCCGGCCTCAGCCGCGCGCAAGAGATCGTCCGGCCGCGCGTATCCGCTCAGCGCTACCAGGAACACGTCTTTGAGCGCCTCATCGGCCCGGAACGCGCGCGCGACCTGGTACCCATCCATGCCGGGCAGGCCGATATCGCAGAGCACGACCTCGGGACGGAACGCACGCGCCCTGGTCAGGCCGGCCGGCCCGTTCTCTGCGACCTCGACCTGGTGGCCGCACAGTTCGAGCGCCTCGCGCAAACTCTGAGCTCCGTCGGCCTGGTCCTCGATGACGAGCACGCGCCGGTTTCGGTGTGAAAGATCGACGGGGGTCGGGGTGTGGGTAACGCTCTCGCCATCGAGTGGCAGTCGGACGATGAACTCCGCGCCTTTGCCGATGCCCTCGCTGTGCGCGCTGATGTCTCCGCCGTGCAGCTCGACCAGCCCCTTGACCAACGCCAGTCCAAGCCCAAGGCCGCCTTTGCTCCGATCCATGGTGTCATCGGCCTGCGCGAAGGGTTGGAACAAGCGTGGCAGCAATTCCGGGGAAATTCCAACGCCGGTGTTCGCGATTCGAATGACGGCCCGTCTCGCTACCTCATCGACGGCGACGGATACTTGGGTGCGCCCGCCCCGGTCGGTGAACTTGGCTGCGTTCTGCAGCAGATTCCCCACCATCTGCGCCAGGCGTGTCCGGTCGGCGTGCACGGCAATACGCTCGGCCGGCAGGGCGGTCTCGAGATGGACCTCGCCTTTTTCGAAAAGCGAGTGGTGATCGTCGATGGTCCGCCGCACCAGATTGGTCAAGTCCAGCGACTCGCGCTGAAGCTGGATCTTGTTCCTCGCGATGCGGGTCACGTCGAGCAGATCGTCGACCAGACGGGTCAGGTGCCCGACCTGGCGATCGATGACGGCCTGAGCCCGGCGCGCCTGCTCTCCACCCGGGGCCGCCCGATCCAAAATGAAGAGGCTGTTGCGTATGGGCGCGAGCGGGTTGCGCAACTCGTGCGAGAGCACGCCGAGAAACTCGTCCTTGCGTCGGTCGGCCTCGCGCAGCGCCTCCTGGGTTTGAATCAGATCGGTGATGTCGGTGCAGACCGTGACCGCTCCCATAGCCTGACCGCCCAACTGCAAGGGAGCGGACGAAAACGACACGACCATCACCTTGCCGTCCGACCGGGTGAGAACGAATCGCTCGCCGAGNNTTTGGCCAGAACCTCGATGTCAACCCCGACCGGGTCGATGTCATAAAGCGCCCGAGCGGTGGCGTTGGTGCGGACCATCTTCCCCGCGGCGTCGTACACCATGATCCCATGGGTCATCGCCGCAAACGCGGCCTCCAACTCAGCCGCGTGGTGCCTGGCCGCCTGCTCGGCCCGCTCTCGTGCGGCAACATGCTTCTCCAGCCCTCTGCCCCACAACGTGAGACCCACGACCCCAAGCAGCCAAACCAATCCGTGGGCCATCGACGTGCGCGCGACCTGCGGTCCGTCGATGGCCAGGATCGGCTCCATGGGCACGGAGACGCTGATCCCGCCTCGGATGTCGCCCTCCTTGTAGCCCTGTAGAGCGTGGCATTTGAGACAGGGCTTCTCGATCAGGAGGGGTCGCATCAGGCGCAGGTCCTGTAGCCCATTCCTGCTATCGAACGCGCTTACCTCTTTGACTCCCTCCTCGAAGGACGTCAGCGCAGCCCTCTCGAACGCGTCGGGCGCATTCTCGGGGCGCAGCGGTTTGAGGCTGGTGAGGTGAGCTCGGCTGCCGCGGCCCGGTTGCGCCAGTTGGTTGACCTGGCGGACCATGTAAGCGGGATTGAGCAGGGTCAGAGACATGCCGGAGGTCGTCGTGACATCCCGATCGGGGACGTTGAGATAGGGATTGGGGCGCGTGTGCTCCGACACCGGCACGTACACGCCGCCCTGCTGCGCCGCCCATCTGCGGTAGAGGAGGTCGTTGTCGAAGGTGACCTGGGCGCTGATTCGCGCGATCTCGACAGTCTTCTGCCTCTGCTCGTGCAGGTTCCATGCGAGAGAAGCGGCGAGGCACCCTGTCCAGAGTGCGGCCAATAAACGGCCCTGATGCCTCATCGGCGGTTAGATGTCCCGGGCGGGCAGGTGTGTCAGTCTGGTTACAGCTCCATCGGGACGCAATTCAGCTCTGTGTCAATGGCCACTCACGTCCCGTCTCCGACGGGCAACCCTGTCTCGGGCGCGGCGAGCAGATCCTCCAGCGCTTGCAGACTGAGAGGCTTGGCGATGTGCCGCTGGAAACCGGCTTCCGAGGCCCGTTGCGAATCTTCGGGCAATGCGTAGCCGGTGAGCGCGACGAGATATATGCCTCTGAGTGCCGCGTCGGCGCGGAAGGCGCGCGCGACCTGGTAGCCGTCCATCCCGGGCAGGCCGATGTCGCTGAGAACGACATCGGGTTTGAACTCACGTGCCTTGCTGATGCCTTCGGGACCATTGTAGGCGACCTGGACGTGGTGGCCAGAGAGCTCCAAAGCCTCCTTGAGGCTATCGGCGGCGTCCACGTTGTCCTCAATCACCAGTACCTTGCGCCGCGAGACCGGGCGCACTATTGGTGCTGGCGTTGCCTCTTCTGGCGCCGCTTCCAGCGGCAGCTTGATGGTGAATTCGGCGCCGCGACCTGGTCCTTCGCTGGCAGCGCCGACCGAGCCTCCGTGAAGTTCGACCAGCCCCTTGACCAACGCAAGGCCAAGCCCAAGCCCACCATGGGATCGATCGAGCGTCTCGTCAGCCTGCATGAAAGGCTGAAACACGCGCTCGATTACCGCGGCCGTCATGCCGACGCCGGAATCGCGCACGCGCAACAGTGCTGCGCCGTTTTCCGGTTCGAGCGTGAGTTCGACCCGGCCCCCGCGTGGCGTGAATTTGACCGCGTTGCCAAGCAGATTGCCGACCACCTGAGCCATGCGGGTAGCGTCGGCGGTGAGCCACATCGGTTGGGAAGCCGGCCTGCAGTTGAGCTGGACTCCGGCGTTCAGGTAAGTGGCGCGATGATCATCCACGGTTCGCCGCACCAACTCGCCGAGTTCGATCTTTTCGCGTTGAAGTTGAATCTTCCCCTGGCTGACACGGCTGACGTCCAGCAGGTCGTCGATAAGCCGCCCCATGTGCTCGACCTGGCGACCAATCACCGCCTGGGCCCGGCGCGCCTGGTCGCCGCCTGGTGCGGAGCGGTCGAGTATGTAGAGGCTGTTCTTGATCGGAGCGAGCGGGTTTCTCAGCTCGTGCGAAAGCACCGCCAGGAATTCGTTCTTGTGCCTGTCATCCTCCTTCAACTGCGCATTGGCGGCTTGCAGATCTTCCTCGGCACGCCTGCGCTCGGTGATGTCAGTCCCGGTCTGGGCCAGCGTTTTGCCGTCGACCTTGAACAGATTGACGGAGAAAACCCGGCCGCGGAAGTGATTCTCGTACGAGACCGGCTCGCCGGTGGTCAGAACCTGCGAGAAGAGGTCGAGCTTGGCGATCGCCTCCTGCCCGAAGGCCGCGCTCACGCGCTGACCGATGACGTCCTCGCGCTTGAGGCCGAGAGTGTCGAGGTGACGATCGTTGGCATCGAGAAGAAGCAAGTCAGTCACCCTTCCGTTGTCGTCAAAGATGGCTTCGCAGACCGCGACCAACTCCTGCAGGTTCTCGAAGAATGCTCGGTAGCGTGCCTCGCTGTCGCGCAGCGCCCGCTCGCTTTTGCTGCGTCGCCGCTCGTCCGCTATGGCCGCAAGGGCGTATGAAAGATGCGCGCACAACGCCTTGAGGAGCCCCACCTGCGCCGGATCGAAGGCGCCCGGCCGGCCCGCATAGAGCGTGAGCGCGCCACTGGCTTTCCCATCCTGATGGAAAGGGAACGCGGCTGAAGCGCGAAAGCCATGGCCGAGCGCTGGCGCGCGCCAGGGCAAGGTCCTCGCATCGATCGCGAAGTCATCGTTCACGACGGGCCGGTCCTCACGAATGCAGGTCCCGGTCGGGCCCATGCCCAGCTCTCCTTCGACTTCGACTCTGATTTCGGCCAGGTAGCCTGCCTCTGGTCCGCACCAGGCCACCGGCACCACCGCACGCTCTTTGACCAGCCCAATCCAAGCCAGGGGGAATTCGCCCTGCTCGGCAACGATGCGACAAACCTCGGCAAACAGCGCCTGCGCGTCGCGCGTCCTGACGATGGCTTCGTTGACCTGGCTCAGCACCGCGTACAGTCGCTCGAGGCGCCTGCGCTCGACCTCCACGCCAGCGGGATCCCCGTCAGACTGCTGCTTCGTCATGGCCAGGATTTCGCTCGGGTGACAAACCTACGGGATTCTCTATCACAATGCGGACCCGTCACAAGGGAGGTTGGATGCGCGTTCGCAGCAGAGGGTGCGCGCGGTAGACCGCAGGTCGCCCCTACAGCACAGAGCGTGATTTTGGCGGGGTGCACGAGCGCGACAGCCGAGCATTTCGGCGGCCAATGTGTCATCCGCCGCTTGCCTCGCCGGACATTTGACTTTGAGCGACGTGCTCGGAAGGACAAGCCGGCCCAGAATAGCAGTGGAGGGTTTTCCGATGTCGACGCAGGAAGGCGCTGTTGTTCGCGCGCAAAGTCGACTGAGGTCGCTGGCACGGCCGCTTGCGCGCTACGGAGGAGCTGTTGCCCTGGTCGTGGGTGCGTTCCTGCTGCGGCAGGAGATCTCGGCAGCCTCCGGTCCCTTGCCACTCTACATCACGTTCGTCCCGATGGTGATGGTCGTGGCGCTCCTGTGGGGGCTGCGGGCAGGCCTGCTTGCGACAGGATCGGCCGCAGTTCTGGCCTGGTACTGGATTCTTCCTCCAGTAGGGCAGTTCCGCACGTCCAATGTGGTGGGCTTGGTGCTTTTCGCCGGCACGGGCATTTTCATAAGTGTGGTCGGGCATCTCTTTCAGAGGGCCCGACAGAGGGCCGCCACGGCCGAGAACGAGGCGCGGTATCGCCTCCTATTTCACAACATGCTGGACGGGTTCGCCCATTGCAGGATGCTCTACGACGAAAACGGTCGCCCGGCCGACTTCATCTATCTCGACGTCAACGAGTCGTTCGCCAGGCTGACCGGCCTGCATAATGTCGCCGGCAAGAGAGTGACTGAGGTCATTCCACGGATCTCAAAGTCGAACCCCGAGCTGTTCGAGATCTACGGCAGGGTTGCGTCGACCGGCCGGCCCGAGAGATTCGAAAGCTACGTTGAGCTTTTGGGCATATGGCTTTCGATCGCGGTCTACAGCCCAAGCAAGGACCACTTCGTCGCGGTGTTCGACAACATCACCCAGCGAAAACGGGACGAGGAGGCCTTGCGCAAGAGCGAGGCGGATCTCAAGGAGGCAGACCATCGAAAGAACGAGTTTCTGGCGATGCTCTCCCACGAACTACGCAACCCGCTGGCGCCGGTTCGCAACAGCCTCGCCATCCTAGAGCGGGCGATCCCGGGCAGCGACCAGGCCCGGCGGGCTCAGCAGACCATCGACCGGCAGACTGCTCATATGACTCGGCTGATCGATGAACTGCTCGATGTGACGCGCATCTCGCGGGGGAAGATCAATCTTCAGCGCGAACGGCTGGACCTCTGCGATCTGGTTCGGCGCACGGCAGAGGACCATGCCTCGTTGTTTACCAAGGACGGCGTTGATCTCGATGTTTACACGGTCGACCACCCCGTTTGGGTGAACGGCGACCCGACCCGCCTGGCACAGGTCCTGGGCAATCTGCTGCAGAACGCGGCCAAATTCACCTCACGAGGCGGGCCGACTTCAGTCTTCGTGGAAGCGGATCGCTCCGCCGGCGAGGCGCTCATCCGGGTGCGCGACAGCGGCATAGGGGTGAGCGCGGAGATGCTCACGCATGTCTTTGAGCCATTCGCACAGGCGGAAAAGACCCTGGACCGCAGGCGAGGCGGCCTGGGTCTCGGGCTGACCCTGGTCAAGAGTCTGGTCGAGCTGCACGGCGGGAGGGTCGAGGGACGCAGTGGCGGCGAGGGGACTGGCGCGGAGTTCATGGTGAGGTTGCCACTCGATCAGCAAGCGGGCGAGCCTGCGTCCGTCGACACCCGCGTGGCGGCCGAGCCTTTGCGCAAGGAACGCGTGCTCGTGATCGAGGACAATGTCGACGCGGCCGAAAGCCTGGGCGACGCGCTCAAACTCAGCGGTTACGAGGTTGCGGTGGCCTTCGACGGATCGCAGGGCATCGAGAAGGCGCACGAGTTCAAGCCAGATGTCGTGTTTTGCGACATCGGCCTGCCTGGCATGGACGGGTACGAGGTTGCGCGGGCGTTTCGCAGTGACGCCGAGCTGAGGGGGGTGTACCTCGCAGCCCTGACCGGGTATGCCGGGCCGGAAGACGAGCAGCGGGCGGCCGAGGCAGGCTTCGCTCGCCACCTGGCCAAGCCAGCCAGCCTGCAGGCGCTGCAAGAGGTGATCGCGAGCCAGCGAGCGTAAGTGTCGCGACGACTGGCCGAAGGTGTCACCGCGCAGCGGCCGCTCGGGCCTCTCGGGGCGGCCGACCAGAGGTTTCGCCCTTGAGCAGGCTCCTCCCGTGATCTCCGACGTGGACCGAATCGTCCACCGTCTCTGGCTTGTCCGGAAACTCGCGCTGCCACACTGGGTCCATCACCCTCTTCAAGCTGACGGCGTACTCGTCCAGGCCGTCGGCCAGAAGGTCTTTGATCTTTCCCGCCCCTTCCTGCGACGGTATTGGATGGAACTTTTCCAAAGCGTCGCGCAGGATTTGCGGCCGATCGATGATGGGGCAGGGCCGATAGATGTTCTNNATGTTGTGCACGTGGAACTGGTGGAACACGCACGGCTCCACGCCCCCTTGCGCGTTGATGTGGAAATAGCGCCGCCCGGCTGACAGGCAGCCACCCACCAGAGGCCCGTCGCACCAGAAGTCGGCGGCCACGATGGGCTTGCGCGCGCGGATCTCGCGGATCCGCTGCATGCGGTGCAAGCGCTGCTCGGGCGTGGGCATCAGGCTGAGGTCGGGATCGCGCCCGACCGGCATGTACGAGAAGTACCAGCCGATCATGCACCCGCGCTCAACATAGAAATCGATGAACTCGTCCGACACGATGAGTTCGTTGTTCAGACTGGTCGGCGTGCCCGAGAAGCCGAAGATCACTCCGGCCTCTTTCAAGGCCGCCATGGTAGCCAGAATCCGGTTCCACACGCCCACGCCCCGTCGCGCAGTGGTCTCCTTCTCGAAGCCCTCCACGCTGATGCACGGGATCACGTTGCCCAGCTTGGC
>PMZX01000300.1:0-348 GCA_003170035.1 Myxococcales bacterium | reverse complement strand
TTCCGATTGTAGTAGGCGGAATAGCAGCCCACGCAGCGCAGGTTGCAGCGCATGGTCGGGCTGATGACCATCATGTGCGGGTAGTCGGTCAGTTCCTTCTTGTTGCGCTTGCGATAGGGCGTGCCCAGCAGCATCTGGTCGCCAACCAGGTTGTGCACCAGGCGCGAGAGGCAATTGGGATGCAATTCGCGACGGCGTCGCCTGACCTCGCTGAATAGCTTGAACAGGAAATCCCCGGCCACTGGTTCGTTGAGGTCCTTCTTGGACTTCTCGATGCGGCGCCGGACCGAATCCTCGGATATCAAGCCCAGTCCCTTGACAGCAGTACTGAGAGCCAGATGAACGAGG
>PMZX01000383.1 GCA_003170035.1 Myxococcales bacterium | reverse complement strand
AGTCGACTCATGTTACCCCCATGAGCCGTCGACAGATCCGAGCGGCTCCTTTAGCAATTGTAAAACAGTAACAGGGGGTTAGCAGCGAGGCAAGAGAGTCCCCTAGTCTGGGGCTCCGGGGATTGCGGAGAGTCCAGATCTCTGCTCGACCCAGGTCAGGCGCTGGAACAGCTACTGGGCGAACGGATCCACCCAGCCGCCCTTGGCCGGTTTCTTGGTCGCCGCGGGTTTGGCCGGGGCTGCCTTTGGCGCAGCGCTCTTGGGCGGTCGAGGTGCTTTGGCCGTGTGATGCACCTTGGGCCTCGCCGCTGGCCTGGGTTCGCCCGCCACGGGCTCCTCCGGCGAGGACTCGGCCGTCGCGGTTTCACCGAGCGGTTTGGCTTCGGCGGTGGCAGCAGGCTCTGCTCCTGCGGGGGCAGGTGTGGGTGACTCGGTGGGAGTGGGCAGCGGCACCACGTGCGGCGCGGGATTTGCTGGCTGCGTCGGCTGTGCCGGGACCACGGGCCTGGCCACCAAGGTCGGGGCCGGTGCAGGTGGCTGAGTCACGACCACTCGTGTCGGAGCCATGAGCCGGGAAAGCACCCCACCCACCAGCACCGCGGCGAGCATCATGAATCCGAACATCGGGTAGGAGATCTGGATGAACTTGCTCGGGGCTAGGCCGGCGGCTGGCAGATTCTGCCGGACCGGCTGCGCGACGATCGGTGACTCCACGAATGCGGGCGGGGCCACCGGAGCCGCAGGGAGAATGTAGTTCTCGGCCTCGCGGGCGGCGGCCTCCTGTTCTTCGGCCAGCAGCGGATTGGCCGTGACGACCGTGCGCTCGTCGGAAACGGTTTGGATCGATTGCACACTCGGTGGGAAGAGATTGGCCAGGGGAGAGGGCGTAGGCTGCGCCAAGCTGGGCTGGGGCGAGGCGAACGGCGGCGGCTCCTCGGCCTCCTCCACCTCGTCAGGGGCGGCGGGCTGTGCAGGCAGGACCAGCTTCTCGAGCAGATCCTCGTAGGCCATGTTGGTCACCGAGGCGGACTCCGGTTCGGGCGTTTGTCCATTCGGAGGCTCGTCGCCAACGGGAGGAGGAACCAGATATGAATCCACCTTTGCGGGGCCCGGCGTCTCCAGGGAGACATCGAGATCATCACCCACGGCTGCCGTGGCAGCGTGCGCGGCGTCAGCCTCCAGCTCTTCGGAGTTGCCGGCGGTCTCCGACTCGCCGGCTTTCAACTCGTCCATTTCCAGGAGTCCGGAGATCTCTTCAATGGCTTCGTCTGGGGGCACATCAGTCTTCCCTGTCGCCCCGGGCCCACTCGTCATGGGGAATGTCCTTTCTTTCGCATCACAAGCAATTCACCGCGCTAGACGTACATAGCTGCAGTGGCAGTTTCCCGGCGAGCCAGTTCAAAGTCAATCCCCTGTGTGGGCGTGAACACGTTTGGCAAGCCGAGTGCCCGCTCCCAATGGCTCGACCCCCTGCCCCGCCTGTTCTATTGTGCGCCTTCATGTGCCCTCTCGCTGGTTGCTGTCTCGGAGTGTCAGTATGAACCCCCCAAAACGCCGTGCGTCCAGGATTCCCCGGCCCCCCATGCCTGGGCTGTTCGTCCGCGCGGGGGCGTATCGGCTTCCCGATGACGTTTCGCGGCGTTTGCGTGGCGGGCACCCCTGGGTATTTCGTGAGGCAATGGCCGGGCGGGCCATCAGCGAGACGACCGGCGCTGTTGTCGATCTGATGGCAGGAAACGGCGCCTTCGTCGCGCGCGGGTACGTCGACAGGGACCATTCGGTAGCGGTGCGCGTGCTCTCGCGCGATCCAGCCGAGCCAGTGCACCCAGGAGCGGGAACCATTGCCAGGCGCTTCCAGCGCGCCGTCCAACTGCGCTGGCTGCTGCTCGGACCGGACAGGCCCACCACCTTGCGCCTGTTCGCGGGCGAGAGCGAGGGCCTGCCCGGCGTCACCGTCGATCGCTACGCTGACTTCGCGGTCGTGCAGTGGTATTCGGCAGGCGCCCTACCCTGGCGCGAAGAACTGCTGGACGCGATCACGGAGGCGATCCATCCGCGTGGCATCTACGAACAGAAACGGCTGCGGCCCTTGGGCGGCCAGGCACCCGCGGAGCCCGCAACCCGGGCGCGGGGCGAAGAGGCCCCTCTCGAAGTTGTGGTCGACGAGGCCGGCTGTCGTTTCGCGGTCGACGTGACGGCGCCTCTCGGCGTAGGCTTTTTCCCCGATTTGCGACTCGGGCGCGACAGCGTGGCCCGGCGGGCCGCTGAGCGTCGTGTGCTGAATCTCTTCTCCTACACCGGGGCCTTTTCCGTGCGCGCGGCGCGGGCTGGCGCGACCGAAGTCGTTGCGGTGGACACCTCGGCCAAGGCGCACGCGCGCGCGCGGCGCAACTACGAACTCTCGGGCCTGGACCCGGCGCGCATGGAGCAAGTCACAGGCGAGGCGAGCAAGCTGCTTGAGCGTTTCTTGTCGCGCAAGCGGCGTTTCGACATCGTGATTTGCGATCCGCCGACCTTCGCCCACGGCCAGGGCCCAGGCCGAAGCTTCTCGGCCGCATCCGATCTGGCTGAGCTGGCCGGCGCTGCGGGAGCCGTGCTCGAGCCAGGTGGGCTGCTGGCGTTTGCCAGCAACGCAGCCAAGCTGTCCGCCAGCGAGGTGGACAGGGCCCTGGCCGAGGGCGCTGCCCTGCGCGGCTTTGAGCTGCGGGTCATCGAGCGCCAGGGCCTTCCCCCTGACTTTCCCGTGCAGCCCGGCTTCCCCGAGGGCAACTACCTCAAGTTCGTGCTGGCGGTGCGCGTGTAGTAAGCCCTTCGCGATCCGCCTGGCGAGATCTGTCGAGACATGGAATGCCGACGCCGTTCAAACTGAGGACCGACCTTACACCCACCGGCGACCAGCCGCGCGCCATCGAAGAGCTGGTCGCAGGCGTCAGACGTGGCGACCCGGCACAGGTCCTGCTCGGCATCACGGGAAGTGGCAAGACCTTCACCATGGCGCATGTGATTGCCCAGGCCCAGCGCCCCGCCCTGGTCATGGCTCACAACAAGACGCTGGCCCACCAGCTCTACGGCGAGTTCAAGATCCTGTTTCCCGACAACGCGGTCCATTTCTTCGTCAGCTACTACGACTACTACCAGCCCGAGGCCTACGTCCCGTCGACCGACACCTATATCGAGAAGGATTCACTCATCAACGAAGAGATCGACCGCATGCGCCACGCCGCCACCTACGCCCTGCTCACCCGGCGCGACGTGATCATCGTCGCGTCGGTGTCGTGCATCTACGGCATCGGGGCGCCCGAAGCCTATCTCGACATGAAGGTCGACCTGGCCAAGGGCGTGGAGGTGCGGCGTGATGCGGTCCTGCGCCGCCTGGTCGAGATCCAGTACGAGCGTAACGACGTGGACTTCTCGCGCGGCACATTCCGCGTGCGCGGCGACGTGGTGGAGATCTTCCCCGCCTACGAACGGGAAAAGGCCCTGCGCGTGGAGTGGTTCGGCGACGAAATCGAGGCTATCTCCGAGGTGGATCCTCTGCGCGGCAAGGTGCTGCGCAAGCTGGACGAGGTCTCGATCTTCCCCGGCTCGCACTACGTGACCCCGAGCGAGCAACTGGTGCGAGCCATGACCAGCATTAAGGAAGAGCTGCGCGGACGCTTGACCGAGCTGCACGATCAGAACCGGCTGGTGGAAGAGCAGCGCCTGCAGCAGCGCACGCTCTATGACCTGGAGATGCTCGAGCAGATGGGCCGCTGCAAGGGCATCGAGAACTACTCACGCCACCTCTCGGGCCGCAAGCCGGGCGAGCCGCCCCCCACTCTGCTCGACTACTTCCCCGAGGACTGCCTGACCTTCGTGGATGAATCACACCAGACGGTTCCCCAGATCGGCTCTATGCACAAGGGCGACCGCTCGCGCAAGGAGACGCTGGTGGAATTCGGCTTCCGCCTGCCCTCGGCGCTCGACAACAGGCCGCTGCGCTTCGAGGAGTGGGAAGCGCGCATCCGCCAGGTGATCTTCGTGTCTGCCACACCCGCGACCTACGAGATCGACCGTGCGGCCGGGGTGTTGGTCGAGCAGATTATCCGGCCGACCGGGCTGCTCGATCCCGAGATCGAGGTTCGGCCGGTGGCCTCGCAGGTCGACGACCTGCTGGGTGAGATCCGCGCGCGGGTTTCCGCGGGCGACCGCGTGCTGGTCACCACCCTGACCAAGCGTCTGGCCGAGGACCTGACCGAATACTACGCCGATCTGGGCGTCCGCGTGCGCTACTTGCACTCGGACATCGACACCTTGGAACGCATCGAGATCCTGCGCGATCTGCGTCTGGGCACCTTCGATGTGCTGGTGGGGATCAATCTTCTGCGCGAGGGGCTGGATCTGCCCGAGGTGTCGTTGGTGGCCATCCTCGACGCCGACAAGGAGGGCTTCTTGCGCGCGGAGCGCTCGCTCATCCAAACCATCGGGCGCGCGTCCCGCAACGTGCGCGGCAAGGTCATCATGTATGCCGACCACGAGACCGATTCGATGAAGCGAGCCATCGGGATCACGCAGGAGCGGCGCAAGCTGCAGGAAGAGCACAATCGCAAGCACGGAATCACCCCGAAAACCATCAGCAAGGCCATCCAGGATCTGGCCGGCACGGCCCAGGATGATTTCGTGGACCTGGGCAAGTTCGCCCTGTCCAAGAAAGGGAAGCGAGCCCTACCGCTCGACGAGTTGCCCAGCGTGATCGCCCAACTGAAAACCGAGATGATGGACCTGGCCGAGAAGCTCGAGTTCGAGAAGGCCGCTGCCATCCGCGACCGCATCCTGGAGCTCGAACAGCTTCAACTTGATATTTGAAAGGGGAACCCTGGGAGGGTTCCCAAATCCGCGCTCTGGCCCCGGCGGGCAAAGCCCGCCTTCGCCAACGCGGTCAGGCAACCTTGGGATCGAGATTCAGAATTTCCGATAGCCGAGCCGCCAGATGTGGATGCCCGCAGCTTCGCACTGGCGTTCACGGCGCGAGCGCGCAGCAAAGGGACTCTCACGCAGAAACGTCCACGGCTCGCGCAGGTTGACGAACCGTCGCGAGACGTCGTGTTCCAGAACCGCCATGGCGTCGAGCGCGATGTCGAAGACGTCGGTGGCCAGGTAGATCTCGCCGCCCTCGGCAAGCAACCCGGATAGCTCGGCCACCAGTTCGGGCGACATCACGCGCCGCTTGTGCTGGCGCGCCTTCCACCACGGGTCTGGAAAATTGAGGAAGAAACGGCTCACCCGGCCGGCAGGGAAAAGGCGGGGGAGGTCGACCGAGAGGTTGGCAAACACGCTCCGCACCTGATTGAGCCCCCGTCGCTCGCAGGCAGCGTTGGCGAGCGCCACATGGTCGCGGCGGATCTCGACGCCCACGTAGACGCGGGCGGGATCCTCCACGGCTCGGGCCATGAGGAAGTGGGCCTCCGCCGAGCCCAGTTCCACCTCGACCGGGACTCCGGCCGGCAGCTCGGGTGGCTCGACCGCGATCTGAAAGAAGTTGGCCTTGAGCGGATTGACGTGCTGGCGGATGCGCATCTAGGCAATGGCCGCCGCGCGGCGATCAGCCCAGTTCACGTAGAGCTGCTGCAGGATCCCGAGCAGATAGCTGGTCAGCGTGTAGGTGGAAAGACCCGCCGGCAGGAAGAGCGAGAACCCGGTAAACATGATCGGCATCATGAACGCCATCATCTTCTGCTGCTGGGGATCCGCGCCGGCCGGCGACATGCGCATCTGCAGAAACATCACCGCGCCCATGAGCAAGGGCGTGGCGTAGTAGGGATCCTTGGCCGACAGGTCGGCGATGTAGAGAAAGGACGAGCGGTGCAACTCGACCGCGTAGTTGAGAGTGGAGAAGAGCGCAATCCAGATGGGCATCTGGATCAGGCTGGGCAGGCAGCCACCAAACGGCGAGACGCCGTGGGCCTTGTACAGGTTCATGGTCTCCACGCCCAGCTTCTGCTTGTCCTTCTCGTACTTCTTGCGGAGAACCGCAATTTTGGGCGCCAGCCGCTGCATTTTCTTCGCCGAGAGCAGCGTCCGCTGCGTGGGATAGAAGGTGACCAGCTTGACGAAGATGGTGAGAAGGATAATGGCGATGCCCCAGTTGCCGGAGAGCCGATGGAAGATCTTGAGCAAAGCCAACATCGGCCGCGACAGCACCGCGAAGGTGACATCCACGTCGTCCGCCAGGTGCGCATCCTCACCGCCAGGACGTACCTTCAGCAGATCGCTGTTGTACTTGGGACCGGCGAAGACCTCGAAGGCGTAATCGGTCTTCTCGCCCGGCGCCAAGGTTCGGCTGGCGAGCGAAAGAAAGACCTCGCCAGTGAGCGGGTCAAGCGCGCGAGCGCCGCACCGGCGCTCTTTGGGAGGGCTCTCCGGGAACGGGATCGCCGCCAGGGTAAAGAACTTCTCGCCTGCAGCTGCCCAGCGCACGCCGCCCACCAGGTCGATGGACTCCTTGGCCAAGGGCTCCACCGCGGAGCGGTGGGCCTTGTCGTTGGCCCAACAAACCAGCTCCGCCAGGTTGGCCGAAGCATAGCTCATGAAGCCGCCGCCCTTCTTTTCGGGATCCTGCTGGGCATAGAGGTGCACGATTAGGCCGTGTGACTGCGGCTTGTCGCTCTTGTTGTGCACGCTCATGCTGAGGTTCAGCCGGTAGCGGTCGCGCTCGGTCCGGTAGCGCTTCTCGATTTCGACCACCTCAGTCTGCGCGCGGAAGACGACCGTGTCCGGGGCCGGCTGCTCAGCTGCCCAGACCGTGTCATCGGGAAGCGAGAAATCCGCCTTGGCAAACGTGGTCCGCAGAGGCGCCAGTTCCGGCTTTCCTGTGTTGACGAGCTCTATGCCGCTCTCCGGGTCGCGGCGGTTGAGCAAGAACTGTCGATCCTTCAGCTTGACTTGGCGGAGCGTGCCGCCCCAACTGGACATCAGATAGCGCGCGTTCGGTGTGTCCAGCGCGAGCTGCTGTTCCGGTGGGCGCACAGCGGGCTGGGCCACGGGCGCCGCTGGGCTTGGCGTCGCCTTTGCTTGCTCCGCGGGCCTCGCTGGTGCGGTTTCCTGGGTCGCGTTCTGCTGGGGCGGGGCTGCCGGGGGTGCCGGCTGCGGCGGCGGGTAGAGCTTCCACCAAGCCCACAAGATGGCGATCGAGACGACTATGGCCAGGCCGAGCCGCTTGTCCATGGGCGTCTCCTAGGTCCTCTCTCCGCGATCTGATATGGGGGCAAGAACGGAAGGAACCGGATCCAGACCACCGCGCGCGAAAGGGTGGCAGCGAAACACGCGGCGCAAGGCCAAGTAGCCGCCCCGGACCACGCCCCATCGCTCGACGGCCTCTTCGGCGTAGACCGAACATGAAGGCGTGTAGCGACAAACCGGGCCGATGGCCGGCGCGATGGCGGTTCGGTAACCGCGCAGAAGCGCGCGCGTGAAAGCACGGCCTATCCGACTGCCATGGGAGAGTTCGGGTCTCATGGCACTCCTGCGCGTGCAATGAGCTCGCTCAGTTCCTCGGCAGTCCGCTGGTACGTACTGTTCGCCGTCGCGGGACGAGCGATGATCACAAGGTCGGTACCGCCAGGCGCAGATAAGGCCATGCGACGGTAACCTTCGCGCAGCCACCGCTTCACCCGATTGCGAACCACGGCATTGCCGACCTTCTTGCTCACGGTGATGCCCATTCTGGCTCGCTCTTTGCGTTCGTGCTCGGCACGGGAAAGCGCATAGACCACAAGGTTGCGTCCTGGAATCCGACGCCCTCGATGCTGCACCGCCAGGAAGCACGATCGCGCTCGCAAGTGATCCCCGCGGCTGAGCCGTTCGTGGCGGCCTTTTTCGGTCACGGCGCCTACTTCTTGGGCACGCTCACCGTGAGCTTCTTGCGCCCTTTGCGCCGACGCCGCCGAAGAACCTCGCGGCCGGCCGGCGTGCTCATGCGTTTCCGGAAGCCATGGGTTCGCTTCCGGCTTTTTCGGTGCGGCTGGAAAGTCCTCTTCGACACTTGTTCCTCCGGCTCTTCAACCGTGTGGGACCGCTGAACTAGCACCCCGGGTGAGCGGTGTCAACGCCGCCATGGTTCATTCCGGCTGTTCGGTCCTCGCAGAAATATCCATCGTTCTTGTCAGACTTCGAAGCGCGTGAGTGCTTGGGAGCGCCGGATTCTCCGAGGCTGGGTGCCTCTGGTTCCAAGTCGCGGGCGCCGCTCGCCCGTCGAGAACTTGTGACCGCACGTGGGTGTACGATTTTCTTCTCGACGGGTCTTTGGCACAGGGTCTAGCTGGTGAAGCTTTCCGCCCGTCGGAGAGTTCCCCGCTTGCTCGCTGGCGATTGCTCCAAGCCGCATCCTGCGCTGGTTTCCTCGCCCGGTCGTGCGGCAAGCCCGCAGATCTCGCTGCGAGCGGGATGCTCCAACTTCGCGGCACAAAATTCCTCAGCAATCGCGAACGGTTTGCGCGCAGCCGAGACACGCCAGAGAAGCTTCCGGCAGGCTTCCCGATCCAGCCGCGAGAAAAACCGCCCTGATCTTCGGCACCTTTGCAGCTCGCGGTTTTTGGTCTTGTCGGTGAGATGGCCGGTTGATAAACAAACCGCCTGCCATCGGGTCGTCTCGCTGGGCCCTCACGCGAGAGGGAAATCTGGGCGCAGCGCCGATGGGCCTGTTGATGAACAGGGGGGAACGGCCTCCAACGTGTTGAGATTGTTTGATTTTCTGTACTGACCTTGTTGTGGATAGAACATGATTGAGCTCTGGGGCGAAGCTGTTCGTTCGATAGAGGAAAGGGTCAAGCCGGCAAACCGCGACCAGTGGTTGCGCCCGATAGAGTGCTTGGCCATCAGCGATGGTCACATCCGACTGCGGGCGCCCAATCGCTATCACAAGGAATGGTTCGAGGACAACTTCCTTCCCTCCATTCTAGAGAATCTACGAATACGCGCACAGAGGTCGTTCGCTGTCGAGTTCGAAGTCCCGGAGGAGTCGCCAATGCCAGCCAAGACACCGGATGCCGTGGGCGAGTCACTGGGGGATGTCGCCGCTTGGCGTCCGACGCCAGCCGGCCTGGACAGCCGCTACACGTTCGAGAGCTTTGTGGTCGGCGCGAGAAACCAGTTTGGCCATGCGGCAGCACGCATGGTGGCCAGCTCTCCGGGATCAAAATACAATCCCTTGTTTCTCTACGGGGGTGTCGGGCTCGGGAAGACACACCTCCTGCACGCCATCGGGCACGAGATTCACCGCCAGCACCCAGACTGGAAGATAACGGTGGTGACATGCGAGCAGTTCGTCACTCACTTCATCCGGTCGATGATGATGAACCAGCGCAGGCAGCCAAGTAGCGTCAGCCTGATGGAGGAGTTTCGCTCGTTCTACCGCGAGACACCGGATGTTCTCTTAATCGACGACATCCAGTTCCTTGCCAACAAGGACAGCACGCAGGATGAGTTCTTCCACACCTTCAACGCCCTCCATCTCGCCCAGAAGCAAATCGTCCTGACTTGCGACAAGCTGCCAGCCGAGTTGCCGGGGGTCGAGGAACGGCTGCAGAGCCGGTTCGCCTGGGGGCTGATCGCGGAGATTGGACATCCCGACTTGGAAACGCGGGTTGCCATTCTCAAGCGCAAGGCTGAGCGCGAGAAGATGGCCCTGAGTGACGAGGTAGCCTTGGCTGTTGCCACAGTGATCCGCTCGAATGTTCGCGAGTTGGAAGGTGCGTTGCTGCAACTCTCAGCTCGCTCTTCGATTACCGGCCGCAGCATCGACAAGAAGTTTGCTGATGAAGTGCTTCAGGATCTGGTGAGCGCGACCCCACAGGGGTTCAGCATCGAAGCCATCCAGCGCGAGGTGGCAACCTACTTCGATATCAAGCTGCACGATTTGAGGGGGCCGAAGCGCCTCCAATCTGTGGCCCGTCCACGCATGATCGCCATGTACCTAGCGCGCAAGCTCACAGGATCGAGCTTCCCCGAGATTGGCGGCCGCTTTGGTGGCAAAGATCACTCCACCGTCATCAGCGCGGTAAAGAAGATCGAAAACCTACTCGCGCAAGACCCCAACCTGCGCAGTGTGGTGAGCACGCTCGAGAGTCACCTGCGCCAGCGCTGAGCGCTGTGTTCTCTCTCTCAGGCCAGTCCTTCTCTTATCGCGGGACTGGCCCGCGTACGCTATGGGGGAAGCATCTCCTTCCGTCCACCTCGCCGGGTGGTGCACCGTGCCTCCTCTCTCCCGGGCACAAAGTCTCTGCTCTCCTCTCTCTCAACAGTTGACTGTCTAAGTCTCTGGTACAAAGCTGTGGGTCAGAACTTGAAAACTTCCTATCCACCCTTTCCAGGCTTTTCTCCCCTCCATTCTCCCAGCTTTTCCCCAAGGCCTATTCCCTCCTCTACCGACGAGAAACCAATTCTTTCAAGGAATCCACAGGGCCTTATACTTCTGCCTTCTTTGATCAGATCTTTATAGATTCAGAGCGACTGGTGACGAGACAACAGGACGAGGATGATTGATGGACATTCGGATTGAAAAAAGCAAACTGCTCAGGGGCCTCTACCTGGCGCATGGAATAGCCGATCGAAAAAGCACCATGCCTATCCTTTCCAACGTGCTTATTCGCAGCGAGGGAGTGGATCGCGTCTCGTGTGCAGCGACAGATCTCAAGGTTGCGATGGTGGTGACGCTGCCTGCCAGGGTTGAACAGGAAGGAGGAGTGACGGTTGGAGCAAGACAAGCCTTCGAAATAGCCAAAGGCCTGGCGGGGGAAGAGGTTCATCTGCGGAGAACCGAGCACAACTGGCTGGAGATCCAAAGTGGGCGGGCGGAATTCAAGGTCGTGGGGATGAGCGAGAGGGACTATCCCAAACTTCCAGCGGTAGCCGATGCGGAGCTGAGCGCAGTTGATCCTGCGGTCCTTTCCGAGATGATTGGCAAGACGATTTTCTCCATTTCCCAGGACGATACTAGGCCTCACCTTGCCAGCGTGCTCTTCGAGGCAGATGGAGAGATCGCCCGGATGGTCTCGACCGACGGCCATCGTCTTTCCAAGTTTGGCAAGGCCCTTGCCAATGGACCCAAGCTGGCGAGCGGTGTGCTTATCCCGCGCAAAGGGGTCGGGGAGATCAGGCGAGCGATCGAGGGTCGCGAGGCGGCTTGCGACATAGGAATCCATCAGGGGTACTTCGTGCTGCGAGCCGACGATATGACGCTCACGGTGAAACTGGGCGAGGGACAATTTCCACCTTATGAGCAGGTCATCCCGAAAGAGAACGACAAGATCCTAGCCATCGAGCGAGAGGTTCTGTTGGATGCGCTTCGTCGAGTGTCGGTTATCGCATCGGACAAGACCTGGGGCATTCGGCTTAGCCTGGAAAAGGGATCACTCGCCATCGAGGCGGACAACCCGGATCTTGGCAACGCGCGAGAAAAGCTGGACGTGGAATACAAGGGATCGCCACTGCAGATTGGCTTCAACGCGCGTTACTTCATCGACCTCCTCTCCGAAATGGCTTCCAAAAACGTGCGGCTGGAGTTGGGCGAAGACTTGGACCCGGCAGTGATCCGTCCCGCCGATGACAGCGACTACCTTGGCGTGGTCATGCCCATGCGGCTCTAAAATGGGAACCCTGACCCTCCCGCGATGGTGCGCGGCGAGCGAACCTCGCCGGCTCCCCACTCGACGCTGACATGATTCTTAGGGAGATGCGGGCGCGCGGTTGGAGAAACCTCGCCAGCGTGGCCCTGCAGCCCGGGCCCGGCGCCACGGTTCTTTTCGGCCAGAATGGGCAAGGAAAGACCAACCTCCTGGAAGCAGCCTACACGGCGCTCTGCTTTCGCTCCTTTCGGACCAGCAGCTTGTCGGATCTGGTCGCCTGGGGCAGCCAGGAAGCCATGGTCGAAGCTGAGATCACGGTGTCCGCACTCGACCGGGCCCTCAAGATCCAGATCTCGCAAGGCCGAAAGACCACGCTTCTGGACGGCAAAGGGGTTCGGCGTGATTCGTCTGCCTTGCTGGGAGTCGGGGCCGTGCTGTTTGGGCCGGAAGACCTGCGACTTCCCAAGGCCGCGGCAGCAGAGCGAAGACGGTTTCTCGACCGGGCCGTGTTTGGCGCGCATCGGCCGTACTTTCGCGAGGTTCTGACTTTCGAGCGTGTGCTCAAGAGTCGCAACGCCCTGCTCCGCCGCGGTCCCGTGGAAGCAACGCTGCTCGCCAGCTACGACGAGAAGCTCGCCGAGGCGGGAGCGCGCATCGTGATTCGGCGACGCGAGACGGTGCGCTCGCTCTTGCCTCGGCTCGAATCCACATTTCGACAGATTCACAGCGAGGCGGCCGTGGGAATGCGCTACCGAAGCGACGCGCGCGTCGAGACGGCGGAAAGCGAAGCAGAAGTCCTCTCGGCCTTGCGAGAAGGGTTGCTTGCAAATGGCGAGGCGGACAGGAGACGGGGCTTCACCGGTTTTGGGCCGCAGACAGATGATCTGGAGTTGGAACTGGAGGGCCACTTGGCACGCGAACACGCGTCGCAAGGTCAGCTTCGCTCGCTCGTGCTCGCGCTGAAGGTGGCGGAGATGGAATACTTGCGAGAGGTGCTGGGAGAGCCACCTCTCTTGCTACTCGACGATGTGGCGAGCGAGCTAGACGAGGAGCGACGGCGGAGGCTGTTTGAGGCCATGGCCGCCCTCTCCTGCCAGAGTCTCGTGACGGTGACCGAGCGCGACCACCTGCCTCCGCTGGCTGGTTGCGTCGACTACGAGGTCAAGCACGGGACGGTGCGGCGTCTTTAGGCCTCAAACACGCCAGTTCGGTTTTCCTTTACACCCCAGATTCCTGGTGCTATGTAATTGTAACTTCTTGGTTTTTTGTCATGGCGGCGGATCTCGATGATGCCCAGGGTCAAGAGCCAACCCGGGCTGCAAGCGAATACAACGAGGAGAGCATCCAGGTCCTCAAGGGCCTGGAAGCCGTGCGCAAGCGGCCGGGCATGTACATCGGCGACACGGATGATGGCACCGGCCTGCACCACATGGTGTACGAGGTCGTGGACAACTCCGTGGACGAGGCGCTTGCTGGTTTCTGCAATCGCATCGACGTAACCGTCCACTTCGACGATTCGGTGTCGGTGGATGACAACGGACGCGGTATCCCCGTCGGCGAGCACCCCACCGAGAAACGGCCGACGGCCGAGGTCGTCATGACCGTGTTGCACGCTGGGGGCAAGTTTGATCACTCGAACTACAAGGTCTCGGGCGGGCTCCACGGCGTCGGGGTTTCGGTAGTCAACGCCCTGTCGGAGTGGCTGAAGCTGGAGATCAAGCGCGACGGCAAGGTCTACTACCAGGAGTACCGGCGCGGGGATCCCGCAACGGGCCTCGACGAGATCGGCGTGTCGGAGAAGTCCGGCACCAAGGTGACGTTCAAGCCTGACACCACTATTTTTGGGGGCATCACGGAGTTCAGCTTCGAGGTGCTCTCGCAGCGACTGCGCGAGCTGTCGTACCTGAACCGTGGCTTGACCATCACGCTGGAGGACGAGAGGAGCGGCAAGTCGCACGAGTTCACGTTTGTGGGTGGCTTGGGCCAGTTTGTGGCCGACCTAAACGCTTCCAAGGTGCCTGTGCACGAGAAGCCCATCGTGATCGAGGGTGAGCAGGAGCAGACCCAGGTCGAGATCGCAGTGCAGTGGAACGACTCGTACCAGGATGCGGTGTACTGTTTCACCAACAACATCAAGAACAAGGACGGGGGCACGCATCTGACCGGGTTCCGCGCAGCGCTGACTCGCACGATCAATGGCTACGCCCAGTCCGCGGGATTGCTCAAAGATCTGAAGAACGGGTTGGGCGGCGACGACATCAGCGAGGGGCTTACCGCGGTGGTGTCGGTCAAGCACCCGGATCCGAAGTTCAGCAACCAGCCCAAGGACAAGCTGGTTTCCTCTGAGGTGAAGGGAATTGTCGAGCGCGTGGTCAACGAGCGCCTAGGTCGCTACCTGGAAGAACATCCACGCGAAGCCAAACAGATCATCGAGAAGGCGGTGCTGGCCGCACGCGCCCGGGATGCGGCTCGCAAGGCTCGCGAGTTGGTGCAACGGAAGGGCGCCCTAGACATATCGTCGCTTCCAGGCAAGCTCGCCGACTGCCAGGAAAGGGATCCCGCCCTTTCCGAGTTGTACATCGTCGAAGGCGACAGCGCTGGCGGTTCAGCCAAGCAAGGGCGGAACCGAAAGGACCAAGCCATCCTTCCCCTGCGTGGCAAGATCCTCAACGTCGAGAAGGCTCGCCTCGACAAGATGCTCTCCTCGCAGGAGATCGTGGTTCTCATCACCGCGCTTGGTTGCGGCGTCGAGAAGGAGAAGGAGATTGACAAGATTCGCTACCACCGCGTGATCATCATGACCGACGCGGACGTGGACGGCAGTCACATCAGGACCTTGTTGCTCACCTTCTTCTACCGGCATTTCCCCGAGATTGTGGAGCGCGGCTATCTGTTCATCGCGCAGCCGCCGCTCTACCGAGTCAAGAAGGGCAAGCGGGAACTGTATCTGAAGAACGAGCAGGCCATGGAGGAGTTTCTGCTTGAGAGCGCGACGGAGAATCTGCTGCTCCGACCCAGCACGGGCGGCGGGGCGGTCACGGGCGACAAACTGCGCCACCTGGCGCGGCAGGCCGGTCGCTACAAGCGGCTGCTCAGGGTCTTGGATCGCAAGTGCGATGCGCGTCTGATCGACGCCATCGTCAAGGCAGCGCGGCTGGCCAAGGCCGATCTTCGTGATCCAAAGATCCTGGCGAAGGCGCTGACACGCCTCGAAGAGTATTTCGATTCGTATGCCCCCGAGCTGAAGGATGTAGTGCTCAGGTTGGCGCCCGACAGTGAGCACGGCGGCTACAAGATCGAGGCTCCGGTACGACCCGCGGGCATCCGGCGGCCCACGGTGATTGATTTCCAGTTCCTCGATTCGCCTGAGTTCGCCGACCTGACCGCGCTCTACCAAGAGCTGGCTGTGCTGGGTCCCCCACCCTATCGCCTGGAGGCTGGGTCCGAGGCCGTTGCCTTCATTCGTCTCGAAGATCTTGCAGAGCGCGTGCATGAGGTTGGCAAGAAGGGCCTGCAGATCCAACGCTACAAGGGCCTCGGCGAGATGAATCCGGAGCAACTTTGGGAAACCACCATGGATCCGGCGCGGCGCACGCTGCTGCAGGTGCGGGTCGAAGATGCCTACGAAGCCGACCGACTCTTCTCGACTCTGATGGGCGACCTGGTTGAGCCACGCCGCGAGTTTATCGCGCAGAATGCGCTCAACGTGCGCAACCTGGACGTCTAGCCCGAGCCGCCCATGGGGCGCGCGCTCCGAAAGACGAAAAAGGAAAGCCCCGGTCGGGAGTCCAACCGGGGCTTTGCGAAATGGGAATCAGCTAGCAGGCGAAGATGCGGTTCAGTCTTTCCTCGATCTTCCCCTCGTTGGACTTGGTTGCGACTGCAATCTCCTTGACGAGGAGGGTACGGGCGGTGTCGAGCATCTTGCGCTCGCCGAAGGACAGTTCCTTGTCCCCCTTCAGGCGTTGCAGATCCCGCAAGACTTCCGCGATCTCGAAGACCGAACCGGTCTTGATTTTCTCCATGTACTCGCGGTAGCGCCGATTCCAGGTCTGTCCCTCCACGGAAACCTCTCGACTCTTGAGAATCTCGAAGACCTCGTCGACCTCGTCGGCGCGGATGAGCTCACGCAGACCGACGGCGCCGGCGTTCTTCGTCGGAATCATGATCTTCATCCCGTTGTCGAGAATCTTCAGGATGTAGAACGTCTGCTTGCTGGACGAGATCTCGCGGGTTTCAATACCGGTGATCTGCGCCACCCCGTGAGCCGGGTAGACCGCCAAGTCTCCTACGTGGAAAGATGGCTCCATTTGGGTCCTCTCGTGATGTTGAGAAACAGGGCGCTTCGGAAGCCGAAGCGCGCGCACTTTACCAAACTGGTTCTGACCCGTCAACATGAATCTGTATTGGAGACTACGCAAAGACCTAGAAACTGCAATGACACGGGCAGTCCTGCGACACACATCTAACTACAGGTACTCTAGCATTCAACATGCAACCAGGCGAAGGTATTTGAAAAGGAAGGGTTGGAGTTGACAAGCAAGGGAGGTGAAAAGTAGGGTCTTGTCCCACGTGACCATGAAGGTGACGAGCAAGAAGAAGAGGGCACGGACCAGCAGCGAGAGAAAGCGGGTTCGAAAGAAGGGCCGTACTCATTCAAAGAGCGCCAGAAAGCGCCGCGTTGGGAAGCAACGCGGAACGTTGACCAAAGTCGCCTCGCGAAAAGAGAGGCCAACGGAAAGGCGGCGCAAGGCGATGCGGCCTGTGGCCGCAGGAACCAAGGAGCCGGGAGTGGTAGCGAAGCCAGGCGCTGGCGCTGACCGGGTTTCCTCGGGCCTTGTCCCGGCAGGGCACGAGCCCGAGGGTCGCGGGGCACCTCCGCCCCTGCCGACTCCAATTGCCACGTTCAACATATGACGACGGGAGCAGCACAGCAATGAGCGAGCAGGGAGCGCTGGGCGAGAAACGTGAGCTGGCGGCGAAGGTGCTGCGGGACGTGCTTGAGCGCATGGGGGTTGACGCCGAGGTGAGCGCCTTTGACGACGGAGAGAGGATCATCCTCGACGCACATGGCTCGGAATCGGGGCTGGTCATCGGGAAGAAAGGGGCGACCCTGGACGCGCTTCAGTATCTGGTCAGCCGAATCGTGTTCAAGAAGCCGGGCGATGTCGCCGCCTTGATAGTCGACGCCGAAGGGTACCGGGGGCGGCGCGAGGACTCCCTGGCAGACTTGGCGCGCCGGCTGGCAGAGAAGGCGGTGCGCTCTGGACGTCCGGTTCCGGTGGAGCCGATGAGCCCCCACGATCGCAAGGTGGTACATACGACTTTGGCAGAGCATCCGGGGGTAAGGACGGAATCCGAGGGCGAGGGGCCCGGTCGTCGGGTTGTGATCTTTCCCAAGGAGCGGCCGGTGCAGGCTACCTGAGAGCAGTGAGTATTGCGTCGACGTCGACGCTGCGGCGAAGGGCGGCGGCGAGGCCCTCGGGTGAGGGGACTGGGAGGAATGGAAGTGTGCCGAGGACGCGGACCCCGGTGAGGGAGTGAACGAAGCGAGGGTTGTGGGCGCGGTCGGGTGTGGAGGCTTCCGTGGTGTCCACGAACAGGACGCCGAGAAGAGGGAGGTTGCGGCGGCGCAACTCGGCTATGGCGAGGGCTGCGTGGCTGATGGCGCCGAGGGCGTTGCGTGCTACGAGAACGAGAGGAAGTCCGAGGGCGGCGGCCAGGTCGGCGGTGGTGAGTTCCTCGGAGTAGGGCGACAGCACGCCACCGGCTGACTCGACCAGAAGGAAATCGCCGCAAGCGGCAGCGCGACGTGCTGCGGACATGATGGCATCGAGAGTCAGGCGCGTGGAAGCTTGTTCCGCGGCCAGGGCAGGGGCGACTGGAGGGGAGAAGGAATACGGGCAGACGATCGCGAGCGGAAGTGCGTCCTGCCCAGCGGCTGACCGCAGACGGAGAGCATCATCCGGGTCGGGGGCGGCTCCGGTTTCCACCGGTTTGAACGGCACTGGGGAGAGGCCTCGGGCTCGGGCCAAGGCAAGCAGACCCACGCCAACCGTGGTCTTGCCCACACCGGTATCTGTTCCGACCAGGACGATGCCGCGCACGGGTGGGCGGGTTGTTCTCGGCTGCGGGGGCTGGGAGGGAGTGACAGCGGGGGCGGGCAGGGGCTCGACGGTGGCGTCGGCTATGGCAGCGGCGGTGGCGTCAACGAGGCGGTCGATCTGGGCGGGCGTGATGGATAGCGGCGGCATGAGAACCACCACGGATCCGAGTGGGCGCAGGATGGCCCCGTGGCGTCGGACGATTCGACAGACCCGGGCGCCGATTGCCTCCTGTGCAGAGTAGGGATGGGAGGGAGTACGTCTGAGTTCGATGCCGACCATGAGGCCTTTCTGGCGGATCTCGAACACATGAGGGAGGGGAGAGATCTTCTGGTTGAGTCGGGCGCGCAGGGCGGCGATCTTGGGGGGAAGGTTGGCGAGCGTCTGCTCGCGCTCGAAGAGATCGAGCGAAGCCAGTGCAGCGGCACAGCCGAGGGCGTTGCCGCCAAAACTGTGTCCGTGGAAGAAGGTCACGCGCTCCTCGGGCAAGCCGAGAAACTGATTGAAGATCTCGTCGGTGACCATGGTTGCTGCCACGGGGAGGTAGCCGCCACTAAGCCCCTTGGCGAGAGCGAGGAGATCGGGGGTGACTCCTTCTTGCTGGCAGGCGAACATGGTGCCGGTGCGGCCGAAGCCGGTTGCAACCTCGTCAGCGATGAGAAGCACGCCATGCTTGTCACAGAGGGATCGGGCCTCGCGCAGGAAGCCGGGAGGCGAGAGGAGCATGCCTGCTGCGCCCTGAACAAGGGGCTCGAGTACAAGCGCCGCTAGCTCATGGCCGTGGTTGGCGAAGGCTTGCTGCAGGTCAGCTATGGTGGGGTTGACGTGAAGGGTGTGGAAGAGGAGGGGCTGAAAGACGCGATGGAAGGTGTCGATGCCGCCCAGGGAGACAGACCCAATGGTGTCGCCATGATACGCGTTGTGCAGCGCAAGAAACTTCACGCGCCGCGAGAGACCGCGTAACTGTTGGAATTGAAAGGATAATTTTAGTGCTACTTCAACTGCAGTGGAGCCTGAGTCGGAGAAGAAGACGCGAGTAAGACCAGGCGGAGCGAGGGCTACCAGTTTCTCGGCCAGGGCGATCGATGGCGTGCTGGCAAGACCGAGCAGGGTGGTATGCGCGACCTTGGTGAGCTGTTGGGATATCGCGGCGTTGATTGCAGGGTGTGCGTGGCCGTGGACGTTCACCCAGAGCGAGGAGACGCCATCAAGGTAGCGGCGGCCCTCGGTATCAATGAGCTCATTCCCCTCCGCGCGTTCGATCACCAGGGGAGGCTCTGCGAGCCACTCGCGCATGGGCGTAAAGGGATGCCAGAGGTAGCTGCGGTCGAGGTCTTCGAAGTTCATTGGGGGATGAGAGGAGTAAGTGCCTGGGCGAGGGAGTCAACATCCTTGGGGTGATGACCAGCGGACAGGGTGATTCGAAGGCGAGCGGTACCTTGAGGTACAGTTGGAGGGCGGATTGGCTGCACGAAGAACCCGCGGGCTCGGAGGACAAGTGAGGCGGCGACGGCCGCGCGATCTGGACCGAGGATAATTGGCAATATGGGGGAGCCGGGTTGCCCGCGGGCTTTGGAAGGAAGCCGGCTTTGGAGCTGGAGGATGCGATCCGCCAGGGCTTCGCGTCTGGCGTTGCCGTCGTTTCCTCGGATGATATCCAGGGCGGCGAGGGCGGCTGCAGCAACGGGCGGGGGTGGAGCGGTGGTGAAGATGAACGTGCGGCTGTGGTTGACCAGATACTTTCGGAGCGTCCCGCTGCCGGCCGCAAACCCGCCAGCGACGCCGAAGGCCTTACCCAGGGTTCCGATGAGAACATCCGGTCTGATGCCGGCCTGATGACACAAGCCGCGCCCACCCGGCCCGAGGACACCAAGGGCGTGCGCCTCATCGACAACCAAGGCTGCTCCGTGTTTCTGGGCCAGCGACGCGAGGGCAGGCAGGGGAGCGATGTCACCGTCCATGCCAAAGAGGGACTCGGTGACCAGGAATTTCCGGCGGGCGGCCGGCGCGAGGGCGAGCAGCCGTTTCTCGGCGGAGGAAAGGTCGAGATGGCGGTAGAAAGTCGGCCGGGCTCGCGAAAGCCGGCAGGCGTCGATGATACTGGCGTGGTTGGCGTGGTCGCACAGAACCAGGTCGCCAGGGCCTGCCAGGGCTGCGAGAACGCCAAGGTTGGTCTGGTAGCCAGAGGGAAAGAGGAGCACGGCTTCCACATCCAAGAAGGAGGAGAGGCCGGCCTCGAGTTCACGATGCTCGGGCAGATCGCCGGCTACCAGGCGAGAGGCACCGGCACCAAATCCAGAGCGGGCAATGGCAGCGGTGGAAGCGGAGGCCAGGGCAGGGTGGCCTGAAAGCCCAAGGTAGTCATTGGAGCAAAAGGAAAGAAGGGACTGACCGTCGACGGTGAGGCTTGTGCGTGACGGACCACTAAGAGCAGGGCAGGAGCGGAACCGGTCTTGAGCCTCGAGGGAAACCAGGTCGGCCTGCATAAAGGCGTCAAGACTTGGGAGCACGGGCCGACCATAGAGATGCCCTGATACGGGTGTCAATCGTCTACAATATGGTCTTGCGTCGATAGGCAGGGGCGTGGGCGCAGTTGGGCAGCTCGCGCTGCTGAGAAGGCAGAGAGGGGAGGGGAGAGCGGCGGAGCGGAAGGAAACCCAAATGATGGCAATGCAGGGCTGACCGCCTATGTGTTCCACGTGGAACAGAACGCGCCAATCCAGCGGGCTCGTCCACGTGCAGTGACGTAGCTAAGTGCGCTAGCTACACGAATGGATGGATCTTCCGGCTGCCAGGCTTGTCCGGCAAACACGAGCACTAGGCCCTGGGGTCGAACCAGGCCAAGGCCAAGGCCAAGCCATTCCTCGGGAGGGAACGTAGCGCGAGACGCGGCGACCTCGAAGCTGCCTCGGGCCGAGACGCCAGTGCGTTCCCGGACCACCTCCACGCTCGCCAGCTGAAACTCCCGTACCGCGGTTCGAAGAAACGCGACCCGTTTTGCGCGCGGTTCGACAGCCGTGAGTCGGAGATCAGGCCTTGCGATGGCAAGCGGCAGTCCAGGAAGACCGCCACCAGCGCCCACGTCAACCACGGAAGATCTTGGAGGAATCAGACGGGCCATGGCGAAGCTGTCTACGACGTGCTCGCCGATCACCTCGGCCACCGATTGGGCGCCCGTCAGGTTGACCCCAGCATTCCACTCAATCAGGAGGCGACAGAACCCCAGGACACGCCCTGCAGTCTCGGGTGTGAGGTAGAAGTTCCATTCCTCGGCGAGCCTCGCCAAACATGCCGCTTCGTCTTCGCGCACGGGCTCAGTATAGGCGAGCTTCGCCGGTGAGAGAGCAAACAGGCGCAGATGGGAGCCGTGGGACGCTGAGTCTCATCGCGCTATCCGACTGCGCTAGTTATCACAGACTTTGCATCAGTAAGCTGGAACGCATGTCGCAAAAGCCAAGAAAGCACGCTGGGACATTCTGAGAGCGGCCGAACTGTCCGCCGAAGCGGGGAGTTTCCTACAACGCCACGTGCGAGCCATGCTCACCGGGGATACAATCGCCACGGACTATTCAAGGCGTCCGATGGACACAGGGCAAAGCAAGCATCGTCTCCTCCTGGTGGATGGCGATCCCAAGAGTCTGCGGGTTCTCGAGGTGAGCCTCAAGAAGGCCGGCTTCGAGGTGGTAACCGCGACCCAGGGCAGTGAGGCCATCGGCGCGCTTCAGGCCACCCTCCCTGACCTCATCATCTCTGACACCGACCTCGACGGGATGGATGGTTTCGACCTGTGCCGACAGATCAAAGCTAAGCCGGAGTGGGCGAAGATCCCGTTCCTCTTCGTATCGGGCCGCAAATCGATCGAAGACAAGATTCGCGGCCTCGAGCTGGGCGTCGAGGACTACCTGACGAAGCCCATCTATATAAGGGAGATTGGCATCCGCGTCCGTACCGCGCTCCAGCGCGCCGAGCGCGAGCGGCTCGAGTCACGGCGCGAAGGGCGCACCAAGTTCGCGGGCGACCTGTCGGATATCGGGGTTGTGGACTTGGTACAGACCATCGACCTCAACCGGAAATCCGGCATAGTTCACATCGTGAATCGTGATGGCCGCCGCGGGGCGGTCTTTTTTCGCGAAGGTCGGGTCATCGACGCCGAGGTGGGCCGGCTGTCGGGCGCCGAAGCGATGTACCGCCTGTTCTCGTGGTCGGACGGGCAATTCGAGGTCGAGTTCAAGCCCATACGGCGGAGAGACGTCATCGACTTGCCGTCGGCAGCGCTGCTCATGGAGGGCATGCGGCGGCTCGACGAATGGACCCGGCTGCTGGAAACTCTGCCTGCGCTGGACTGCGTGGTCGAGGTCGATGTTCGTGTGCTGGCCGAGCAGTTGGCCGACCTGCCCGACGAGATGAACGGCATCCTTCGGCTGTTCGATGGCACGCGCAGCCTGCTGGCGGCGATTGATGACAGCGACTACCCCGATCTTGAAGCCTTGACAGTGGTCAGCAAGCTCTTCGCACAAGGCATCGTCTATGCCCGCGAGCCGGCCGGCCGGCGCGACGAGGCCGAGCCAAGCAGCGAACTTGCACGCTGGCTGGCCGAGGGGAACGCGGAGGATGGCGCGGTTCCAGACGAGGCGAGTGCAGGCAGGCAGTTCTTTGCCGAAGCCGAGGCCGCTGGGTCGAGGGATATTGCGGCGCCCGAGCAACGACCCATGACTGCCGATGTGCGGGCGAGCGGCGAGCAGCAAGCCAGCAAGACGCTCAAGACGTTCTCCCTCGACGCCGCGACGTTCTCATTTGATACGCCTCCGCCACGGCGTGAGGCACCGCGAGCCACCGTCGCGCCAGACAAGGTGGCTTCTCGTCCCAAGCCAACAACGCTCAGACTACCCGCCGCTTTGCCCGATCCAGACGGCGCCACCCCAACCCCGCCGAGTCAGCTCGCTCCGCCGCCCATTGCCGACAGGGCGGCAGAGTCGGCGTCGCCGCTCGAGGTCTCGGCCGTGGTCGAGCACTCCTGGCGCGAGCCCGCGGAACTGGGGCTGCCCAACACTCCGCCGGGTGGGGTCGACGCCACTCCGGCCACAGCGGCGAAGCCCGCGGCGTCTGCAGCGGGCGCCATGGGAAAACCGGACACGCTGCGGGGGTTCCCCATACCGGAGGGCCTTGCCGAGCCGGACCAGGCGGGTTCCAAGCGCAAGTCAGCAGGCAATGACGACGACCGGCCGGCGCGGACGACCATCGAGTTCGGGCTTCGAGCAAGCGATGTCGCGCAATCTGTGGGCGCCGCATCTGCAGCCAGGCGAGCGGGCGAGCCTGCGCGCGAAATGGATTGGGGTGGCTGGGGTCAGGGGGCTGAGAGCGAGCCGGCAGCGGAGAGCGAGCCAGGGCTAGCCGCAGCCTCTGGTGTGGAGACGGGCGCGAAGCTGCCGGAGCCGCAGGCTGCAGGGGGGCCGCATCAGGAGCCGACTCCGTTTGGCGCAGAGTTCGGACAGGGAGATGCGCGCATCTCCGGCGAAGCGCCTCAGACCGGGCAGGCTCACTACCCACCCCCGCAGGCCGAGGCTACGCCGGCATCCGACGCCTCGACCGAAGGCCAGGCAATCAGGGCCAGGCCCACCCTGGACACGCTGGATGGGAGCGTTCTTCCCCACGAGCGCCGGTGGCCGCTCTTTGTGGTGGTCGTCGCCCTGCTCATCGCGGGCGGCGTGTTGGCCCTGCGGATAGGCCCGACCGGGAGACGGTCCTTGCCGTCCTCTCGTACCGAAGTGCCGATAGCGAAAGCCCCGACCGCCAGTGTCTCCTCGGCGATCAAGGCAGGCCAAGGGGTCGTCGATCAGGGATCCTTGTTGCCTGGCAACCAAGCGCCGGGCTCGCCGCCGACCGCCAGTCCGGTCGTGGCGGAGAAACGGATCGCAGCGCCGCCGGATGCGGGGGCCAAGCAGGCCGCCAGGCAAGAACCTGTTGCTCAACCCAAGTTGGCTTCCGCTGGGGCGCCCACGCCTGGCCCTGCCACGCCAGGTGTGGGGGAGCTTCGCGAGCGTTGCCGCAAAGCCGATGCTGGCGGAAACGGCAAGGCCACAGTGGTGTTGGCAGCGTGCCGCCCGGCCATCGAAGCCGAGCCCGAGGCAGCTGACCTCATGGTGATTTTGGCCCGAGCTGAACTCGATCGCGGGCGCGCCGCGGATGCGCGGTCTTGGGCGAAGAAGGCGACCGAGGTCAATCCCGACCTGGCCGACGCGTACGTCGTGCTGGGTGGGGCAGAACAGGAGGCGGAAAACCCAGAGGCGGCCAAGGCCGCGTACAAGAAGTATCTGGAGCTTGCGCCCAGCGGCCGCCATGCGCGTGAGTTGCGCGCGATTCTGGACAGCTTGTAGCAGCGGCCGCCGCAGAAATATCCTGGCATGTTGGTTCTGGGCATCGAAACGTCCTGCGATGAAACCGCTGCTGCTGTGGTTGAGGACGGCCGTCGGGTGCGCTCCGACGTCGTGGCCTCGCAGGTGCTGGTGCATGCCGAGTACGGCGGGGTGGTGCCCGAGGTGGCTTCGCGCCAGCACCTGGCGACGGTGGTGCCGGTGGTGAACCGGGCTCTCGCGGAGGCGGGCGTAGCGCCGCGCGATCTCGACGGCATCGCGGCGACCTGCGGGCCCGGCCTGGTGGGACCGTTGCTGGTGGGCGTGGAAATGGGCAAGGCGCTGGCCTACGCCCTCTCCAAGCCGGTGGTCGGCGTCAATCACCTGGCTGGGCACCTGGCCGCCGTGTTTCTCGACCACCCCGGCAACCCGGCGCCGCCGGCCTTCCCTCACCTTGCTCTCCTGGTGTCGGGAGGACACACGCTGCTTCTGCGGGTGGACGGGCCGAGACGGGTGAAGTCACTCGGGGCCACGCGCGACGATGCGGCCGGCGAGGCCTTTGACAAGGTGGCGAAGTTGCTGGGCCTGGGCTATCCGGGCGGGGTGGTCATCGATAGCCTGGCAAGCCAGGGTAATCCGGAGGCGATTGAGTTTCCGCGCGCTCTGCCGGCGAGGGAGGATATCGACTTCTCGTTTTCGGGTCTCAAGACCGCGGTGGCGACGCGGGTCAGGGAGTGCGGAGTGCCGGGGCAAGAGCAGATGCCCGACTTCTGCGCCAGCTTCCAGGCCGCGGTCGTCGATGTGCTTGTGCGCAAGTCGCGGCGTGCGCTCCAGCGCGAGGGTCTGCATGACCTGCTGGTTTGCGGCGGGGTCGCGGCCAACCGCGGGCTACGGGCGGGGCTGGCCGCGGCCGCTCAAGAAGATGGGTTTCGGCTTTTTGTCCCCACGCCCAAGTTGTGCACGGACAATGGCGCCATGATCGCGGAGGCCGGCACCTGGGCGCTCGAACGCGGCGATCGGGCGGCCTTGGATCTCAGTGTGGATCCGGGGCTGCCTCTGTGAGGCCCGCGGTGCCCAGCCCGAGCCGCAGTCCCGGATCGACGCGCGCGATCCTGCAGAGCCACGGGCTGCGCGCCAAGAAATCGTGGGGGCAAAACTTCCTGGTTGATACGCGCGTGCAGGAGCGCATCGTCGCAGCCGCGTCAGTGGGCAGCGACGACGTGGTGGTGGAGATCGGAGCCGGCCTGGGCGCGCTCACCAGACGCCTGGTCGCGCACGCCGGCCAGGTCATTGCCATCGAGCATGACGCCGAGCTGGCCGCGCTGCTGGAGCAGGAGTTGGGCCCGTGTCCTGGCCTGCGGGTCGAGCGCGTCGATGCGCTGGGTTTTGATTTTGCGGCGGCGGCGCACGCGGCAGGCCGTCCCCTGGTGGTGGTGGGGAACTTGCCATACCAGATCACGTCGCCGCTTCTCTTTGCCATCACGGAAGCCGCGGCGGGTGGCCGGGCGATCGGCCGCGCCATCCTCATGGTGCAGAAAGAGTTCGCCCAGCGCATGCTAGCGGTGCCGGGCAGCAAGGTGTACGGCCGGCTGTCGGTGACGGTGCAGCAGCAGGCNNGTCACCTCGACTGTGTTGCGCTTGCGGCCGCGGCTGACGCCGCTGGCACCGGTACGCGATCCGGCGCGGTTCGCCCAGGTGGTCAAGCAGGCGTTTGCCACCCGACGAAAAATGCTGCGGCGGGCGCTGGAGCCATTGGCCGGCGCAGAGGCAGCAGCGTGCGCACTGGCCCGCTCGGAAATTCTGGGAACTAGGCGAGCCGAGGAGCTGTCGGTGGCGGACTTCGCGCGCTTGGCAGACGCGTTCGNNGCCGCGATCTCCGCCGTGTGGACCAGTAACAAGGGCTTGCGCCTGGCCCGACCGATCGATCGAGCCGCCCTTGCGAGACTATCGGTTGCAGCGCGGATCGCGGCGGTGCGCCGCAAAGGCAAGTACATTCTCATCGACCTCGACCGAGGGCAGGCCGGGGTCCTGATTCATCTGGGCATGAGCGGGCGGTTGCGCCTGCAGGCNNGATCCGCGCCGGTTCGGCTGGGTCGCGGCCAGTCGTGATGTCGATGCCTTGCCCGAGCTGGCCGGGTTGGGGCCGGATGCCCTGGTTGAGCTGGATGTCTCTCGGCTGCGCGCCTTGTTGGCGGCCTCACGCGCGCCGCTCAAGTCTTTCCTGCTCGATCAGAAACGCATCGCCGGGCTGGGCAACATCTATGTCTGCGAAGCGCTGTTTCGCGCGCGCCTGCATCCCGGCACGCCCGCTCGCCGTGCCACGGGCCGGGCAGCCGCGCTTCTACGTGCCATTCGGGCCACGCTCAGGGTGGCGCTGTCCAACCGGGGAACCAGCATGCGCGACTTCGTCGACTCCGAGGGCCGAAGGGGCGAGAACGCGTCAGCCTTGCTGGTATACGGCCGCGAGCGCGAACCGTGTCGCGCTTGTGGCGCGACCCTGTGCCGGTCGCTGGATAGCGGACGCTCGACCTTCTTCTGTCCTCGCTGCCAGCGTCGCTAGAAGACGGGATCACTGAAAGACGCAGACATCGGCAGAGCCAAGGTCGCCTTGGCCATCCCAGCGCCACACGTAGTCAGCGACGGTGTCCGTGCCCCAACAGTCGGTCCCTACGGCCACGTTCCCGCTTGACAGGTCCGCATCGGCGCGGCCCGCGCCCGAGCCCAGCCAGCGGCTGGTGAACGTGACGTCAGCAGTGGTCCCGGGCGCGCCTGGGACCGCGTCCGCCGTCAACGTGAAGACTAGGGTGCCCGAGCCGTCGGCATTCTCGGCGTACTGGTAGCTCGCTTTCTGGGTCTTCGCCGTGGGTACATTCGTGATGTTCATGGTCACGGTGATGGGGTAATTGAGCGTGTGGTAGTCGAGATCGAGCTTCGCTAGTTCGCCGAAATCGTCGGCGGGATAGCCGGCGTCGCGTGCTGCTTGGACGAGCAGCTGCATCTGGCCCTCGCCCCTTTGGGCGCTGCCCGATGATGCGTATTGGCCGGTCATGAACTCAAAGAAGGCGGAGCCGCTCTGGGTGGTGTCGCGGAGCTGGACACTGTAGGAAATCTTGAAGGCCGGCGCTGGCACGTTGGGGTCAGGTACACGCACCATCACCACCTGAATCTGCCAACCCGGGTGTTTGTCGTCGGCAAATGGACCCCAGACGCGCTCGGCCCCGTTGCGCGAAGTGGGCGAGGTACTGCGCACGCGGTCCACCAGGCCGACCAGCGCGGTGGCCCAGCCGTTGAAGGTGGCGACCACCTGCCGTGTCAGCTTGTAGTATTCCGACGAGGCGTCGGTTGTGAGGGCTTGCGGAAGCTTGGCCTCCAAATCGCCCTGCTCGGGCAACGCCAACTGGAAATCGAGATCCTCGTTCGAGTAGTTGCCGCAGGCGCCGATAGCAGAGGCTGCGAGCAACAGAGGCGCAAAAGGCTTCATGGCGCTGCTCCTAGAAATCATAGCTGACTCCTGCGGAAAGCTCCCAGTAGCCGAGGGAGCGGTTCTCGTCGACGTTGTAAAGCAGGTAGTGTGCCCGGGCTCGCACCAGGGCGGCGAAGCTATCGGAAAGCCGGTAGCGGATCCCGGCCACCAGGCCTGGCGAGAAGGTGGAGAAGAACTGGTCGGGGATGGTCCGATCCTCGAACTTCCGGCTGAGCAGGAGATAGGCCAGGCGCAGGCCCGCGTAGGGAACCAGGCGGTTGCCCCACAGCGGCCACTCGGTCGCCAGCGACATGCCGGCGGTGAATTCGGAAAAGCGGAAGGGCAGGGGTGTGTCGAGGCGGGTGACCTGACTGCTGGCGCTGCCACCGGCAAGGTCCAGCGCCCACAGCCAGCCGCGGCGGAAGAAATTGTGCACCTGCAGTTCGGCCGAGACCAAACCCGTGGGCGGAAACAGGCCATCGCGGGTGGGCGCATCGAAGAAGGCCTGCACCGTGGCGCCCAGACTGAGGCTGAGCCGGACATCGGAATCCCGGCGGCCTCCTTTGACCGGATCGTCGGAGAACGGGGCGTCGCGCAGGCGAGATTCATCAAGGGTGAGAAGCTGGCCCTCGGTCACGCGGATCTCGCCGATGCGCAGGCGATCAGCCAGCCGGCGGCGCACGCGGTAGCGGCCGGGCGGCAGCGCAATCTGCCGGTCGGCGTCGGCGGGCTTGACCACCTCGGCGGCGATAAACCCGCTCGCGTCGATGAGATAGTACGTCCCGGCAGGCGCCGAGGCAGGCACGTACAGGCCTTCGCGTCGACTGGTCAGGTCGGTGAGCACCAGATCGGCGTTGCCCTTGAGGTCGAAAGAGAACGTCGGGTGCTGGGTGCCGGCGGCGCTTTCGGCCGTGTCCGCCACGGTGCGCGCGTAAGCATAGGCGTAGGCTTCGGACAGGGTCACGCGCCGGTCGCGCGAACGGTCGGCGTCGCCACGCAGGCCGCTTACCAGGTATTGNNATCTCGTCTGACTCTTGTGCTTCCTCGTCGGCACTGGCCGAGGACAGCAGCACCAGGCCGCGCGTCTCCTGCGAGCCGGTGGCCTCGATCTCGAAGGCCGGAGCGCGCCGCGCGCCCTTG